>NZ_JAVDDS010000037.1 GCF_030848475.1 Herbivorax alkaliphila
GATGATATTCCTCTCATATCTGTCCTAATCAACATACCTACTATTATAATTACAAACCAGCCAAATGTTTCCTCCCTCTTGAAACATATGCGAAATTGATGTAAAATTTCATTTATAAGCTTGAACATTGACGTTTACCCCCTATGGTTTTTTATGTTTTGCAAATCTAATTTACCATGGGTAGACCTTTGTATCAAGCTTATTACATATGTAAGTTCTGGCAAGAACTTTTAACTCTCAAGTATAGAAAGAGGAACTTCTAAAATTGAAGTTCCTTTAGTCTATTATTTATTCATATCAGTCTAAACATAAGAATAGATATTTAAATTAAAGGCTACCATTTTTATTGGATTTTGATATAATAAGGAAAGTGCTAATTTTTTTAGTTATTTATTTTAAATAAAAGAAAGGAATCATATGCTAACACTTTATTTTTCAGGAACAGGAAATTCGAAATATTTAGCAGAACGTTTTTCAGAAATAATGGGTGGAGATTGTTATTCTATTGAAGAAGAAGTGGATTTTGAAAATCTCATTACCACTGCAAGTACAATTGCATTTTCCTATCCCATTTATGGGTCATGCGTTCCGCAGATTTTGCGTGAATTTGTAACAAAAAATAAAAATTACTTAAATGAGAAAAAACTTATTATTTTTTGTACACAAGCCATGTTTTCAGGGGATGGGGCAAGGGTTTTTATAGAATTATTAGAAGGCATAAATTTTGAAGTGATTTATGCAGAGCACTTTAATATGCCAAACAATATTGGTAATATTCCTGTACTTCCAATAAAAAATAGAGAACAAATAAAAAAAGCTTTCAAGAAAGTAGACAAAAAGTTGTATAAGACATGTGAAAATATAAAAAATGAAGTTATTAAGAAACGAGGTTTTAATGCTTTTTCTAAGGGGCTGGGTTTTTACTCTCAAAGGAAGTACTTTCTAAAGTCAGAAGAAAGGAAGAAAAAAGATGTAAAAATATCCCCTGACTGTATTGCCTGTTCTAAATGTGTAGAGGTTTGCCCTATGAAAAATCTTCAGGTTATTGATAAAAAAATAGAACAAAAGGGCAAATGTACTCTTTGTTATAGATGTGTCAATATATGTCCTAATAAGGCAATTACAGTACTGATTCATTCAAAAGTAAAGAAACAGTATAAAGGTGTTGATGGCAAATTATTTGAGAATGTCAAGTGAGACAAGGGGACGGTTCTCTTGTCTCATTTTTTCTGGAGTGAATTTTTTGTGAGAATGTCAAGAAGGTGAAAGTATAAAGAATAATTTTAATGGTTTTTAAAAAAGATGAATTTAAAATATAAAATAAAACAGAATAGGGTGGAGATTAAATGTTTCGGAGGTTTATTACTAAAGAGTATAATACGGCTGGTAGTCGTCTGTTTATTTCAGTTTTTTTAAGCATATATGCTGTATTTTTTGACTTATTTTTAACTATGTCTGTTTTAGGAGATAAAGAAGACTTTTTAAAATTTTGGTTGCCTTTTAAAATGAGTAGTTTTGATGCTACTGTATTTTTTTTTATTATAGCATTTGTAGTTTTGCTTATGTATATTGTACTATTTATGATTAAGCCATATGGTGATATTATTATAAAAACAGGCTTGGTTTGGTTCCCGTGTAAATTTCTATTTACACTATTTTATCAAATAATATTAATATGGGGACTAGAAGGTGAAAGTCCACATGCAACGATTATTTTTTATTTATTAATAGTATTAGCAATTATCATTACACCTTTTTTTGTTGTTAAACTTATAAAAAATTATAAGCTGATAGATTTAGAAAATATAAGTACTAAGAAAACATATGTTATTTCACTTCTAACATGTATAGGGATTAATGTTGTAACATTAATGCTGGGTGTTTTTATAGTGATTTGTGGAATAGCTTACATAGGATTTGGCTAATAAGAAGACAGGAAGACAAGAGACAAGGGGACGGTTCTCTTGTCTCATTTTTTTCTGGAGTGAATTTTTTGTATTCAACCTGTCTTTTTAGGGAATGTATTAAACATAATACATTTTAAAGATGAGGTGAACAATATGCATAAAAATCAAAACATAGAAAAAGCTACTTTTGCAGGTGGGTGTTTTTGGTGCATGATAAAGCCCTTTGATGAAATGCCGGGCATACATAATGTTGTAGCAGGATACAGTGGAGGACATGTTAAAAAACCATCCTATGAAGAAGTTGTGTTGGGAACTACAGGTCATAGAGAAGCAGTACAAATAACTTTTGATCCACATATATTTTCTTATAAAAAATTGTTGGATATCTTTTGGGAAAGTATTGACCCCACCGATGAAGGAGGACAATTTTACGATAGGGGAGAGCAATATAAAACAGCAATTTTTTATCATAATGATAAGCAAAAAGAATTAGCTTTAGAATCTAAAAGAAAACTTGAAGAGATTGGGAAATTTAATAAGCCAATTGCTACGGATATAATACCATTTGAAAAATTTTATTTGGCAGAAGAGAAACATCAGGATTATTATAAAAAAAATAATTTTCACTACAATAGATATTATGAAGGTTCGGGACGTAAAGACTTTCTCCAAAGGACATGGAAAGTCAAAAAAGATGATAAAAAGTTAAAAGAAACTTTATCTGTTTTGCAATATGAAGTAACACAGAATAATGGTACTGAAAGACCTTTTGAAAATGAATTTTATAATAACAAAAAAGAAGGAATATATGTTGATATAGTATCAGGAGAACCACTTTTTTCATCAAAAGACAAATATGATTCAGGAAGTGGTTGGCCAAGCTTTACTAAGCCATTGCAGCATCAAAACATTGTTGAAAAAACAGATAGCAGTCACGGTATGACTAGAACAGAAGTGCGTAGCAAATATGGTGATTCTCATTTAGGTCATGTATTTGAAGATGGCCCTAATGATAAGGGGGGATTAAGATATTGTATAAATTCTGCATCATTGAGATTTATTCTAAAGGACGATTTAGAAAAAGAAGGATATAAGGAGTATAAAAGATTATTTGAGGAGTGAATTAACTTTAGTGGAGGAAAGACAATTCTACAGTTTTTAAATCCTTCATCTATATATACCACATTTTTATGTTGAAGCTTTATCTTACTCTAAGATAAAAAAATTTTAAAAACATATTGACAAAGAAATGGTAATGTTATATACTAAAAACATACCGACGGTCGGTACTGGAAATTGGAGGTTTTGTTTTATGGATGTAACACATAGAAGTGATGACAGAAAGCAGGAATTTTTATCTACAGCATTAGAACTCTTTTACGAAAAGGGCTATGAAAAAACTACAATAAAAGATATTATCGATAAAATGGGGGTTTCAAAAGGAGCTTTTTATCATTACTTTGAATCAAAAGAAGATGTAATTATAATAATTGCAAAAGAGTATGTTGACAGGGCTATTGGCATAATGAAAAGAATAATTGAAAGAAAAGATTTAAATGCTGCCCAAAAGGTTAGTGAAATATTTACATCAGTTAATGAATATAAAGCTAATTCAGAAAGTAGAAGGTCTAGAATAAAAGGTGTATTTAATAATGAGGGAAACTTGAAGCTTGATAAAAAAATATCTGATTCAATAAGAAAAGAGTTAAATGCACTATTTAAAAAATTAATAGATGATGGAGTGGAGGAAGGTTTATTTGAAACTTCTAATTCTACAGAACTGGCAGAATTTATTTCTAACATAATTCACAGTTTAAATTCTTCAATTGACAGACTTGTAATAGACTTATATGAAGTTGATTATGAAGAATTTATTAGGAAGCTAGATGAAAAGTTAAAGTTTTATGAAATAATGTTTAAAAAAATTTTAAACTTAAAAGGTGAGTCAATAAAGTTTAGAGAATCTTACTTAAAAAGATTTTCAAAGATAAAAAACTGAAATATTTTTTTACCCCGAACAAACCGACGGTCGGTATTGAAAAATAAAATTTATGTGATAAAATAAAAAGAAGGAGGATTATCATGAATACAAAATTATTAAGAAATGTTACTAAAGATGATTTTTCATTAGCAGGTGGAAAAGCAGCTAACTTAGGAGAGATGATAAAGGCTGGATTGCCTGTACCTGAAGGTTTTGTGGTATCAACAGATGCATATGATAAATTTATAGAAGCTAACAATTTTAAAGACAAAATTGAAAACATACTTAAAAATATCAACAAAGATAATTTAAAAGAAATGGAAAAGGCCTCAAATAAAATACAGGAACTATTTGAAGCTGGAAGCATACCTGAGGATGTACTTTTTGATATTAATAAATGCTATGAATTAATAGGAAATCCAGAAACGGCAGTTCGTTCCTCATCTACAGCAGAAGATTTACCAGGATTCTCTTTTGCAGGCCAATACAGCACATATTTAAATGTTAAAGGAATAGAAGAACTCCACAAATATGTTAAAAAGTGTTGGGCATCTCTTTGGAATTTTAGGGCAGTGTCCTACAGAATACAACAAAACATAGGAAATAAAAACTTAGCACATGGAGTGGTGGTGCAAAAACTTATTAATGCTAAAAAATCTGGAATTCTATTTACAGCAAATCCTGTAAACGGCAGAAGAGATCAGATGTTGCTAAATTCATCATGGGGAATAGGAGAAGCTATAGTTGGAGGAGAAGTAAACCCTGATCAATGGATTTTAGATAAAAATAATGGAAGTGTCGTAGAAGAAAAAATTGCAGAAAAAAGTGTAATGACAGTAAGAAAAGAAAAGGGAATTGAACTTGTAAAAGTAGAGGGTAAAAATAAGACAGAATGTACACTAAACAGTTCAGAGATTAATGAATTATATAAAATGGCAAAAAAAGCTGAAGATTATTTTGGCTCTTCTCAGGATATTGAATGGGCGTATATGGATGGTAAGTTCTATTTAGTGCAAACAAGACCTATAACTTCACTATATCCAATGCCAGAAAAAAAGAAGGGCAAAGATGGATTGAGGGTATTTTTAAACATGAACAGTTACTCACAAGCAATGAAAGAACCTTTTACACCGATGGGTGAAGATTTAATGAAGTCAAGTATTCACTCACTGATATTAAAATATGGTAAGAAAAAATTTAATGGTGATAGGATGTGGTGGTATCAAAATGTTGGAGGAAGGCTTTTTCTAGACATAACTGATTTTATGAGAACCGAAAAGAGCTGGGGTAAATTCAAAAAAGAAGATAAAACTGACAAGGATCCTGTTACAACAAAGGCACTACTACAGCTTGTTGAAAGAAACAGAGATGAAATTTTAGACAAAAAACAATCTGTTAAATTATTAGGAAAAATGAATTCAAGATTAGGTAAATTTTTACTAAGTGGAGGCACTAAATTCTTTTACGGTATTTTTTCACCTGTAAAGGCGAGAAAGAAAGCTGTAAAAGTTTCAGAAGATGAAATTATAAAGTTAAAAGAAGATATTAAAGAGCTTAATTCTATAGAAGAAAAACTTTTATATATTGAAAAAAATACTGGGGATTTCATAATGAATGGAGCAATTTTACTATGCTACGTAGCAGTTTCTTCAACTTATATAGGAAAAGCAAAAAAAATAATGCAAAAGCACTTAGAAGATATTTCAGATTTATATATTGTAGAAAAATCAGTTCCTCACAGTGCAACCACTCAAATGGGCATGAGTATATTAGAACTATCAAAAAAGTATGATGAAAGAGGAAAAAGACCTAAAGCTACAGATAAAGAGATAAAAGAGTTTATGAAGACATATGGGCATAAATCATCAGTTGAGCTTGATGTAGGTGTTGCTACATGGGAAGAAGAACCAGGCTATGTTTTAGACTTAATTAATACTTATATTGATAACAAGAACTATCAGGAAGGTATAGATAGATTTTATAAGGGCAAAGAAGAAGCAGAAATGGCAATACAAAGGATAAAAAGAAATTTAGAAGAAAAAGGTCAAAAGAAAGATGCTAAAAGAGTTGAAAAGATGCTTAAAGATTTCAGAGAAATGTTTGGCATTAGAGAGCAGTCAAAATTTTTCATAACAGAACTTTTGAGTATGTTGAGAAAATTATATATAGAAGTTGGAAAAGAACTTCAGAAGGCAGGAAGATTCCAAGATAAAATGGATATATTCTATGTAAGATTTAATGATATAAGATCAAATAAAAATCTTAAAGAAATAGCAGAGAATAATAAAGAAATATACAAAAGAAACTTTTTAAAAGCCGCTCCAAGATTACTAACCAGCACTGGAGAGAGCATTTATTCAGCAGTGGAGCAAAGAAGAGAAGATGGATTATATGGTGTACCTGTATCCCCAGGTGTATACGAAGGAAGGGTAAGGATTTTGCACAATCCGGAAGATGGTAATAAACTTGAAAAAGGTGAAATATTAGTAACTACAGGTACTAATCCTGCATGGACACCACTGTTTTTAAAGATAGGAGCACTGATAATGGAAACAGGCGGATCAATATCACATGGTTCTGTTGTGGCAAGAGAATACGGTGTTCCAGCAGTAGCTGGAGTTGCTGGAGCTACACAGGAACTTAAGGATGGACAGATGGTTAGAGTAAATGGAGAAGACGGGAGTATTAAAACAATAAGCAGTTAAACATTGGAAATGTACATGTCATAAAAGTATTTTTGAAATATCAAATGTTTAGAATCAATTTAAGTAATGGCTAAGAAATAACATCTGATTCTCGTTGTCAAAACCTGTTAAATCATCGGAGGTTTGAGGGCGTTATTCCTAAAGTAGTGAGTCTAAGTGTTTATATATAAAGTATTAGTTTAGCTGTTGAAAATTAAAATATCGGTAGTTTATATGCAAGACATACCGGCGGTTGGTATGTTACAAGAGAAAGGTGGGATTAATAATGAAAAGTAAAAATATGATTATTTTATTTATAAGTTTAATAGTTGTTATGATGGGATATGGAATTGTAATGCCTGTACTTCCATTTTATATTGAGAGTTTAGGAGGTAGGGGAATACATTATGGACTATTGATATCAAGTTATGGTCTAATGCAGCTAATCTTTGCACCTATATGGGGAGGATTGTCTGACAAATATGGAAGAAAGCCTATATTATTAACTGGCCTAACGGGCATGGGAATAGCGATGATACTATTGGCTCTTGCAAACAAACTGTGGATGCTTTACCTTGCTCAAATACTCTCAGGAATGCTCTCATCTGCTGCAATACCTGCAGCTCAGGCTTACGCAGGCGATTGTACAACTAAAGAGGAGAGAGGGGGAGCAATGGGGAAAATAGGAGGGGCTATTGGAATAGGTGTAATACTAGGTCCAGGGCTAGGAGGTTTGTTGGCTTCAAATTCCTTATCCACTCCTATGTATATAGCTTCTGCCTTTTGTTTTCTGACTTTCTTGATAATATTAACATGTCTTCCAGAGTCACTTTCTAAAAAAGATATGTGTAAAGCAACAAAAATAAAATTTATTCAAATTAAAGGTTTATGGCAAACTCTTTTTACTCCTATAGGTTTTGGATTGATAATAGCCTTTATATCTATATTTGGTCAGACGATGTTTTCAAGTATATACGGGTTATATGCATTAGAAAGATTTAGTTATGGCCCTGAGGAAATTGGAACAATTCTTATGGCAATGAGTCTTATGTATGCACTGTCACAAGGTTTACTGGCAGGTCCTTTGACCAAGAGATTTGGAGAAGCAAAAACTATTTCCATGGCATTAATTGGAGGGGTACTTGGATTTTTACTGATGGTACTGGCAAACAGTTTTTTTACTATAATACTTGCAATGAGCACTTTTATGCTTGTAATCTCACTACTAAAGCCTTCAGCTTTAGCGTATATTTCAAAAAATACAACATCTAATCAGGGAAAAGCAATGGGAATTGCAGAATCTTACATGGCGTTAGGAAGGATAGCAGGTCCATTACTGGCAGGAATGATTTTTGATATAAATATGTATTATCCCTTTATTGCTGGCAGTTTGATATTTTTCACTGGGTTCATTGTAACATTTAGAACAGGCAGGTTAAAGTCTGAGATAAAAATATAAAACAAATATGGTGGAGTAAAACTCCACCTTGTAAAATATAATAGCTAATATGCAAGTTGCTTTGGATTATCAGCAAAGTATAAAACTAGTTGGATTTGATAGGATAGGGGGCATATACAAAACCTTCCTTTAGAAGCTTCATATTATTTGAAGCAAAATTTGAAGCAAAATCGATTTCTATATCTTCAGGTATATAAATACATATAAAGTTTTTATAGTTATCAAACACATAATCTTTATTAAAATTAGAAGAATTTGACGAAAACTGAGAAATAGCAAAATTCTTATCAACATTTGAAATTGTTATATTGTGTCTCTTTTCTTGCTTTAAGATTTTTAAAGTATTATTTTCATAATTCACATGGATGGGATCTTTTATTTCGGTACAATCAATGTCGCCAAATATATATTTAGGTGCGCAATGTACAATTTCAATTTCCCCACTAAGATTTTCTAGTCTTTGTAGATATATTTTTTCGATTTGAAGCCATACCCCATCTCTATCTAGAGTTAAGATGTCATCATCAAGCTCAAATTTCCAAGTGTTATGTACTTGGAGTAATTCTTCGTTAATAGCATTATCCAGATATTTATCAGTGGAATTAACTAGGGTATCTTCTATATTTAAATTGGTTTTGTTAATATTCATATAATATATCACATGAAATAAAACTACTGAAAAAATAAGTAGAAAGGCATATCCAACAATTACCCATCTGCTCAATTTATGAAATATCCAATTGTTAAAAAAAGATGTTGATTTTAAGTTTATTCCAAATGCAAGTATAATTAATGAGATGAAAAATAAAAGAAATATAAGGTTAATCATAGTCGAACCTCCTTTTCTTTAGTTAGCATTATTGAAAGCAAAAATAATACTATCGAAGGTATAAGCGTTTTAAGTGTAAAAACCAAAATACTGGTTTCATGAAAATAAAAATTATGTACAAATACTGTATAATCAATTCTAAAAAAAATTATAGTTAAAAAAAGCACAGTTAATAATACCGCAAATATTTTATTAAAATAAATCAATGAACCAATAAAATAACCTAATGCTGAAAAAAGCAAAAGATATAATGTTATAATGCTTACACTTAATAAAAAGTCTTGAAAGGATATATGAGACATTATTATGGAGAATGGTTTTGAAATTGGTAAAAAATATCTTAAGACTCTTAACATATATCCAGACAAAACAGCAAAAGTACTTCCTGCAACTACTATTGTTAGCAAAAAACCAATGGTGGATAACTGGGAGCTTAATCGGTTAGAGATAAAGTTAAAATCCATATCCCTGTAAGTTTTTGATCTTAGAATGGCAGATGCTATAAGTACAAAAATCATTGTAAAAACAATAGCAATTTCGTCGGCATAGGAACGTATGTCAATTACAAAAAAAGGATTAAACCTGCGAATTGAGGTTCCGTAAAGAGTAAAAGAAATTGCCAATGTAAATATTTGTATTGCTACAAGGGCAAATACTATATTTGAATACTGATTTAGTTTGTTAAAGTACTGTTTTTTAACAATACTCAATAAGCTAGTTTTTGTCGAAAACACTGTCAATACCTCCTTCTTTACTACCTGTAAGATAAATACATAAATCATCAGCAGAAACCGATGAAATTTCAACATTTGATACACTGAAAACATCTAGTTCTGAATTTTCAAAGTCATTTTTAACCACTACATATGTACTGTTTTTACTGAGGTTATCCCTATGTAATACTTCCTTTTCTTTAATAACATCTTCAATTACAGACACTTGGCCTTTCAAACCTACAGCATAAGTTTTAATATCTGAAACTGGAAGGTGTAGGTATTTAGTGCCTTCTTTTATAAGTATAATATCCTCTAAAATTGATTCAACTTCATTTAAAAGATGACTTGAAATAATAATACTGCGAGGGTGCTTAATATAGTCCTTTAGTAGAGCTCTGTAAAAGTCTTTTCTAACTGCGACATCCATGCCTGTTGTTGGCTCATCTAGTATAGTAAGTGGACAACGAGCAGAAATTCCGATTATTAAGTTAAAGGCACTTTTCATACCTTTTGAGAGCTTTTGGTGATATTGTTTAAAATCTAATGAAAAGTACTCTAACAGGTCTTTTGCAAGATTCATATCCCAATTTGGATAAAGGTTTGAAGCAGACTTTAATATTTCTAAAAGGTTTAAATTATTTAAAAAAGTCATATTATCATCAATAAATATCATATTTGATGATACATAAAGAGAGTTAAAAGGATTTTTGGAAAAAACATTAACCTCACCTGAAGTTTTTTTAATAAAGCCTGCTAGTATTTTTAAAAGAGTTGTTTTGCCAGCTCCGTTTCGCCCAATTAACCCAGTTATCTTATTATCTTCAATTGTAAAAGAGATATTATTCAATGCCTTTTTGGTGCCATATTTTTTGGTTAGTTTTATGCATTCTATTGTGTTCACAATTATGCCTCCTTTCTTTGATTCGTAGCTTCTGTTATCATTTTTGATAGTTCATCATCACTGATACCTAGACGCTCAGCTTCTAAGATCATTTCATTGATAAGACCTTTAAGTGTTTGATTTTTGCGCTTTGCAATTATTATTTCTTTAGCATTTGCTGTCACAAACATACCTAACCCTCTCTTCTTATATAAAATATTCTCGTCAGCTAAAATATTAAGCCCTTTAGCAGCAGTAGCAGGGTTGATATTAAATATATCTGACAGTTGATATTGGGAGTAGATTTTCTCATCTGTCATAATAGCTCCAGACAATATCTCTGTTTCAAGCCACTGTGCAATTTGAACATAAATTGGCTTCATGCCATTGGTATTTAATTTCACATATACACCTCCATATAAAAAGAGTGATATAGTACATTAGTGTTGTAATGTACTATATCACAAAAAATATAATCAGTCAATGCATCAGTAGGAAAAATGTTTCTTCCATATTTCCATTCACATAAATAACATTCACCCGTAGGAAAGAAGAGAGGCTAATTTGTGAGAAATTCTATGTTGAGTTTTTGTATTCATCCATTTCAACCTATTGACAAATACTTAAAAACAGTTTAAAATATAATTATATTGAATGCAAGGGGAGAACAGTGAACGTAATTAATCTTAAAGAGAAGTGAAGTGCTCATTTTAAATTGTGTTGAATTGTTAAAAAATAAACAAAGAAAAAATTAAAAGAAAGCATGTTCTAAAGTGATATAAAGGGGGTAAAGTGGGAAATGAGGTTATTAAACAAATTATAGAATAAGATATTAAATTTCACTTCTAAATATTCAAATTTATGCGTTTAATCTTGCATGTTCTAAAATTAATCTATGGTTTATGATTGATTTAATTAAATCTATATAGTTTTAAAAATATAGTTATGCTAAAAGCAATGATTTTTTTATAGGCAAAAACACATAATTGTTTTTATAGAGTATAGGAATTTGTAAAAAGATTAATTCTTGTAAAAATTTATGGGCTATAGTGAATTTTCTTGAGAAAGCTTTTAGATATAATTAATTAAAGCCTTAGATGCCGAAAATTAGCAAGCTGAATCATGATGTTTTAGAATAAGAAATAAGCTAATAGTAAAACCTGATTTTAGAGAGGAACTTATTATTTAGTTATTTCCAGAGCATTCCTTAGTTTGCATTCAATAAATAATTATTTTGAAAGGGTTGGTAGGAATGAGAAAAAATAATGTATTGGCACTTGTAATTGCTATTGTATTAAGTGTTGCTTCTTTTGTGCAGCCTGTATTTGCGGAAAAAGAAGTTAATGCGAAGTTTGAAGAAGGTAACGAGTATTTTGGTTTTAAATGTGAAGAGATAATTGAGGTAGAAGACCAAGATGATATTTTTTATACTTTTACACATGTAAAAACGGGGGCAGAACTTTTATGGCAAAAAAATAGTGATACACATAGAGCTTTTGCAGTGAATTTTAAAACCCCACCTGAGAATAATAAAGGGATACCGCATATAATTGAGCATTCAGTACTTCGGGGATCTGAAAAATATCCTTTTAAAAATACATATTCATTACTAAATTCATATTCTTATGCTAATTTTGTAAATGCATACACTCATCTATTATATACATCTTTTCCGATTTCAAGTACAAATGAAACAGATTTATATAATTGTATGAAAGTTTATCTTGATGGGATGTTTGCACCTAGATTTTTAGAAGATGAGAGAATATTTAAGCAAGAAGCAATAAGAAAAGAAATTTTAAATGAAGAAGATCCTATTGTCTATAATGGAATAGTTTATAATGAGATGAAAGGGGATGAAAGAACACCAAGTAGAAAAATTTTAACTGGCGTAAATTCAGTTTTGTATCCAGATACACCATACAGATATGATTCAGCTGGAAAAACAGAATATATTAAACATGTTACATATGAAGAAACTAAAGAGTATTATCACAAATATTATCATCCATCTAATGCAATGTTCTTTTTCTATGGAGATTTAGATATGTTTACCTATTTAGAATATATAAATAATGAATACCTTGTTGAATATGACAAAAGAGAGTCAGTTGTAATAGAAAAGCAAGAAGAGGCTGGAGCTATGTTAGAAGGAGAGATTGAGTATTCAATACCTATGGGGGAAACAACAGAAAACAAAACATTTTTATCCCTAAATTATATGCTGGATGACTTTGGGGATCACGAAAGAGATTTGGGATTAATGTTAATAGCGAATGTCCTTATGCTGGATGAATCACCGTTAAGAAATGCATTAGTTGACGCTGGGTTTGATGATAATTTAAGTGTAGTTTATGGAAATGATTATATACAACCTAGGTTTGAAATATTATTATCAGGAACTGATGAAGATAAAAAAGACTTGTTTGTAGGAATTGTTGAAGATACGTTGGAGAATTTTGTAGTGGAAGGGATGGACAGAGAAGTTAGCAAAGAATTTGTGGATTTACTAATAGATAATCTAGAGCTTAATTCTTATCAAGAAACTACAGATTCATGGCTTACAAATCTTCAAACGGTGGCTACAAATTGGCTTGCTGAAAAACCATTATACCATGGATTTGAATTGTCATACGATATTATTGATGAAATAAGGGCGAAAATAGATGACGGATATTTTGAAGAATTAATAGAGGAGTATCTTTTGAATTGTAATCATACTGGATTTGTAGTGTTTAAACCAGTTTCAGGACTTCAAGAAGAAAAAGACCTTGCAGACAGAAAAGAACTAGAAGAATACAAGGAAAGTCTTAGCGAAGAAGAATTGGAAGAATTAATAATAGAAAATATAGAACTACTAAATTGGTACAATACACCAGATGATGAAGAACTGTTAAAAACCTTTCCAACTCTTACAATGGAAGATATAGATACTTCAGAGATAAGAAGAACAGAGGTGAATGAGGAGAGTATTGAAGATATAAAAATAGTATATACACCTTCTGATATGGGAGAAATAGCATATACTGATATGTATTTTGATACAACACGAGTTCCACAAGATAATCTTGAGTATTTGTTTCTTTTAGATAAATTATTAGGAAATGTTAGTACAGAGAATTATAGTTATAATGAGCTTAGGAAAAATGAATTAAGGCTAACTGATGGGATAGATTTTGGTGTTTATGCAATTGAAGATGCTAAAGATCCAGACAAATATTATCCTAAATTTGATGTATCCTTTTATAATCTTATAGGTAATCTTTCAGATACTATGGACTTAGTAAATGAGATAATTTACAATAGTAAATTTGATGAAATTGAAAGAATAAAGGATATTGTAGCGGCTCAAAAAAATAGTATGAAAAATAGAAATCCAGTTAATTATGTTTATAGGAGGGTATTAGCTTATAATTCTAAGGCATCATTATATAATGAAATAACAGGTATAGACTACTACGATTTTCTATGTAAAGTTGAAAAACTACTTGAAACAAATCCTGAAACTGTAATTGCAAAACTAGAAGAAACATACAGGCTTGCATTTCCAAAACAAGATTTGATAATTGGAATTACATGTTCAGAAAACAACTATTCATTGTACAAAGAGGAAATAGAGAGGGTAGCAGAAGTAGCATTAAAGCCAGTTGAAGCTGAAAAGATAACTTATAATTTAGAAGAACACCAGAAAAATGAAGGGTTTATGGATGATACATCTGTTCAGTTTGTAGCAAAAGGTCATAATTTAAATGAGTCCTTAGATTATGAATACAATGGTAAGTTTATTGTGCTGGATAATATAGTAAATGATTTTGTTTTCAATGCTATGAGAATGTCTGGTGCATATGGAGGGCAATTTAGAATAGAGAGAAATGGAAATATGATTTTAATATCCTGGGATGATCCGAATTTGAAAGAAACACTACTTTTATACGATTATACTTCTATGTTTCTTGAAGATCTGTATTTAACAGAAGAGCAGATGGAAAATTATATAATTGGTTCAGTAGGAAACTATCTTTCAGTTAGTACTTCTCGTTCGCGTGGATGGGGGGCTCAAAATGCATATATTTCAAATTCAGATACTTCAGCAGTTCAAGTTGTTGAAGAAATCCTGAGTACAACATTAGAAGATATTAGAGAATTTTCGATATTGTTTGAACAATTAGCCCAAGAAGGTAATTATTGCGTGTGGGGAAGTGAGGAAAAAATAACTGAACACAGTGATTTGTTTGAAAAAGTTATAAAAGCTTTTGAGGAAAAAGATGGGCTAGATGAAAAAACAGAAGAGCCATCTGACAATGAGCCAAAGTCTACACCAAGACCTCAAAGTAAAAATAGCAGCGTTGTACCAAAAACAACACCTACACCAACGCCAACTCCAACACCAGAACCAACGCCAGAAGAAATTGAAGAACCAGAAGAAGAAAAACCAGCATTAAGTACAGGCGAGTACAAAGCATATATAAAAGGATACTCGGATGGTCTTTTTAGGCCCGAAAGACATATTACACGTGCAGAGGCAGCGGTTATTTTAGCAAATATACTAAAAGCAGAAGACTTGGGTAATTATGGTGAAAATATAGCTTATACAGATGTTGATGAATCTCATTGGGCAGCAGAAGCTATTTTACTTGTTTCAGATAAGGAATTGTTTAAAGGTTATGATGATGGATCATTCAAGCCTGATCAAAATATAACAAGGGCAGAATTTTCAACAGTTACTTTTAAGCTTCTTCAAACATTAAAGGAAATAAGTACCTCAGAAATAACTGACTTTAGATTTGAAGATACTAAAGGTCACTGGGCACAAGATTATATTGAACATCTTGCAGATACAGGAAGTATAAAGGGATACTCTGATGGTACATTTAGACCTGAAAACATGATAAACAGGGCAGAAAGTGTCACCCTAATAAATAGAATTTTAGAAATAGAACCTTTATATGAAGGGAATCAAATCTTTGAAGATGTTGATAGTTCACACTGGGCATTTTATGATATTAACAGTGCAGCACTAGATTAAAAACTGTTGTAATTGGAGTCCGAAAATCATTGTAATGCATTGGCAAACCAATAGCACTTAAATAATTCAAATTAATACATAAAAAAACTCCATTTTGTAAAAAAATGGAGTTTTGCATTCAATTTATTTAATGAGAGACATACCACCCATATAACTCTGTAGAGCTGATGGAATATTAATAGAACCATCTTTATTTAAGTTGTTTTCTAAAAAGCAAATCAACATTCTTGGAGGAGCAACAACGGTATTATTCAAAGTGTGAGCAAAATATTTATTATTTTCCCCTTCAACTCTGATTTTTAAGCGTCGAGCCTGTGCATCTCCTAAATTTGAGCAACTTCCTACTTCAAAGTACTTTTTCTGTCTAGGAGACCATGCTTCTACATCAACTGACTTTACTTTTAAATCTGCTAAATCGCCTGAGCAGCACTCTAATGTCCTAACTGGTATATCTAATGAACGGAAAAAATCCACTGTATTTTCCCATAACTTATCATACCAAATCATACTATCTTCTGGTTTACAAACAACAATCATTTCTTGTTTCTCAAATTGGTGAATCCTATATACTCCTCTTTCCTCCATACCATGTGCACCTTTTTCTTTTCTAAAACAAGGTGAATAACTGGTAAGAGTTTGTGGTAAGGAATTCTCAGGTAAAATTGTATCTATATATTTTCCAATCATAGAGTGTTCACTTGTTCCAATTAAATAAAGATCCTCACCTTCAATTTTATACATCATTGCATCCATTTCTGAAAAACTCATAACTCCAGTAACTACTTCACTTCGAATCATAAATGGGGGAATACAATATGTAAATCCACGATTTATCATAAAATCCCTTGCATACGAAATTACTGCCGAATGAAGCCTTGCAATGTTACCCATTAAGTAATAAAATCCATGTCCAGATACTTTACGGGCACTTTCTAAATCAATTCCATTTAAATTTTCCATAATTTTAGTATGATAGGGAATCTCAAAGTCTGGTACTATTGGCTCACCAAATCGTTCTACCTCAACATTTTCACTATCATCTTTTCCAATAGGCACACTAGCATCAATTATATTTGGGATATTCATCATAATATCCTTAATTTTAGTACCTAATTCATTTTCTATAACTTCTAATTTAGCAAGTTCTTCTGAATCTAGAGTAACTTGTTTCTTAACTTCTTCTGCTTCAGTCTTTTTCCCTTTTGACATTAATGCTCCAATTTTTTTAGAAATCTTATTTTTTTGAGCTCTTAATGTTTCTGCCTTTTGCTTTGCATCTCTATGCTGGATATCTAGTTCGAGTAATTCATCTACCAAATTAAGCTTATTATCCTGAAATTTTTTTTTCATATTTTCTTTAACAGCTTCAGGATTACTCCTGACAAATTTTAAATCTAACATATACTTTCCTCCTAATCAGTTTTTATAATCTGCTGATATATATTCTATAATATTCATATTGACTTTTGGGGTTGATTTTTAGCAAGACAATATGCATTGTAATCTATAATTCTTAAGCATTAAAGAATAACTGCTTACTCGACAATTATATTTAATTTCTAAATAAATTTCAAGTAAATTTATTCTATATAATATTTTTGATAAAAAATATTATTTTAATACAAAAATTTGTGGTTGTTTAATTTCTATGTTTCAGCTTTGCAAGCCTTACCCCATCATTGACAGTCAAGCTTAAAAACTGTAAAATATAACTGTAACAAATATGATAATGTCGAATGGAAGAATATGAATTCAATTGTTTTTATTGATACGGAAATTCATTCAAAAAGTAAAAAAATTATCGATATTGGAAGTGTTAGGGAAGATGATAGTCCATTTCACTCTAACTCTGTTATTGATTTTATAAGGTTTATAAAGGGTTCAAAATTTATCTGTGGTCACAATATTTTTAATCACGATTTAAAATATATTAAAAGTGCAATTAAAGATGCACAAATCAAAGACTTAAATATTATTGACACTTTGTTTCTCTCACCTCTAATGTTTCCAGCTAAGCCTTATCATGCCCTGTTAAAAGACGATAAGCTTCAGACAGAGGAAATGAATAATCCTTTAAATGATTCAATAAAAGCTAAAAATCTTTTCTATGATGAAGTTGAAGCTTTTAAGAATATAGATGAAGAGTTAAAAAGCATCTTTTATATTTTATTAAAAGATAAAGATAAGTTTAGTGCTTTTTTTGACTATGTTGGTTACAAAAGTGTTGAAACAAATGTAGAAAAATTAATTGATAATAGATTTCACTCACTAATGTGCAAAAATGCAAATATTTCAAAGATAATTTCTGAATGTTCCATTGAACTTGCATATTGTTTAGCTTTAATAAATGCAAGAAGCAGATATTCCATTACACCCCCATGGGTGTTGAAAAATTTCCCGGAAACTAAAAGAATTATGTTTTTATTAAGGAATAAGCCATGTTTAAAAGGGTGTCCTTATTGTGACGAAGCTCTTGATATTCATAAAGGATTAAAAAGATTTTTTGGGTTTAATTCTTTTAGAAAATATGGTGGTCAACCTTTACAGGAGAAAGCGGCAAAGGCAGCAGTAGAAAATAAATCACTACTTGCTATATTTCCTACTGGTGGAGGAAAGTCAATTACTTTTCAATTGCCTGCATTAATGAGTGGTGTAAATTCAAAGGGGTTAACGGTTGTTATATCTCCTTTGCAGTCATTAATGAAAGACCAAGTTGATAATTTAGAAAAGGTGGGAATAACAGAGGCGGTAACTATAAATGGTTTACTTGACCCTATTGAGAGGGCAAAATCTTTTGAAAGAGTTGAAAATGGATCTGCTTCTATACTTTATATTTCACCAGAGTCTTTGCGGTCAAAGACAATAGAGAGACTTCTTTTAGGAAGAAATGTTGTCAGGTTTGTTATTGATGAGGCACATTGTTTCTCTGCTTGGGGGCAGGATTTTAGAGTTGATTACCTGTACATTGGAGACTTCATAAAAGCAATGCAGAAAAAGAAAAATTTAGAGGAGACAATTCCTGTTTCCTGTTTTACGGCAACTGCAAAGCAAAAGGTAATTGAAGATATAAGAAATTATTTTAAGGATAAACTTTCTCTTGACCTAGAGGTATTCAGATCCAAGGCATCAAGGACTAATCTTAACTACAAAGTATTTATGAAAGAGGGTAAGGAAGATAAATACAATTGTGTAAGAGAGTTAATCGAAGAAAAAGAATGTCCCACAATTGTGTATGTTTCACGTACAAGGCTTGCATATTCATTAGCAGAGCGTTTAACAAAAGATGGTTATCGGGCAAAACCATATCACGGCAAGATGGATAAACAGGAGAAAACTGAAAACCAAGATGCTTTTATAAAGGGACAGGTTCAAATTATAGTTGCCACATCTGCCTTTGGAATGGGAGTTGACAAAAAAGATGTAGGTATGGTTATTCACTATGAAATTTCTGATTCTTTGGAAAACTACGTCCAAGAAGCTGGAAGGGCAGGGAGAGATGAAAACATATCTGCTGATTGTTTTGTTCTTTTTGATGATGAAGATTTAAGCAAACATTTTATTTTGTTAAATCAAACAAAACTCAGCATAAAAGAAATCCAACAAGTATGGAAAGCAATTAAAGGTATTACCAGATTTCGTTCAACAGTTTCACAATCTGCTTTAGAAATTGCAAGAAAGGCTGGATGGGATGATAGTATTGTAGAGATTGAAACAAGGGTGAAAACTGCTATTGCAGCTTTAGAAGATGCAGGTTATATAAAGAGAGGGCAGAATATGCCAAAAGTATATGCAAATAGTATTCTTACAAAAAACGCATATCAGGCAATTTGCAAAATTAATGGTTCTGATAAGTTTAATGAAAAAGAAAGGGAAAATGCAGTTCGAATTATTAAAAAGCTTTTTTCAACTAAAAGCAGTAAGCAAATAGATGATGAAGAGGCAGAAGCAAGAGTTGACTATATATCAGATCATTTGGCAATTGAAAAGAGTGAAGTAATAAAAATTGTCAATTTGCTTAGAGAAGAAAATATTTTAGCTGATATGAAAGATTTAAAGGTTTTTATAAAAAAAGGTGAAGCTAAGAATCGTTTAATGGGTATATTAAAAACTTTTTGGTCTATTGAAAAATTTTTATTGTCAATTTTAGAATATGGTGAAAAAGTGTATCATATTAAAGAATTAAATGAACAGGCAGAAGAAGAGGGAATTGAAAATATAAGCTCAAACATGATAAAAACTATTATAAATTTTTGGACAATTAAAGGCTGGGTAAAAAAGCAGACAGTCAGTCATTCTAAAGAGCACGTGGCAATTCTTTGTCTTTGCGAAAGAGAAATTCTAAAAGAAAGACTTACAAAAAGATATGAAGTGGCTCAATTTATTTTAGAATATCTCTATGATAAAAAAGACAAAAAAGACGAAAAAAACCAAGAGGTAATTGACTTTTCAATTTGTGAATTAAAAAAGGCATTTGAAAAAAGAATAACACTATTTAATACAAAAGTAACTAATGACGATATTGAAGATACTCTTTTTTATATGTCGAAAGTTGGGGTTTTATCAATTGAAGGAGGATTTTTAGTTTTATACAATCCTATGCAAATTGAGCGTATAGAGAAAGATAATAAAAAAAGATACAGGTTAGAACACTATGAAAAACTAAAAGAATACTATGAAAATAAAGGTCAGCAAATTCACATTGTTGGCGAATATGCAAAGAAAATGATAAGTGACTATAAAGAGGCACTTCAGTTTGTGGATGACTATTTTCAACTTAATTATAATTCTTTTTTAAATAAATATTTTAAGGGAAACAGAAAAAATGAAATAAAAAGGAATATTACCCCTGCGAAATTTAGACAGATTTTTGGTGAGCTTTCACCAACTCAGTTGAAGATTATCAATGATAATGAATCAGATTGTATTGTTGTGGCAGCAGGGCCGGGAAGTGGAAAAACTCGAATTTTAGTTCACAAGTTGGCATCGCTAATGCTAATTGAAGATGTCAAACATGAACAGTTATTAATGGTGACTTTTTCAAGATCTGCAGCTACTGAATTTAAGAAACGCTTAATAAAACTTATTGGTAATGCTGCAAATTTTATAGATATAAAAACATTTCACTCCTATTGCTTTGATTTATTAGGAAGAGTCGGAAGTTTAGAAAAATCAGGTGAAGTAATCAGGGAAGCTGTGAAGAAAATTAAAAAACGAGAAGCAGAATCAGGTAAAATAACAAAGACTGTTTTAGTAATTGATGAAGCTCAGGATATGGATGCTGATGAGTTTGCTCTGATAGATGCCTTGATGGAATACAATGAGGATATGCGTATAATTGCAGTTGGTGATGACGATCAAAATATTTATGAATTTAGAGGTTCCAGCTCAAAGCATTTAGAATATTTAATTAGAGAAAAAAGAGCCAAAGTCTATGAGCTTTTAGAAAATTATAGAAGCAAGAACAACTTAGTGGATTTTACAAATCAGTTTGCAAAAAAGATACCCAATCGATTAAAGAATACTCCTATTGTGCCTGTGCAAAGTGACAATGGGAAAATAGAAATAGTAAGGCATAGAGGATCTAGACTTATTGTACCTCTAGTAAACAATATAGTGTCTGAGGGTCTTTCCGGAACTACTTGCATACTTACTAGGACTAATGAAGAAGCGTTGCAAATTACAGCCCTTCTTATAAAGAATGGAATGCAGGCAAAGTTAATTCAGTCAAATGAAGGATTTAATATTTATAATCTTTTAGAAGTACAATTTTTTTTAAATCAGCTTGAAATAGAAGAGGGGAAAATGATAAGTGGTGAAACTTGGATAGAAGCAAAAAGAAAGTTAATAGAAACCTATAACAAAAGTCTAAACTTAGAGCTTTGTATTAACATTATAAAAGATTTTGAAGCTGTAAATCCAGAAAATAAATATAAGTCGGATTTAAAAATTTTTATCCGGGAATCAAAGCTTGAAGATTTTTATGGTGGAAAAGTTGAAACAATTTTTGTATCAACTTTTCATAAAGCAAAGGGCAGAGAATTTGACAATGTGTTTTTAATGCTTAATCAATTTAACATTAGAACAGATGAAAATATTCGATTGCTATACGTTGCAATGACTAGGGCAAAACAAAACTTGACAATTCACTATAATGAAGACTATCTTGATTTTATCAAGACAGATGAACTAAAGAGATTTTATGATAGTAAGGTTTATTCTTTACCTGATAAATTGGCAATGCAATTGGGTTTTAAAGATGTGTGGTTGGATTTTTTTGCGGATTGTCAAAATTTGATTTTTCATTTAAAGGCTGGAGATGAATTAATAATTAATGATGATTATTGTTGTAATCTAAAAGGACAAAAGCTTTTAAAGTTTTCAAAATATTTTATGTCTAGGGTGCAATCTATAAAAGAAAAAGGCTACATTCCTAAAATGGCAAAAATAAAATTCATTGTATACTGGAAAAGGGAAAACACAGACTATCAAATCAGAATTATTTTACCAGAAGTTTATTTTGAGGGTCAGGCTTGAATAAGTAAATTATTCAAGCCTGACCCCATTGACAAAAAGAAAAATATAGCATAAAATAGTGTTAGCACTCAAATGTAACGAGTGCTAATATAAGTATCTTTTTTTAAGCTGCACTATGTGTGTCCGCTGTACCTTATTTTAGAAGTATTCTTTTTGAAAAGTATTATTTTATATAAATATAAATAATTATAATAAAGGTATTTGCTTTATTTTGTGTGCGTGCATTTAGTAAACTTTTTTCTGTCTTGTATAGCTTTAACTGTATTAAAGCTATAATGGGGTGTTTTCAGTTGGGTGTAAATGGGTAAATAAATAAAAAAACACTATAAAGTTTATATATGTACTAAAAATAAAAGTACTTTAGGAGGGATGGAAATGAAAGCATTATTTTTAGCAGGTGGAAAGGGCACAAGATTAAGACCAATTACAAATGAATTACCAAAGCCTATGGTTCCTGTTATGGGAAAACCACTTCTTGAAAGAAATATTGAGAGATTGAAAGAGCATGGTGTAGATGAAATAGTACTTAGTACATGCTATAAACCCTACAAAATTGAAAAATATTTTGGAAGTGGAGAAAAAACAGGCGTAAAGGTAAACTATATCTCAGAAGATATCCCGTTAGGTACAGCAGGAGCAATAAAAAATGCTCAAGAGTTTTTTAAAGATACATTTATTGTTTTTAATGCAGATATATTAAGCGACATAGATATTTCTGACATGATAAAATACCACAAAAAGAAAAAAGCTTTTGCTACCATTGCTACAACAGAGGTTGAAGATCCTTCAGCTTATGGGGTTATTGAATATGATAAAAAAGGGTTTGTCACTGCATTTAAAGAAAAGCCTAAACATCATGAGACAACGTCAAATCTTATAAATGCAGGTATTTATATATTTGAGCCAGGATTGTTTGATGAAATACCTTTAGATAAATCGGTTTCAATTGAAAGAGAAACATATCCACGGTTGCTTAATAAAGGAAAGAAAATAGCAGTTTATAACAAATGCTCATATTGGCTGGATTTAGGAACGCCTGATAAGTATATTAAGGCTCATAAGGATATACTAAATGGGGATTTAAAAATGCTAGCTCACAATTTTAAAAATAATCCTAAATACATAAGCAGTACGGCTAAAATACATCCAAATGCCAAGATTATTGATCCTGTTTATATTGAAGACAATGTTGAGATAGGTGCCTTTGCTGTAGTTGGACCTAATACATTTTTAGGTGAAAATTCACATGTGGGCGTAGGATCAAAAGTCATTGGAAGTGTAGTATGGGATCATGCAAGTGTAGGTAATGGAGCGTTAATTGCTAATTCAGTTATAATGTCAAATTGTAAGGTTGATATGAATACCGAAGAATACAATATAATATTAACTCAGAATGTTTGTCATTCAATTGCAGTATAGTAAATGTTTTAATATAGATACATCATAGGATTTTGAGGTAGGGAAACTGACCCTATCTCGAATTTCAAAATTATTTTTAAGCATATATAAATTTGGAAGAGTATAAAAATGCATTTGAAGGGGAGGTTTTAATATGACGTCAAATAGAATAAGGAACGTGGCATTTTTAAGTACATACCCGTCAAGGGAGTGTGGGCTGGCAACATTTACACAAGATCTGGTGAGGGCTTTAGATGATGTGGAATTAATAAATAATCCTAAGGTTGTTGCGGTAAGCGACAATAATAAATACAATTATAGCGATAGAGTAATAATGGAACTTTCCCAGCATGATAGGGAAAGTTATATTAAGACAGCAAAGGAAATAAACAATTCTGATATAGAATTGCTTGTAATAGAGCATGAGTATGGAATATTTGGAGGGGAAGCAGGAGAATATATTCTAGATTTGGCAAGAAATTTAGAAATACCTTTTGTGACAACTCTTCACACAGTACTTCCTAATCCTTCAGAAAAACAGAGGGAAGTGCTTAGAGAACTAGGAGATAGGAGTTCAAAAGTTGTTACCATGGCTAAAAATACAAAACCTGTTTTAGAAAGTGTTTATGATATGGACTTATCTAAAATAGAGGTTATGCATCATGGAGTTCCATATAGAATTCTTGAATCACGTGATAAACTCAAAGATAAAAATGGATTTTCAGGAAAAAGTGTGGTAAGTACCTTTGGACTTTTAAGCTCTGGTAAGGGACTAGAATATGGAATAGAGGCAATTTCTAAGGTAGCAAAAGATTACAAGGATGTAGTATATCTTATTTTAGGTCAGACCCATCCTTCTATCAAGAAGGAATCAGGTGAAGTTTACAGGGAGAAACTTATTGAGAAGGTTAATAACTTAGGTATTAAAGAGCATGTTATATTTGTTGACAAATATCTTTCAAAGGATGAAATTATTCAGTATCTCGGAATGACAGATATCTATATGACACCATATTTAGGTAAGGATCAAGCAGTAAGTGGTACACTTGCTTATGCTGTGGGATATGGTCGAGTAATAGTATCAACTCCATATAGTTATGCAAGGGAAATGCTTTCAGAGGGACGAGGACTTTTAGCAGATTTTAAAGATTCTGACTCGTTGGCTGAAAATTTAAGATATATTCTTGAAAACCCTGAAGCAAAAAAGGAAATGGAGAGAAAAACATTGATTGTGGGCAAAACAATGATGTGGGAAAGTATTGCAAACAGATATACAAAAATGTTTATTGATACAGTTGAAGAAACAAAGCTAAAGGATAGCAGAGTGGTATAATGAAAAAAACTCTATCAAAAAAACAAATAAATGATCATTATATATTCCTACTAACTGACGATACAGGTATATTTCAACACTCAAAATATGGGGTACCAGATCCTAGGCATGGATATACAACTGATGACAATGCCCGTGCCTTAATTATGGCCGTTATGCTATATGAAAGGTATGGCAAGAAGAAATATCTTAATTTAATACACAGGTTTTCTTCTTTTATACTTAATGCCTTAAATGAAAATGGAAGATTTAAAAATTTTATGAGTTATGATAGAAGATGGCTTGAAGAAGAGGGATCTGAAGATTGTTATGGAAGATGTCTATGGGCTTTAGGATATGCATTTTCTAATGAGCATACGCCTCAAGGGATAAGGGCAACTTTAGGGTATATACTAAAAAGGGCTCTACCAAATGTTACTTCCATTAACTATCTGAGGTCTAAAGCTTATTCCATTATAGGAATGGAATATATGGGAGATATGTCTTTGAAAAAACATATTTTTAATATGGCCGAGAACCTCACAGGTCTTTATTATGAGAATAAAAGTGATGATTGGAAATGGTTTGAAAACTCCATTACTTATAGTAACAGTGTACTTCCATGGTCTCTTTTTAAGGCATACAAGTTCACAGGAAATAAGAAGTTTTTAGAAGTTGCAGAAGAAAGCCTTGAGTTTTTAGAAAGTGTAACATTTAAAAATGGAGTATTTAAACCTGTAGGATGCGATGGATGGCTTACAAGAGGTAAAAAACCTGCGGAATTTGATGAACAGCCAGTTGAAGCCTGTGAAACTGTTTTGACATATTTAGAAGCTTATAACCTTACTGGAAAGAGTAAATATAAACAGCAGGCAAAAAGGTGTCATGAGTGGTATGAGGGGGCTAACATCAAAGGAATAAGTCTGGTGGACAGAGAAACAGGGGGCTGTTTTGATGGTATTACAGAAAAAGGGTTTAATTGGAATAAAGGCTCTGAAAGTATTATTTCCTATTTAATATCTTATATGAATGTTTGACAAGGAGGTTGCTAAGGCTAGGGTTTTTCTATGGGAAACTATTTGTCTATGCAACCTTTTTTAAAGAAGTCTTCACCCAGTCTCGTAACCTTAGTCATGGGTTGTTGGTGACATATGTTTAGTTAAAATTTATTATATTTGAACCAACTATTTTGATTGCAGCTTATATTGGTATATGATATACTCATAGTAATTAATGAGTTTATTTGTAAAAAATTTAAAGTTTATAAATTAAATAAATAAACACTTGCATTAATCAAACTAAATATCTTAAAGGAGGAGTAAATATGTCAAATTTATTTGAAAAGTCTATCAACTTAGGAGTAGGGCTTTTTGTGTATTCTAGGGAAAAAGTAGAGGATATGGTAGAAGAATTGGTGAGTAAAGGCGAAATAGCAAAAAAGGATGCACGCCAGTTTGCAGGAGAATTGGTGAAAAGAGGGGAAGATCAGAGAAATGAACTAAAAAAGTTAATTAATGAAGAAGTAACACAGGCACTGGATTCTGTGAATGTTGCCAAGAAAGAAGATTTGGTTACTAAGGATGAAATTAGCCAAATTGTTAGAGAACAGGTAAAACAGGTTCTTAAAGAACAGGGAATATCCAAATAGATTTTTAATGTAAAAGCTAAATATTGATGAAATTAGATGAATACTTTATATATAAGTATCATAAGGTTGTAAAAGATTTAATGGATAAGGGGCATGATGCCCCATAATCTTAATGATGAAAAATGATAAAATATATGGATTTTAAACTAGATTTATAAATAGAAGAAAGTGAAATAGGGATAGGAATGATACTGTGATAAATAGAAAAATCAGTATAACAAGATATAGGCAAATAATTGCTGTATTAACTAAGCATGGATTTGGGTTGCTACTAGATCAGCTTGGTATTTTTAAGTATTTAAAAATAAAAAAAAAGAGTTCACAAAAAAGTATAAAAAGTAGTCAAGTCAAGCTTTCAACTGGGGAGCGACTTCGCTTGTCATTAGAAGAACTTGGGCCTACTTTTATTAAGCTTGGGCAGCTTTTGAGCACAAGACCAGATATATTGCCGGTAGATATAGTAGAAGAACTGAAAAAGCTTCAAGATTCAGTTCCTTCGATTTCTTTTGATAAAGTAAAGAAAGTTATAGAAGAAGAGTTTGAAGATAAACTAGAAAATGTTTACAAAGAATTTGAAGAAAAACCTGTGGCTGCAGCTTCTATATCTCAAGTTCACCGTGCAAAACTAATTACAGAAAAAGAAGTTGCAGTTAAAGTTCAAAGACCTGAAATAGAAAAGACAATAAATCAGGACCTTAATATATTAAAGGATTTAGCTGGCTTTTTAGACAATCACACTAAATATGGGAAAATGTATAATTTCAAAGAAATGGTGGAGGAGTTTGAAAATGTAATTAAAAGCGAGTTGGATTTTACAAAAGAAGCTGAGAATGCTGATACATTTAAACAGAATTTTACCGACGATGAAGATATTACTGTACCAAGTGCAAAATGGATATACACTACAAAACGTGTACTTACTATGGAATATATAGATGGTATTAGGATAGATGACTATGAAAAATTGGATAATGAAGGATTGGACAGAAGGAAACTTGCAGAAAATCTTGCCATATCTGTTTCTAACCAGATATTTAGGGATGGCTTTTTTCATGCAGATCCTCATCCTGGTAATATACGGGTTTTATCTGATGGAAAAATAGTTTTTTTAGATTTAGGTATGATAGGAATTTTAAGTGAATCACGAAAAAGAATGATTTCAAACTTTTTTATAGGAGTAACTTCTAAAAATAGTAGATTAGTTGTAAAGTCAATAATTGATATGGGGGCAATGCCAAACAGAAATAATTTAAAAAAGTTTGAAAGAGATGTAGATATATTTATTGACAAGTATTTAGAGATGCCTTTAAAAGAAATAAAGGTTGATAAAGTGTTTTATGAAATTTTCAATATAGCATACTCAAACAAAATAAGAATTCCACGAGAATTTGCACTTTTAGCAAAAACATTTGGAACTCTTCAAGCATTACTTGAAAGTCTTGCTCCAGACCTTAACCCAATTGTTGTTGCCAAACCAATTGCTAAAAAATTGTTTTACCAATCATTTTCTTTAGAAAAAATAAGCAAAGGCATAAAAAGAAACTTATGGAATTACAAGGAGCTATTATCAGAATTTCCTTCTGCAATGCTAAACTTTTTGACTAAAATGGAAGATGAAGATTTTGCTTTTCAGTTGGAAATCAAAGAAATAGGAAAAATACAAAAAAGGTTTGAAAGAGCACTAAATAGAATGTCTTTTAGTGTAGTACTGCTTTCTGCCAGCATTATTATCGCTGGAATAATTATAGGTTCAAGTTTAAGTGCAGCTGTTGGAGCAGGAGATGAAACATCTTTTTTTAATGTTATAATGTTGAGAGTAAGTTTGGCAATAGCTTTAGTTATAGTAATTGTAATGGTAGTTTCTATGTTTAGGTCAAAAAACTGATAAAAATTAAGGCTTTCTTTTGTTATTTTTAATCTCATCATAAGGTTGACTATAAGATACAATACTACTAAATATTTCTTCATTATCTCTGTTTTTCTCTAAAAAGTCACTTGACAATGTTTCTAAATTTATACAATGTATGTTTCCTGCCTCAATTCAGCATCCATACTGTCCTTCCTTTGTACTATATTCATTATCCTATCTATATCCTTACTATTGAACTTACTACTGTTAGGGAAATCTATTTATGTTTACTGCTAACAGAAACATTACTGAAGGATATAAATGTTAAGGGACGTTGCCTGCGTTTAATCGCTATTGCAATAGCCCCTTATTCTCTAACACTATTTTTGTAGGGGGATTTTGATATCTACCATTTTCTCCTCATAGCCCCATATTTCCAATTTGTAATTTTCATTACTGTTAATTAATATAAACTCTCCTTCAATATCTATAGCTTCATTGCGATCTGAAATATCTAAATTTTTTCCTTTACTAGCAATCTCCACATTATCACAAAAAAGTTTAAAATATTCTGAATTATTTGTACTTTGAGCTATTTTTATTTTGTTTTTATCTATCTTAGTTATTTTTAAATCTCCAGTTTTTAAATCTTTTTCTATTATAGAATCTTTTTCTAAGTTATTAACTGAAAAATTTAAGGTTTCAAGTAGCTTCTTTTCTAAATATGATAAAACAAGTATTTTATGTGGTTGTTCTTCGATTGGTATAAAATTTGTTTCATACATTGTGTCAGAAGAATAAACAATATCCTTCTTTTCAAAATTTTTTATATTTTCCAACGCCAGACAATATGTCTCTTGTACAGCATCTTGAGCATCTTCTTTATTTTTTAATATCAAATAGGTAGTACGTAATAATTTTTCTTTCTTGATTAAAAAAGTCTGTTCTACTATATTATATTTGTTTTTATCGTAATCAGCTTTTGGTTTTTTCATTTTAAGTTTAATTTCCTCCAATAAAAATTATTCTTATACTTAAGTTAGATACTATATATACATTAATAGTTCAATTATAAATTAAAACAACGGGTAATATTAGTTTGTTAATACTACCCGTCTTATTTTTGAGAAAATTCAATTTTTAGTATAATGAATACATAAAACTTTTTTACATGTTATGGTTCCCAAGATTCAGGTGGTTGTGGAGGAACTTGTATTATTCCATCAACATATTACTGTACATAATTATATAATACTGCAAATTTAATAAAAATTCCTGCAAATTTATAAAAGGTATAAATATTTAATTAAATAATTAAAGAAAAATATTTTAATGTGAAGTTTTATGTTTATAAAAAGATATATATATCCGATATATATTATAAGTCTAATTAACATAAAATGCTCCGAAAAAACAGGAGGTAGTTATGATATCAACTAAAAAAATAAAGATTAAAAAAGAAAATTGTATTGGTTGTTATAAATGTATTCGTAACTGTCCTCATCCTTTGGTAAATAAAACTTTTATTGACAGCGAAGGTAAAATGAAAGTAGAAATAAATGAAAAAGAATGTGTTTTATGCACTGAATGTATTAAAGCTTGTGCTCACGATGCCAGACACTTTGAAGATGATACAGGTGAGTTTTTTGAAGCTCTCAAGACAGGTGAAAAAATTTCTATGGTTGTTGCTCCTGCCTTCATATTAAACTATAAAAATGAATATAAAAAAGTATTGGCTTGGCTAAAAAGTAAAGGGGTAGAATTAATATATGATGTGAGTTTTGGTGCTGATATAACAACATTTCTTTATATTAAAGCTATTGAAGAAAACAATATAAAAACTGTTATAGCACAGCCTTGTCCTGTTATTGTAAATAGCATAGAAAGATATTATCCTAATTTATTAAAATATTTAAGTCCTATTGGTTCTCCTATGTATTGTACAGCAGTTTATTTGAAAAAATATGATGGCTATAATGGAAAAATTGCTGCACTGTCACCTTGTGTAGGGAAAACAGATGAATTTATTCGCTATAATGCTATTGAATACAATGTAACATTTAGCAGGCTTATGGAGCTGTACCGAGAAGAAGGAGGATTTGCTAAAGAAACAGAATTTGATTCACCTGAAAGTTTAACAGGGTTTTGGTATCCCACTCCTGGTGGTTTAAAAGAGAGTGTTGAACAGGTTTTCGGGAAAGGGTTTCATATTAAAAAAATTGAAGGCCCTAAGCTTACTAAGGACTATTTATCTAGCATCAATAAAGGTTATGGTAAATTACCATTAGTTATTGATATATTAAATTGTTCTGAAGGCTGTTCATTAGGAACAGGTACTGAAAAAACCATTACTCCTGATGAAATGGATGCAATACTTTATGAAAAAACTAGAGAGCTGTTGTCTACGAAAAAAGGGATTATATCCAAGAAAAGTCCTAAAGATATTATTAAATTTTTAGAAAAGAAATTAAAAATAGAAGATTTTATGGTAAAATATGAAAATAGATTTTCTCAAAGCTCAATAACACATAAGGAAATAGAAGAAAATTATGTTAAGTTATTAAAATACACTGATGAAGAGAGGACATTTAATTGTTCAGCTTGTGGTTATGAGACATGTGAAGAAATGGCAAGGGCAATGGCTCTTGGTTTAAATGTAAAAGAAAGTTGTATAGAATATAATCGAAAAGAATCTTATATAAAAAGCCAGGAACAATTAGAAGAGGAAAAGAAAAACTCCCAAATAATTCATCAAAAGCAAAAGGAACAGGAAGACTTTTTGGAAAATTTACAAAAAGGCACTTCAGATATTAATGAAATACTAGATCAACTATCTAAAGTAACAGATGAAAGTGCTGCAGATATATCTGATATAAATATGCAGATGAGCGAAGTAGAAAACACTTCAAAAAGCACAATGGAAAGCTTGGAAATGTTGACAGACAGCTTTTCTAAGTATTCTGAAATGTCTGAAACAATTACTCAAATTGCTGAAAACATTAATTTGCTTGCCTTAAATGCATCTATTGAAGCAGCTGGTGCTGGTGAAGTTGGTAAAGGATTTGCAGTTGTAGCAGAAGAAGTTAGAAGGTTGGCAGAACAGTCAAGAAATGCAGTTTCAGTATCTAATAAGAATCAGGACAATGTAGATGAGGCATTATCAAAAATTAAACATTCAGTTGAACAATTAGATAAAGTCATTCAAACAGTACAAAGTAAAATAGAAAACTATATGGCAACAACACAGGAAACCAATGCTTCATTAGAAGAGCTTTCGTCTACAGCTACTCATTTAATAGATGAAGAGTGAAAAGGGGTTCACTTTTAATAAGTGAACCCCTTTTTTGAAATAACCATTTCTTTTAACTCCAGCGTTTTAATTTTGGGAGTAGCTCCTTCATCATTTCTCTAGCTTCATTCTCGCTCATACCAGATTTTTCATTAACTACGTGGGGAATACAAACTTCAATCATTTCTTCTATAGAAATATCTGATGTAAATTTCCCATTCATGTAACAGTATTCACAATAGTCTTTATTCTTGCTACCATCTAGATTTGAACCATACATTTCATCGGTATCCCCCATTGGCATACCGCAAGATTGACAATATTTCTCTTCCATTTTAAATTCCTCCTTATCATTTATATCTTAATTATAATCTATATAATATGACAACATTGTGTCATATTATATAAAATTTATGAAAGCATTTCTTTTAAACCTTTAATGTATAGCTTTTTGAAAAGGATTTGATACCTTTAAATCACTGGACAAAGCGACTTAAAATTAGTTTGGTACTATACAACACATACGAAATATTATAAAATAACAATGACAAACATTTATATACAAAGGAGAATGGCACAAATGAGTAGCACTTTGAAAAAAGATTTAATTGCCATTATTGAGCCAGAGGGGAAATATGCCCTTGATTGGCAATTTGTAAAAAAGAACAAAGAAGAATCTTTAGATAAATTTTTGCAAGATATATATGATTTATATAAAAAAAACAGTGATAAAGCTTTATTTGTTCTTGGAATGTATAAAAAGCCTTTGTCACTTTCGCCTTCTTTAGAATATTTACATACATTGAGTAAAGCTTTTGGAGAGTGTATTTCTAAAAACCCTGATATTGAAAATTTACGGGATAAGGCAGTAGGCATCCTTGAAGATGAACAAAAGGAGGAGCTTATTTTAAAAGCTCCATATATAAACGGGATAGAGTATCTTCATAGAAGATGGCTTGACCTTGTATGGGAAAGACTAAATACTATCTTTTCAAAAGAGATAAAAAATTATGAAGGTAGTGTAAGTGAATATTTCATAAGTAAAAATTCTGATATTCATTTTGCAGGTAAAGTATATTTTCACCTAGTGGAAAGTAAAAAAGAGGGTTATCCTTTTGCTTTTTTGGCAACTTATGCGGCAGAGCCTTCTGCTACTGGAAAAGCCAAACATCTTCCCCTCAAAAACGCCCTTGAAAAATACGGGCAGAATAGTAAAAAACTATTGGAGCTATTATCTACTGTTAACAAGGCAGCTGTAAAAAGTCCATTTATAGCTGAGTTAGTGGAAACAGGGGAGATATTTTATCCAATAGGTCTTAATTCTAATGAGGCATATACTTTTTTAAAGGAAGTTCCTATATATGAGGCTTCAGGTGTTTTGTGTAGAATACCTGATTGGTGGAGAAGAAAATCAGAATCATCCATTAAGATGTCTGTAAATGTAGGAGCTAAACCACCTTCAGTTGTTGGCATGGATGCTCTTGTAAAATTTGATGTGAATCTGTCTTTAGGTGGAGAAACTATTTCAGTAGAAGAATTAAAAAAACTCTTGTCCGAATCAGAGGGACTTGCATTAATTAAAGGCAAGTGGGTTGAAGTAGATGAAAAGAAACTCAAAGACACGCTAAAGGCCTATGAACAGGCACAAAAAGAAGCTCAAAATGGTGAATTGAGTATGATAGAAGCAATGAGGATGAAGCTTTCTGCATCTAAAGTCTTAAATATCAAAGAAAAAGATTGTGAAGTTGAAGTGAGTAACGGTGAGTGGCTCAGTGATGTTTTCTCAAAGCTTAGAAAGCCTGAAACAATAGATTTTGTCTCTTGTGGGGATTATTTTAATGCGAAATTAAGAGAATATCAGAAAAAAGGTTTGGGATGGCTTTATACCATGAAAGAACTGGGATTAGGAGCTTGTCTTGCAGATGATATGGGACTTGGTAAGACAATACAGGTTATTGCCATGTTAAATAGCATACGAATGAAAAAGTCTTACAAAGCTCTTTTAATTGTGCCAGCATCACTTATTGGAAACTGGACAGAAGAAATTGATAAATTTGCACCAAAGCTAAAGTATAAAGTGGTGCATCCTCAGAAAAAAGAAAGTTTGGAAAAGAGCAATGAAAGTGGTATATATATAACTACTTACGGAATGGTATCAAGATTAGAATGGCTTAAAGAGAATAAATGGGATATAATTATACTCGATGAAGCACAGGCAATAAAAAATCCTGCAACAAAACAGACAAAGACAGTCAAACAGTTAAAGGGAAAGAGCAGAATAGCTTTAACAGGAACACCAGTAGAAAATAGACTGTCAGATTTATGGTCTATATTTGATTTTTTAAATAAAGGATTATTGGGAAGTTCTAAAGAATTTACTGACTTTACAAAGAAGCTAAAGGACAGTGATGAAGGCTATGGAAGACTAAAACAGGTTGTATCACCTTTTATATTGAGAAGACTTAAGACTGATAAAAGTATAATTGCTGATTTGCCTGAAAAAATAGAGATGAAAACCTATTCAAGCCTTACTAAAAAACAGGCAGCACTCTATAGTGCTTTAGTAAATGAACTTAAAATGAAGCTAGAATCATCAGAGGGTATTGAGAGGAAAGGACTTGTTTTGGCAGCACTTTTAAAATTCAAACAAATATGCAATCATCCTGATCAATACTTAGGACAAAGGGCTTATGTTCCAAAGGAAAGTGGAAAGTATGAAAGACTTAGAGAAATATGTGAGACAATATATGAAAAAAGAGAACGTGTAATTGTGTTTACACAGTTTAAAGAGATTACTGAACCTTTGGCAGAATTTTTAAAAGAAGTTTTTCAGCATGAGGGTCTAATATTGCACGGAGAGACACCTGTTTCAAAGCGTAAAGATTTGGTGGCAAAGTTTCAGGGGCATGAATATGTTCCATTTATGGTTCTTTCCATTAAAGCTGGTGGAGTAGGTTTAAACCTTACTGCTGCAAATCATGTTGTACACTTTGACAGATGGTGGAATCCAGCAGTTGAAAATCAGGCTACTGACAGAGCCTTTAGAATTGGACAAAAGAATAATGTTGTGGTGCACAAATTTATTACAGAGGGTACTGTGGAAGAAAAAATAGATATGATGATAGAGGAAAAGACCAAAATAGCAGAGGAAATAATTCCTGACATCAATCAAAGTTGGATTACTGAAATGGACAACAGTCAGTTGGTTGATTTGTTTAGATTGGAGTAATTTATCTGTACGATAGACTTTTGAATTTGATAAAGGAGCGTTAAATATGCCTAGTTATGGATTTGGTAAATACGTGTCTGTTGCAGAAAAAAGAGAAAAGGCACGTAAGGCAGTAGAAAAACTAAAGAAAAAGAACCCTGATATTATGCCTGTTGTGATAGAGGGAAGAAAGCTTGCCCATACATGGTGGGGAAAAGCATGGAATGGTAATTTAGAAAGCTATTCTGACTATGAAAACCGAATAGGCAGAGGAAGAAGTTATGTGAGAAATGGAGCGGTTTTAGACCTTAAGATAGAAGAAGGAGAAATAACCGCATTGGTGCAGGGAAGCTCTAGGTACAAGGTAAATATAAAAATAAGTCCATTAAAAAAAGACGTGTGGGAAAAAATAAAAAAGTCCTGTGAAGGAAAAATAGATTCATTACAAGAACTTATAGATGGTAAGTTTCCCAAAGCACTTTCAGAGCTTTTTACTTCAAAGGGAAGTGGAATTTTTCCATCCCCAAAAGAAATTACATTAGCTTGTAATTGTCCAGATGGAGCTTACATGTGTAAGCACATAGCAGCGGTTCTTTATGGTGTAGGAGCAAGACTTGATGAAAACCCCATGATGTTTTTTACACTTAGAAATGTAAATGTGGAAGAATTAATATCCGATGCAATTGAAGGAAAAACAAAGTCTATGCTAGGTAAGGCAGAAAGAAAAAGTCGTCGTGTTTTAGAAGATGACGATATAACTTCAATGTTTGGTGTGGAAGTTGAAAGCGCAGAAACCAAGGGTTCTAAAGGCAGGAAGTCATAGAGACAGAGAGACAGAGGGACGGTTCTCTTGTCTCACTTTTAAAGTTAAGTCTGAATTGTTCTTACTGAAATTGGCTATGTCAAGCTGTGTTATTAAAACTGTTAAAAAATAGATATTCAGCATGAAAAATAATTATATGAATAAAAGGTTTAAAAATAGATTAATACTAACCTATATAACGAATTCAACATAATGAACTCATTTAGTTAAATCTAAAGATCAGAATTTCAGATGGAAATTGTACTCCACCTGAAGACTTTTAGAACTAGATAGACATTATATTGAAAATTAGGGAGGTATTAACTATAAATAATTTATTTAATCCAGAAAGGGTTTTCTTTGAACCCTCTTCACTAAAATATCCTTTAGGACAGCAGTTGTTTGAATATTTTGAGAATAGAGAAATAGAAATAAAGAAATTAGCTTTGCAAAGAGTAAAGGCATCGATTCCTGGTAAAACTGAGAATCAAAAATTTGCACGAGCAAAAAAGACTTTAGTGGTAGCAACTAAAAAAAGTATGTCTTTAGAAGTTTGCAAACCTTCTGCCGACTTTCAGTTTTCACTTGTGACAAATTGCCCTGGGAACTGCGAATACTGTTATCTTCATACAACCCAGGCATTTAAGCCTTATTTGCGAACGTACGTAAATGTAGAAGACATATTTAATACAATAAAACGTCACATATCAAAAAATAATGAAAACATTACAACTTTTGAGGCTGCAAGTGCTGGTGACCCTCTAGCCATTGAACATATTACAGGAAGTTTAGCAAAAACAATAGAGTTTTTTGGTTCTCTCGAAAGGGGAAGGCTTCGAGTGGTAACTAAATTTGACAATGTAGATTCATTGTTAGACCTTAAACACAATGGTCATACTCGGTTTAGGATAAGCGTTAATTCTAAATATGTAATAGATACATTTGAACACAATACGGCAGATTTTATACAGAGAATAGAAGCTGCGTCAAAAATATCAAACTCAGGTTATCCTGTTGGTTTTATTGTTGCACCTATAATGGTTTATGACAATTGGAAAGAGGAGTACAAAGAACTTTTTAAATTATTAAAAGAAAAAGTTAATGTATCTGCGTCAAATGAACCTGTAACCTTTGAATTAATTCAGCATAGATTTACCACAACAGCTAAAGATACAATTTTAAAGAGATTTCCAAATACAAAATTGGATATGGATGAGTCTAAAAGAAGTCTAAAATGGGGCAAATATGGGCGGTTTAAATATATTTATGCAAAAGATACCGTTAAAGAAATTAAAGAATATATTACTTCTAGTATTAAAAGTAACTTTCCGGATTCTGTGATAGAATATTTCACATAAAGCAATTTTAATTTAGCGACAGGAGACCTTTTTTTATAATAATGTATATTGGTGAAAGGTGCAATCAAACAAGGGAAAGTTTTTAAGGGAGCCAATTAGTTTAATTAAATGTATACAACATGCACTCGTCCTCTACACTATTTAAGAATATATTTCATTGGAAATTCTTTTTTATATATGAAAGAAGATTTTTATTCAAGAAAATCTTCAAACAAGGAAATTGCAGATAGTGA
>NZ_JAVDDS010000038.1 GCF_030848475.1 Herbivorax alkaliphila
TATTATATAATTTACCCAAAAAAAGTTCTTGACAAATTATTGTTTATTTGATAACATTAAAAAGTCAATAAAAAGAAGGAGTTATTCGCTTCTCACCTTACGAATTTGTTTCTGTAAGGTTAATATAAACGAAAGTTTATTATGTAGAATTGAAGCGAATCTATTATTTGATTCGTTTTTTTGTATTTAAAAACGCATAAAGCTCGAAAAAAACCCGGAGGTGTTTTCTATTAACAAAAATGAAGCAATGGTCAATGAGATGATAAGAGATAAAGAAGTGAGGCTTATTGATACTGAAGGCAATATGCTAGGAGTTATGTCTTCAAGGGAAGCTCAAAAGATGGCAAATTCTAAAAATTTGGATCTTGTTAAAGTAGCTCCTAAAGCTAAACCGCCAGTATGTAGAATAATGGATTATGGTAAATATATGTTTGAGCAGGCCAAGAGGGAGAAAGAGGCTCGAAAAAATCAAAAAACTATTAGTGTAAAGGAAGTTAGAGTGTCTGCTTCTATTGAAGAACATGATTTTAGTTTTAAAGTTAAAAATGCAATTAAATTTTTGCGTGATGGGGATAAGGTTAAAGTAAGTGTTAAATTTAGAGGAAGAGAAATGAATTACACCTCGCTGGGGAAAAGTGTGCTCGAGGAATTTGCGAAAGCTGTTGAGGATTATGGAGTTGTAGAAAGAAAGCCTAAGCTTGAAGGCAGGAATATGTTAATGATACTAAATCCTAAGCAGTAATATATAGAAAAAGGAGGTAAAAGGGATATGCCTAAAATAAAAACACACAGCTCTTCAAAAAAGAGATTTAAGTTGACTGGGACAGGTAAGGTGAAAAGAGCTCAGGCCTATAGAAATCATATATTAACAAAAAAATCTACGAAGAGAAAAAGAAAGTTAAGAAACTCAACAGTTGCATCTGATGCAAATTCAGCAATAATCAGGAAGATGATTCCATACAAGTAAAGGAGGAACGTTGCCATGTCAAGAGTAAAGGGTGCGGTTAAAACCCGTGCAAGGCGTAAAAAAACATTAAAGCTGGCAAAAGGTTATTTTGGTTCAAAGAGTAAGAATTTTAAGATGGCAAAACAGGCAGTGATGAAGTCACTTGTCTATGCATATAGAGACAGGAGGGCTCGCAAGAGAAATTTCAGACAGCTGTGGATAGCAAGGATAAACGCAGCGGCGAGACTAAATGGACTTAGCTACAGTAAATTTATGAATGGTCTTAAGAGATCAGGAATAAATTTAAACAGAAAAATGTTAGCTGAAATGGCTGTTAATGATTCGGATTCTTTTGCACAGTTAGTTGAAAAAGTTAAAGATGTAAAGTAAATTAAAACTTTAAAAAAAGAGCTCAAAAGGAGCTCTTTTTTTAAAGTTTTAAAAGATTACTATTTTAGATTATAGGAGGTGCTTTGATGAATTATATTAGCAGCAACAAAAATCCTGCTATTAAAGTTTTAAAATCTTTAAAGGATAAAAGACATAGAGAAGCCAAAAACATGTACTTTATTGAAGGTATAAGATTTGTACAGGAAGCACTAAAAGAAAATGTTAAAATAGACAAAATATTTGTTTCTGAAAAACTAGAATATACAAATGGTGGAAAGGAAATGCTTAAAACTATTGATAAAACTAAAAAAGATTGTTTTACTTTGCCACATAAGCTTTTTAAAGAAATTTCTGATACAGACAGCCCCCAAGGAATATTGGCACAAATTGAGATGCAAAAATATTCTTTAGATACGATGCTCTATAAAGATAATTTTTTTGTAGTATTAGACTCTATTCAAGATCCTGGTAATATGGGTACAATAATAAGGACAGCTGATGCAGCAGGAGCAACTGGCTTAATTTTATCTAGAGGATGTGTGGATATTTATAATCCAAAGGTGTTAAGATCTACAATGGGTTCAATTTTTCATATTCCCATTTACAGTAGTAATGATATTTTAAAAGATCTAAATTATCTTAAGGATAAAAAAATAAAACTCTGTGCTTCTCATTTAGAGGGAAAAAAGCCTTACTACAGTTTAGACAATGTAAGTAACATAGCAGTTATCATTGGAAATGAGGCAAAGGGAATAAGTGATGATATTAAAAATATTTCTAATAGTCTTGTTAAAATACCTATGGTAGGAAGAGCAGAATCCCTTAATGCATCAGTTGCAGCAGGTCTTTTAATGTTTGAAATTATGAGAAAGAGAATGCAAATTTAAATTATATGTTTTGAAATAGTTTATTTAGCACATACTATTCTAGAAGTTAGAAGTTAGAAATTAGAGGTTGGAAGTTGGAGCTTCTAGAAAGGGAGTATGTTCTAATGCAATTGTATGTAAATATAATAATTATTCTTTCATTTATAGCAGTGGTTTTATTGTGGCTATTGCTAAAAAGAAATTCCGACAGGCAATTAATTAAAATCAGAGATGCTGCCTTAACATGTGATGAACTTGAAGAGCATGCTAGGGAAATTGCTTATGATCATAATGTACTTAGAAAACCTGATGTTTTTAATTGGCCTGTACCTAGAATGAATGAAAATTATAAGTATATTGTGTCTGTTTACAAGATGCTTAATGAAGATGTACAAAAAGGAATTCCTACAACTCCTGATGCTGAGTGGTTGCTTGATAATTTTTATATAATAGAAGAACAGGTTAAGGGAGTAAGGAGAGATTTAAGCAAAGATATGTATTTGCGTCTTCCTGCAATTAGCAGTGGCTCATTAAAAGGTTATGCAAGGATATATGCATTAGCTCTAGAATTAGTGTCTCATACAGATGGCAGAATTGATGAAAATGTTCTTATAAACTACATAAATGCATATCAGTCCAATAACGTTCTAACAGGAAGAGAAATTTGGGCTCTTGCAGTTATGATTAAAATTGCCATTGTGGAAAATATAAAATATCTGTGTGAGAAAATAGAGAAATCACAAAATCAAAGGAGAAAAGTTGAACAGATTATTTCAGCTTTTGATAAAGAAAATAACGACATATCTGAAATTATAAATAATATAGATTTACATTTAAATAAAAAGCATCATGTGGATTCAACATTTATAGAGCATCTTTCATATAAACTGCGAAAAATGGGTAAAAATTATGCTCATGTCCTTCGCCATGTAGATGACAGACTTTCTATAAAGGGCACAAGTTTAGATGAGATTTCACACAAAGAACACAGAGAACAAACTCAAAGAAAAGGTTCTATTGGAAATTGTATAATAAGCTTAAAATTTATATCTACAACCGACTGGGTTGAGGTGTTTGAAGCTTTAAGCAAAGTAGAGGAAATATTAAGACAGGATCCTTTTGGTACCTACCCTTTAATGGATCTTGCTTCTAGAAACTATTACAGAAAGAGGCTCGAAGAGCTGTCACAGCTTTTTAATGTTTCTGAAATTCATGTTGCAAAAAAAGCTGTTGAGCTATCCTTAAAAGAGCATCAAAATTCTGATTCAAAAAATATTCATAAAGGTCATGTTGGATATTACATTATTGGTAAAGGTATAAAAGAGCTGGAAAAAGCAGTTGGGTATGAAAAAAGTTTTTTTGGAAAGGCTATGAGTTTTTTTGATAGTCATCCTACCCCTGCGTATATTGGCGGAATAAGTGTTATTATATTGATTATTCTTGGGTTCACTGCAGAGTATATAATAAATAAGGCAGGATATGAAGGGTCAATTGTATATGTTTTATTGGCCTTAGCGGCAATTTTTATTCCTGCAACAGATATTGCTGTCAACACTGTAAACTGGATGCTCAGTCATATTGTTAAGCCTTCCTTTTTGCCTAAACTTGAAATGAAAGAAGGCATACCGGAAGAGTTAAGCACTATGGTGGTTATACCTGCTCTGCTTCCAGATGATAAAAGAGCTGTGGAACTTATTGAAAGCTTAGAAGTTTATTATCTTGCAAACAAAGAAAAAAACATTTATTTTGCTCTTGTTGGTGATTATAAGGATTCTTCTAAAGAGAATATGCCAGGTGATGAAAAAATAGTTGATGCTGCACTGTCTAAGGTTTCGGAGCTAAATAAAAAATATGGTGAAGAAGGGGAAGAAATTTTTTATTTTTTTCACAGACACAGACAATTCAATGAAAGGCAAAATAAATGGATGGGCTGGGAAAGAAAAAGAGGTGCCCTTATTGAATTTAATAATATGATTTTAGGTTCAAAGAAAACAGGTTTTTCTATTTTATCAAGAAATATAGAAAAGCTTCCAAGGGTAAAATACATTATAACTCTTGATGCAGATACAGTTCTTCCATTAGGTGTCGCTAAACGTCTCATTGGAACTATGAGTCATCCACTAAATAGACCTGTAGTAGATGATAAAAGAGGTCTTGTTGTTGAAGGATACGGTCTTTTGCAGCCTCGAATAGGTTTTGAGATAGAAAGTGTAAATAAATCACTATTTTCAAGAATTTTTGCAGGTGAAGAAGGAATTGATCCGTATGCAACAGCGACATCAGATGTTTATCAGGATTTATTTGAAGAAGGTATATTTACAGGTAAAGGTATATATGATTTAACTGTATTTCAAAGTATTTTAGAAGATGCTATTCCAGAGAATGCAGTTTTAAGTCATGACCTTTTAGAGGGTTCTTATGTAAGAGCAGGCCTTGTTACAGATTTAGAACTTATTGACGGATACCCTGCCAAATATAGCTCTTACGCAATGAGACAGCATAGATGGGTAAGAGGTGACTGGCAGCTTATTCCATGGATTTTCAAACATATAAAAAATCAAAAAGGAGACAAGGTAAGAAACCCGCTATCCATTGTAGCTAGGTGGAAAATAGTAGACAATTTAAGAAGGAGTGTTATGGCACCAGCCATAATGATATTAATTATACTGGCATTTAGTGTGTTGCCTGGTAGTGTGTTGTTTTGGCTGGGAGTTGCCCTTTTAAGTGTTTTTTTTCCTTTAATAACTGGAGGTATTGATTATATTGTTTCAAAGCCACTTAGTGCATTAAAGTCTAAAAGCTATACCCCTGCAATATGTGGTTTGAAAGCATGCTTGTTTCAGCAGCTACTTCAATTTGTTTTTTTGCCCTATCAGGCATATCTTATGGTAAATGCAATATTAATAACGATAGTCAGAGTATTTTTTACTAAAAGAAATATGTTAGAGTGGGTTACTGCCTTAGATGCAGAAAAATCCCTTAAGGACTCAATTAAAAGTTATGTTATAAGGATGAGGTTTGCAATACTTCAAGCTATAATAATACTTGGTTTGTCAATGTGGTTAAAACCAGATGCTGTGGCTGTTGCAGCGAGTTTATCTATTATTTGGGTAGTATCTCCTTATATTGCATATAAAGTAAGTGAGGAGACTGTATATAAAAAAGAATCTATAAGCAAAGACGATATACTTGAGGTTAGAAGAATTGCCAGAAAGACTTGGAGGTTTTTTGAAGACTTTGTAGACAAAAGAAATAATTATCTTCCCCCAGATAATTATCAAGAGGATCCTCCAAATGGAGTAGCTTACAGGACGTCTCCTACAAATATAGGATTGGGTATGTTGTCAGTTCTAGCTGCAAGAGACTTTGGATATATTGGTACAGTGGAAATGTATAAAATAGTTGAGAGAACAGTTGCAACCATTGAAAAAATGGAAAAATGGAATGGGCATTTGTATAACTGGTACGATACTAGGACTTTAAACACATTAAAACCTGCTTATGTATCCACTGTAGATAGTGGTAACTTTGTAGGCTATCTTATTACTTTAAAAGAGGGACTTATAGAGTATTTAAAAAAGCCTCTTTTAGATAAGAATTTTGTATATGGATTAAGAGATACTCTTGGCCTTATTCAAAAAGAAAATGATAAATTTTATCCTGATACAGAGTATCTTGATAAGTTTTTAGAAAGTGATGAAACCTTTTTAGAAATTGATATCTGGATAAATGCTTTAGACAGGTTGTTTTACGAGAAAAAAAATAAAAGGGAAAAGCCTGATATATGGAAAATAAAAACAAACAATATGATAAACAATTTTAAGGAGGAAGTTGAAAAACTTTTATCATGGAGTAGTTTGATAGGTGATATTCCACAGGAATTAACTGATAATAATAAGTCTAAAGATGTAAAAAAACTTATTGATACTATATTAAAAAGACTTAAAACCTATATTCCATTAAAAGATTTACCAAAGGAGTATGGTGAAATAATAATTATTATAGAAAAACTTGAAAAAATCATGAAAAGAAATAAAGTTAAGGATATAAAAATTTTATGGATTGATAGATTAAAAAAGTCTCTTTCAACTTCAATAGAAAATGCAGATAAGTTGATTAAAGGTTATATGGGCTTAATAGAAAGAATAAGGAAAATTTCAGATGATACAGAGTTTAATCATCTATATGATAAAAAGATGCAATTGTTTTCAATAGGTTATGATGTCCAAGAGGGCAGCATTACAAATTCATACTATGATTTGATAGGTTCTGAGGCAAGACAGACAAGCTATATTGCAATTGCCAGAGGGGAAGTTGAAGAACAACATTGGTTCAAACTTGGAAGAACTCTTACACAGATTGATAGTTATAAGGGTATGGTATCGTGGAGCGGAACTATGTTTGAATACCTTATGCCTCTTCTTATCATGAAAAGAAATAAAAATACATTGATGGATGAAACGTATTCTTTTGTGGTAAGAAGTCAAAAGAAGTATGGAAAGCAAAGAAATGTGCCCTGGGGAACTTCTGAATCAGGCTTTTATGCCTTTGATATAGACTTAAACTATCAGTACAAAGCATTTGGAGTGCCTTGGTTGGGGTTAAAAAGAGGGCTGGTAGAGGACATGGTAGTTGCGCCTTATGCTACCATGCTGGCAATACAGGTAGATCCAGCTGGTTCTATAAAAAACTTAAAAAAACTTGACAGGGAAGGAGCGAATGGTTCCTTTGGTTTTTATGAAGCCTTAGACTATACACCGGAAAGACTTCCTATGGGGGAAAAGCGTGGGATTGTAAAAAGTTACATGGCTCACCATCAGGGAATGAGCCTTTTGTCTCTTGATAACTGGATAAATGATAATATAATGCAGAACCGTTTTCACAAAGATCCTGTGGTGGAAGCTGCAAAGCTTCTTTTACAGGAAAAAGTACCTGCTAATATTGTCTTTACAAAGGAAAATAAAGAAAAAGTTATTCCATTTAAAGATGTTGTATATGAAGAAGAGGATTCACATAGAGAATATGAAAAACCAAATCCAGTGCTTCCAAGAGTTCATATTTTGTCCAATGGCAGTTATTCTGTGATGGTTACAGACAAAGGTACAGGATATAGCAGGTGCAAAAATCTTGATATTACAAGATGGCGGGAAGATGTGGTTTTAGATAGTTATGGTATGTTGTTTTATTTTAGAGACACAAAAAAAGATGAGGCATGGTCATCTTCTTATAATCTTTATGGCAAAAAACCTGATAATTATAAAGTGTCTTTTATATCAGGAGAAGCACGCTTTTTTAGACAAGATGGGAATATTGACACTTTGACCCAAGTTGCAGTTTCTGCATCAGATAATGCAGAGATTAGAAAGGTAACACTTACAAATCATGAGAAGGATAGCTGTGTTATGGAAATAACTAGTTATTTTGAATTAGTTTTGGCTCCCCATGGTTCAGATGTAGCTCATCCCGCATTTAGCAATCTTTTTATAAGGACAGAGTTTGTTTCTGAATATAATAGCATTATTGCAAGTAGAAGGCCTAGAATGGAAGGTGAAAAAACTCTGTGGGTTGCAAATACATTGTCTGTGGATGGTGAAGTTGTTGGAGGAGTTCAGTTTGATACAAACAGGCTGCAATTTCTAGGAAGAGGCAGAAATATATCTGATCCAGTTGTTTTAGAGCCAAATAAGCCTTTGACTAATTCAGCAGGTCCGGTTTTAGATCCTGTTATGAGTCTTAGACAAATGGTTAAAATAGAGCCTGAAAGTTCAGTTAAAATTTCATTTGTAACAATTTTAGCTGATAGCAGAGATGAGCTTTTGGAAAAATTAGAAAAATATTCGAGTCAAGGTGTTATATCTGAAGAATTTGATCTTGCCCTTACAAGAAGCAGAGTGGAAGCAAGGTATCTAAATCTTAAAGCTAAAGAAATTGAATTTTATCAGGAATTAATGCCGCACATACTGTTTATAAGTCCTGGGCAAAGATTGAGAAGTAAGTGTATATTAGACAATAAAAAAGGACAATCTGCATTGTGGGCTTATGGAATTTCAGGAGATATACCAATTGTACTTGTTATGCTTGACAAAACAGATGATATAGATATTATTTATGATATCTTAAAAGCACACGAATATTGGAAGTTTAAAAATCTTAAAGTTGATTTGGTGATTATTAATGAGGAAGGAAACAGTTATAATAATCCACTTCAGGGACTTTTAAATGATGTGATAAGAGCAAGTCATGCTCACGATATGATAAATAGACCTGGAGGAGTATTTATTTTAAAGAAAAGTAATATGAAAAAAGAGGATATTGACTTAATCTGTGCAACTGCAAGAATTGTGCTGGATGGAAGTTTGGGAAATTTGGAAGAACAGCTTATGAAAGAAGAAAAGATAAGTCTTCCAGAATTTAAACAATTTGAATCTGAGGTTAAAAGTTATGAGAGAAAAACGTTTATCGAGGAGGAAGAACTGAGTTTTTATAACGGAATAGGTGGATTTGGAAATGGTGGTAAAGAGTATGTGATTCACCTTGAAAAAAATCTTAATACTCCTCTTCCATGGATAAATGTTATATCAAATCAGAAATTTGGTTTTTTGGTAACAGAGTCGGGTTCAGGATATAGCTGGTATGAAAATAGTCGTGAAAATAAGCTTACTCCTTGGTCAAACGACCCGGTAAGTGATACCCCAGGGGAAATTCTTTATTTATGTGATAATAGTGATGGAAAAGTGTGGTCAGCTACTCCTTTACCAATACGTAATGACGGGTCTTATAAAATTAAGCATGGCTTTGGGTATACTGTTTTTGAGCATGAATGCCATGGCATTTGGCATAGCATGGTACAGTTTGTCCCTGTGAGTCACTCTGTAAAAATAAGTATTATGAAAATTAAAAATACATCTGAAAATGTCAGAAATTTAAGTTTTGTATATTATATAAGACCTGTTCTTGGAGTAAGTGATCAGTTTACTGCTCCACATGTAAACACCAGTATGCATGACTTGGGAACTATATTAATAACAAATAATTACAATGAAGAGTTTTCAGATAGAGTTACGTTTGTTGACTCTTCAATAGAGACACGCTCAGTTACTGGGGACAGAAGAGAATTTTTTGGTACAGGTGACATCAAAAAACCTGACGGCATAAAACAGGTAGAGTTTTCAGGAAGACTTGGAGCAGGATTAGACCCCTGTGTTGCTTTGAATGTAAATATCAACCTAAAAGCAGGTGAGGAAAAAGAAATTGTATTTTTATTAGGTGCAGGAAAGTCGGAAGAAGAAGTGAAAAGCCTTGTAACTAAATATAGAGAAGTTGGGGAAGCTAAAAAAGCTTTTAATGAAGTAAAAGATTTTTGGTCAGAAAAACTTGGGAGAGTGCAGTTTTATACACCTGATACTGCAATGGATTATTTACTTAATGGATGGCTTATGTATCAGGTTGTTTCATGCAGGATGTGGACTAGATCGGCATTTTATCAATCAGGAGGGGCATATGGTTTTAGGGATCAGCTTCAGGATTCTATGGCAGTTACTCATGTGTGGCCTGATATTACAAAAAATCAAATTCTTCTTCACTCAAAACATCAATTTTTAGAAGGAGATGTACAACACTGGTGGCATGAAGAAGAATATAAGGGGACAAGAACTAGATTTTCTGATGATCTTTTGTGGATGGCTTATGTTACAGCAGAATATATAAAAATTACAGAGGATTATGGCATATTATCTGAAAAAACGCCATTTTTAGAAGATGAGCCTTTAAAAGATTTTGAAGATGAAGCCTACCGAATACCTAAAGTGTCTGAAACTGTTGGCACCTTATATGAACACTGTATAAGGGCGATAGATAGGTCTTTGAAATTTGGTGAGAGAGGATTACCTCTGATGGGTTCAGGTGACTGGAATGACGGTATGAATACAGTTGGAAACAAAGGAGCTGGAGAAAGTGTATGGCTTGGTTGGTTCTTGTATTCTATACTAAATGCCTTTGCTCCTATTTGTGAAAGAAAAGGGGAAAAAGACAGGGCTAAGAAGTATATTACTTCAGCAAAGAAGATAGCAAAAGCAATAGAAGAGAATGGATGGGATGGAAGCTGGTACAGGAGAGCCTATTTTGATGATGGAAAACCTTTAGGGTCGGTACAAAACAGTGAGTGCAAGATAGATTCACTGGCACAGACATGGGCTGTAATTTCAGGAGGTGGAAGTAAAGAGAGGATTATGTCTGCAATGAACTCTGTTGAAAATTATTTGATTAAAAGAGATGAGGGACTAATAAAACTTCTCACACCACCTTTTGATGAGGGAGAACTTGAGCCAGGATATATAAAAAGTTATGTTCCAGGAGTCAGGGAAAATGGAGGACAGTATACTCATGCTGCTGCCTGGGTGGTTATGGCATATGCTAAAATGGGGGATGGAGAAAAGGCAATGGAGCTTTTTGAGCTGTTAAATCCTATAAATCATTCGAGAACACAAATTGAGTACTCGAAATATAAAGTAGAACCTTATGTTATGGCGGCAGATGTTTATTCAGTAGAGCCTCATACGGGAAGAGGAGGATGGACCTGGTATACAGGTGCTGCTGGATGGATTTACAGAGTAGGTTTTGAATATATCCTTGGATTTAAAAAGAATGGTGAGTCGCTTTTAATTGATCCATGTATACCAAAAAATTGGAGTGGTTTTGATATAAAGTATAAATTTAAAGATACCAGCTATGTTATAGAAGTGAAAAATCCTGACAGGGTAAATAAAGGTGTTAAAAAAGTTTTTATAGATAACAAGGAGATAGCTAATAAAAAAATATCTCTTGTAAATGACAAAAGGGAACATCATATAGAAGTTATTATGGGCTAGAGTTATTGTTATAGAAAACAGAATCTTAGAATGTAATAAGGGAAGCACATTGATTGTCCATGTGTTTCCCTTTTATGTATCCAACTTCTAACCTCCAAGATCTACCATAAGTTGACAGCCTTATTTTTTACACCTAGACTTTTTAAGTAAATAACTTTATAATGTAATGAGAATTTGTATTAATAAAAAGGGGAAGGTTTTATGGAATATTTAGAAAATGCTTTTAAATTTTTTGGGAAGTATATGTTATTAATTGTGCCTTTACTTATTATAAGTATTGTTAGAAGCATAATGAGTGCTCCAGGGTTTGAAAAAATAGACGAGGCATTAAACGAGATGTCGGATCTTGTTATAGCAAAGGGAGATATTGCAGGTATTGATTTTCATGGAGTAGTGGTTCAGTTGGCTCCAAGTTTTGATTTAATTATACATTCTTTTCTTTTAGCATTATTGTTAAGTCTTTTTGTTTTACCTGCAACATATGGAATGATTATTAAAGGTTACGAAACTGGCAAAACGGGGTTGGGAGCTTTTTTTACTTCATTTAAAAAATATTTTTTAAAGTATATGAAGTATTTTCTTGGGGTAGTGCTCTTTTTTGTTGTAGTAGGTGTTATTTTATTTTTTGTTCTTCTTATGTTTGCTATTTTATTTTCTATCAACTTGTTATTGGGCTTAATATTTTTAGCTATTGTCGCTATTGTAGCATTGATAATGTTTTGTGCATTGTTCAACATTTTGAATATTTGGTTTATAGCTATGGCATGGGATAATATGAAGGTTTTTTCAGCAATGTCTAAATCCTACGAATTGGTTAAGTCATATTTTTGGTCCAGCGTTGGAATAACTTTTACTATTGGATTTTTATATATTACTATAAATGCATTGATAGGTGGCGTATTAGAAGCTATTTTTATAGTTGGACCAGTTGTTAAGAGCTTTTTTGCTGTTATGTGTATTTATGTCCTAATAGTTTTTGGGTTTGAAATATATAGAGATAGAACAAATAAAGAGACTGCACAGAGGGATTATCTTTAGTCTTTAAGTAAACTTTTTTCATGAAAGTTTAGTTATAAAAGTCTGTCGTAGAGAATAGACTTAACCATTAAACTAGACATTAAAGATAAATTGCTTTATAATGTAATTAAAATTTGCAGTAAAAAATTATTAAGGGAGGATTTTATATGAGGTTTTTGGAAAATTCATTTAAGTTTTTTGGAAAATACATAATTTTTGCAATACCTTTGTTTGTGATTTATGCAATTCAGTCTTTGATGGTGGCTCCAGGGCTTGAAGAGCTTAGCATTTTTTTAGAAAGTAATATGGACGCCTTGAACGTTAATAATCCAGAGTTTTTTGAAGAATTAATTACGCAACAGGGATTTCCAGAACTGGATGGATTGATGAGTTCCTCTATTATAGTTACTATTTTACTTTTGTTTGTTATGCCTGCTACCTATGGAATTATAAATAGAATTTATTCAAATGGAAGTGCAAGTTTTGGAGACTTTTTTATAGAGATGAAGAACAATGTTTTAAAATATTTTTTGTATATTTTAGCTCTAATAGTTTTCTATATAGTCATTGGTTTAATAGTAGCTCTAGTTTCAATGATTCTTGGCATTGTAGCAGGTGTTGCATTACCATTAGCGATTTTATTTGGAATAATGATGTTTTTTGGGATTATTATACTTTTTGTTTTTGTAATGAATGTTACAGTTATGGGATTTACTGCGGTAGTGACAGATAAAATAGGAGTGTTTGGGGGGATATCCAAGGCTATGTCGGTGGTAAAATCATATTTTTGGCCAATAATCGGTATAACACTGCTTATAAGTGTTGGATCTACTATTGCATCTGTTGTAGTGATGTTTGTACCAATTACTCAAGTTGCACTTATCCTTTCAGCAGCTTTATCAGCTATAGTTATTTTTATTTTCATTGTTTTTACTTTTGAGGTTTATAGAGATAAAACAGAAAAAAATGTAATGACTAAAGATGATATACCGGATGCTTCTGAATATATGTAAAAAATAAAAATATATACATAATTAAAAGACTCCACCTTACAATGGTGGAGTCTTTTAATTATGTTCTCTATATTCTGCAATTAAAAGATCCACCATTCTCCCATAACTTTTAACGCCATCACTTTGCATATTGGATTTAAGATATGCATCGTTTATCGAAGAAGAAATTTCCCTTGCAGGAGTTTCATATTGTTGCCAATATTCACTAATTGCATTAATATCTCTTAATATTCCGTCGCTAAAGTTTTCTCTAAGTTTCCAGTATTTTTCACGGTCGTGGGTGTAAAGGGCATTAGAGGCATATCTTAATGCAGAGAAGATACCTGAATATTGAAAGTCTACATCAGGGTGAAATTTACAGGCAATATATCCTATAAAATTGGCTTCATCTTCCCGAGCAAACCCTATTTGGTGAGCAATTTCATGGCAGGTTGTAAATGGGATTCCAGGATGGGGTACATCGATATTTACATTTGCTTCACCTGTAAATACAGAATATATTCCACCAATACCTAAATAAGATAGCACCTCAGAGTAAATTACACCTTTAGGTCTTCCATAGTTTTTATAATTAAGGTTAGGGTAAACCTTTTGAGCATTTTCATAGCCCTTGTGTGCTCTTTTAAGAGCAGAATTCATGTCTGTAGATAGTATCATAATTCCATTTTCATCCTCATCAACTAATTCTCTTAATTGATTTGCCTTTGTTAAAAGATTTTCGCATACCTCAGCCAGTTCTTGGGTAGTGGCGGGACTAGTATCTAAGTTTGAAGTTGCACTAAATGGAAGTCTTTGGTAATTAATGCCCCACAACAACATAAAGGAAAAATATGTTATGCTTGCAATGACAAGAATGTTTACAAATACATTTCCAAGGATTTTAAAGATGTTTGAAGGAGTCTTAATTGCTTTGATTATTAACATTATAAATTTTACAAGAAAAAATACAACAATTGATATAATAAGTAATTCTACAATGGATATAGGGATAAACCCTGTCAGGAGACTGAAAAATCTGGCTATAGCCTTAAACACACCATTAGAGTAAATTTTTTCAACAATACCTGGTGTGAATGATGAAAGAAAAAAAATTAGATATCCTAAAGGAGCAAGGAGTATTAATTGTATTTTTTTAATATTTTTCATAATAAAAAATTCCTCTCTTTGTTTAGCTTAGCTAAACGAGTTTACTAAGTTATACATTAAAAAGTTCACTCCAATTGCCTGTGTAGGTTTTATGAAGTAGCCCGTATTTGAGGTGATTTAAAAATTCATCTCTCGAAATGTTTACAGCACCTAAAGATTCAAGATGCTTAGAATAAATCTGACAGTCTATCAATTGAAAATTTTTTTTACAAAGTTCTTGACACAAGAGAATCAGTGCTGTTTTAGAAGCATTATCCATTTTAGAGAACATAGACTCTCCAAAAAAACAATTTCCTATTGATACTCCGTAAAGTCCTCCTACAAGAGAATTTTCATACCATACTTCAACTGAGTGAGCAAAACCTAATTTGTAAAGCATAACATAGCTTTCTATTATTTCGCTGGTAATCCAAGTGTTGTCTATTCTTAGGTTTGCACACATTGAAATTACTTCTTCAAAGGAAGTATCAAAGGTAACACTATATAAATTTTTTCTTAAAAACTTTTTCATTGATTTAGAAATTTTTATGTCCTGAGGAAAAAGTACAAATCTAGGGTCAGGGGACCACCAGATTATAGGATCATCTTCAGAAAACCAAGGAAAAATTCCGTTTTCATAAGCCAAGAGGAGACGTTCAACACTTAAGTCTCCTCCTATGGCCAAAATACCATCTTCACTAGCTAAAGAAGGATGGGGAAAAATTATATCTTCTGTAAGTTGAAAAATTGGCATCTTTATATCATCCCTATACTGTTTTATGGATTTTTATCTCATCATTCACTACATCTATAAAAGCAGTTCCACCTTTAGATAGTTCACCGAACAAAACTTCATCTACAAAATATGTTTTAATTTTTTCCTGTACAATTCTTAATATTTCCCGTGCCCCAAAAACAGAAGTAACGCCTTTTTGAGCAAGCCATTTATAACACTTAGAGGATACTTTAAGTTTAATATTTTTTGCTTTAAGCTGTTTTCTAAATTGAGCTATGGCTTTTTTGGCTATCAGAACAGCCATGTCCTCATTAATATGATTAAATATTACTACATCATCTAAGCGATTTCGAAATTCAGGTGAAAATATTCGCTCCACTTCTCTAGTTATAGCACTTTCCTCTATATTTCTTTTATCAAAACCTATCATTGTCTTACCTACTTCTCTGGCTCCAGCGTTTGAAGTCATTATCAATATAACATTTCTAAAATCTGCTTTTTTACCATTGTTTTCTGTAAGAGTAGCATAATCCATAATTTGAAGGAGCACATTAAATATATCAGAATTTGCTTTTTCAATTTCGTCTAAAAGAAGTACACAATGGGGTGTTTTTCTTATTGATTCAGTTAAAAGTCCACCTTCTTCATAACCTATATAACCAGGTGGAGAACCGATAAGTCTGGCCACTGTGTGTTTTTCTTGGTATTCACTCATATCAAACCTGATTAGTGGAATGTCAAGAGTTTTAGACAACTGTCTTGAAAGCTCGGTTTTTCCAACACCTGTAGGTCCTACAAAAAGAAGGGAGGCAACTGGTTTTTCACCTTCATTAAGTCCTGCCCTTGCTCTTTTTATAGCTGTAGATACAGTGTCTATAGCTTTATCTTGTCCAAATATTTGGGATTTTATTTTTTTATCTAAAGTTTTAAGTTTTGTAATTTCATTGCTAGAAACACTTTGTTTTGGTATTTTAGCAATTGAAGATACTGTCTTTTCAATGTCTTTATTTTTAATGCTTATGGTTCTTTCTTCATTTTTACAATTAAGTCTTACATATGCACCAGTTTCATCAATGACATCAATTGCTTTATCAGGGAGATACCTGTCCTGAATATATTTTGCAGACAATTCTGCTGTTAGCTGTAAGGCACTGTCAGTGTATTTTACATTATGAAAATTTTCGTATCTGTCCTTTAGTCCTGAGAGTATTTTATAAGTATCTTGGACAGAAGGTTCAAGCACATCAATTTTTTGAAATCTTCTAGATAAAGCCCTATCTTTTTCAAAGTATTTTTTGTACTCTTCATAGGTAGTTGATCCTATAAAGCGTAATTTACCTTGAGATAAAAATGGCTTTATTATATTAGAAGCATCCATTGCACCGTCAGAAACAGAGCCTGCTCCAACAATTGTATGAATTTCATCTATATATACAATGGCTTTTTTTTGGCTTTGTATTTCATTTAGTACTTTTTTTATTCTTTCTTCAAAGTCACCTCTGTATTTAGTTCCGGCAATCATGCTTCCCATATCAACATAATATATTTTGCAGTTTTTCAATGCTTTAGGGACTTTGTTTTCCACTATCATTTTGGCCAACCCTTCTGTTATAGCAGTTTTTCCAACACCAGGGTCTCCAACGTGAACTGGATTGTTTTTTAGCCTTCGTGATAAAACTTGGATAGTTCTGTTTACAATGTCATCTCTACCGATGAGAGGGTCAATTTCCCCTTTTTTTGCTTTTTGAGTAAGTTCAACAGTGAAGTTGCTTAAAAACTCGTTATCTGGTTCATTTTTTTCTTTGTTTTTTTCTTTAGTCTCTGATTCTACAGGTTTTAAAGATGTATCTTTAGATTTAGGTACTAAAGATACACCGTGAGAAATGTATTTTAATACATCAATTTTTCTAACACCATTTTTTTGAAGTATATAACAGGCAAAAGACTCTTTTTGATTATAAATTGCAGCTATAATATCGCCAATATATATTACTTCCTTACCTGATGACATACAGTGATATGCAGTGGACTGCATTACATCACTTACGCCGATAGATTCTATAGGATCTGAGTCTTCAGTAACAGTCATATTATCTTTAAAAAAAGATATAAGGTCTTGTTTAATCTTTTCAACATCACCACCACAACTTTTGAAAATAGCTGTAACTTCCTCAAAGAAAAGAGAAGCATATAGAATGTGTTCAGGTGTAAAGTATTCATGTTTTTGTTGCTTTGCCTGGCTATAACCTGCCATAATTATTTTGTTTGTAGTATCATCTAATTTCATAAAACTTCACCCTTTCTAAGTGAAATAATAAGGTAATTCTTAGTATTCAGGTTCCATAATAGATACAAGTGGAAAATCTCTTTTTTTTGAAACTTGTTCAACTTGTGCTATTTTAGTTTTAGCTATGTCGTAAGTATAGGTGCCTACGATTCCCTTTCCTTTTTGATGAACGTCTAACATAATCTGAGTTGCTTCTAAAGGATTTTTGTTAAAAATTGACATCAATACTTCCACTACAAAATCCATTGTTGTGTAATCGTCATTTAGAAAAACAACTCGGTACATTTTTGGTGTTTTATAATCCGTTATAGTATCTTCTTTATATATAGTTTTTTCTGACATAAAAAAACACCTCACCTACAAAAAAAATGTTATCAATAAAATTATAACAAATAGCCCTATAGATATACAATAGTTTCATTGAATTTGGTTGTATTTAATAAATGTAAATAAAAATATTTCATGTTTTTTCGGAATATTTTATAACATAAAAGGTATACATATTCTAAGTTTATAAGTTTGCTATAGAAAATAAGACATAAAAAAACACCCTTTCGGGTGTTATTAAAAATTATCTAAATCTATACCAAGATGCATAACTTATAGTTACTAGTTGAGTCACAACTAAACTACCAACTAAAAAACCAATAATTAATTTTGCTTTTACATTTTTCATATTCTATTTCCTCCCCAAAATAATATAATATTTATAATGTTTATATATTATAGTGTACATTTAAATTTAATCTCTAATCTCCCCTAATTTGATAATCTAGCTCCCCTAAATACTTCCGAACAATTCTCCCCAATTTCGATAAAAAATAGTTAAATAAATATTGGTTTAATTAGTAGAAACAAGCAAGCATCTTTGAAACGTAAAACAAACGATGAACCTAAAATGCTAACAAAGAAGTCTGAAATATTTCGTTAATTTTAGTATAGCTCAAAGAATTTAAAAAATAAATGATAACATATTATTATTTTAGAATACAAAATTATTATTCATTTATAAAATTCTTAGATACTAGGACTTTTTACTTCTTTTTTTTCCTTTCTCTTTTTCTTTAGCATTTAAAAGATTGTATGTTGGTTCTTTATTTTCTCCTAATTGATCATTAGCAAATTCATACATTTCTTTTTTTGAAGCTTTTTTCTTCTTTTTTTTATCACCCATATAATCACCTCCTATCATATTATTCAGTTTTCCCCAATTAGAAAAAAGAAATTCTAAGATTTAACCTTAAAGTACGGGAAATTATAGAAATATTAGGTTTGTAAATCGCTATGTTAGGGCTAGGCAATGGAATTTCTCAACGGATTTTCTTGGAATATTATTTGTGAAAATAATATATAATAAGTTGTAATAGCAGTATTAAAGTAATATAATAATATTTATAGGTGCTCCACTATAAAAGGATAAAATGAGGTAATTCTATGAATAACAAAGGTATATTTTCAACTTTATATATCATAGTTGCTTTGCTTGTAGCTGTTTTGTGTACAATTTTAGTTAGTGCTGATACTGATGAGCCTGAATTAGATGCAGTATCAGCAGTTTTAATAGATGTACACAGAGGACAAGTGTTATTTGAAAAAAATCCAGATGAGAAACTTCATATTTCTAGTGCAAATAAAATCATGACTGCTTTACTCTCTATAGAAAACGAGTCAAGGCCTGATGAATCAAGGGTGACTATAAGTCGGAATGCTGTTGCTGTTGAAGGAGCAGTGTCAAACTTAGAGGTGGGAGAACAATATAGAGTAGAAGATCTTATATACTCTGTAATGCTAAATTCTTCAAATGATAGTGCCAATGCACTAGCAGAATATATAGGAGGAGATATTGAGTCATTTGTAAATCTTATGAATCAAAAGGCAGATGAATTGGGTATGCAGGATACTGTTTTTGTAAATCCAACAGGTCTTCAGGAGGATGGTCAGTACACCACTGCGTATGATATGGCTATATTGACTAGACATGCATTAAATAACCCTGGATTTGAACGTGTTTTTGAATCTAGGGTATGGGTTTGGTCTGAACAAAACGATTTTTTGCAAAATGATAATAAGCTTATTTTAAGTCGTGATGATGTTGATGGAGGTAGAATTGGTTTTAATGATATTGAACGTCAAACATCTATAACTTCAGCTACAAGAGACAATATGAAACTTGTATCAATAGTTCTTGATGCTCCAAAAGAAAGCCTAGACAGCGATTCTAACAAGCTTTTAGATTATGGTTTTGAAAATTTTAAAAGAGGTATTTTGGTTGAAAAGGATCAACGTTTTCAAATAGAGCCTATAGGTGATGAAGTGGTATATCTAATTAGCATACAGGACTACTACTATGTTCATCCCATAGGAACTAATTATATAAAAGAATCTTATTTGCAAATTGAGGATGACGAGTTAACACCTCCTGTGACAAAAGATCAGGAAGTGGGATTTGTAAGATATGTCTTGATGGATGATACAGCTATTGATGTGAAAATATATCCTAAAGATAATGTGTATTCTGAAATGAGTTTCTTTTCAGCTTTGATTGAAAAACTTACAGAATATAAGGAGTTGGCTGTTTTAATTGCTATACTTATAGGTGTAGAGATAATAATTATATTTTATAAATTCATAAAAATGCTTGTAAACGCTTTTATAAAGATTAAAGTGAAGTTTAAAAACGGATAAAAAATTGAAGTTAACCTCAATATAATATTGACAGATACATGTGAAGTTGATAAAATAACATATTATGGAGGTGGGTATAATCTTATAATTCTACTCTAAAAGGCACTTGGTCAATAAGGCAAAAAAGATTATTAAAAAGTATTTGAATATCTAAAGTTAACTATTCTGATTTTTTAGATAAATTAAAAAGACATATAGTGAAAGTGCTAGTTATATAGTAGTGAATAAAGAAATATAGTCAATAATGATGTGACTGCATATAATATATTATTAACAAATAGCATAGGTATTATAAAGATAGAGTTTTAAAACATAATCAGTTATTTTGACGAATAACTATATACTTTTATTAAGCGCTTAATCAAATTGAACGGGGGAACCATATTTTGGGATGAATCTTAATCTATGTTAAGTAGGGTCAGCTCTTTCGATCCAAATTCTTCAGCTAACCTCGTAAGCGTTGAGAGAGATGTGTGGGTAATTTTTAAGCCACAGGTTTTTCTCTGTGGCTTTTGCGTTGTGTTTATTTTGTACTTATAATATTTTTAAGGCACGCTTATAAAGGTTGACTTTGCAGGATATGGTTTTACATTTACTTCATATTAAAAAAAGATGAAATGAGGGATGTCAATTGATTAGGGTGTGCTTGATAGGGCTTGGGAAAACAGGAAAAGAAATTGCCAAAGCTCTATTGAATCAAAAAAAAATGAAACTTGTATCTGTTGTATGCAGTTCTGACAGTGATAAGAAAGGAAAGGTTTTATCTGACGTTATTGATTGCAATGATTCTGATTTGGTGATAGATAGTGAAGATGATTTAAGACAGGTAATATTTAAGACAAAACCAGATGTTGTTATTGATTTTTCAAACCCAGAAGCAACAATTAAAAATGCAAAGTTATTTTCTAAAATGAAGGTAAATATGGTTATAGGAACCACAGGATTTTCTGATTTTGCATTAAAAAAATTATTTGTACTTACTCAAAAATATCATAATGCTATTTGTTATGCTCCAAACATAACTTTGGGTGTGAATGTTCTTATGTTATTGACTCATTTAGCTTCAAGTATTTTAAATGATTATGATTTTCAAATTACTGAAATTCATCATAAGAACAAAAAAGATGTTCCTTCTGGTACAGCAGTAAAAATAGCTAAAGAGATTAAAAAAGGGCTGGATACATGTAAAGAGAATGAAGTGGAAATTAGTGCAATACGTGCAGGTGGAGTAGTGGGAAAACATGAAGTTTTGATAATTGGAGAGGAGGATAAAATTGAAATAAGTCATGAGTCTTTTTCACGAAAGGCTTTTGCACCAGGAGCAGTTAAAGCAATAGAGTTTATACATGACAAGGTTGGATATTATGAAATGACAGATGTTTTAAATCTTCAGAAAGTGTTAGAAAATTATCTGGAGAAAGAAAGCAGTCAAAGAATAAAAAAATATAATAAAAGAAAAAGAGAAGTTGATAAATCACCTGTTATTGTAGGTTAATTTATAAATGGGGGGTTAAATCCCCCATGAATAAAACAATGAGGTGGATATTTCTAATATATCATTAATGGTCAGATATAGAATTTTTGCATCAAATGATGTAAGTTTGATTACATATGTTAAAGGCAGGATCCAAAAAAGAGGAGGACACGTTATGAAAACGGACTATAAAAGTGTGCCGTTATGGAAAGATGTTAGTGAGGAACAGTGGGAAGATTGGAGATGGCAAGTTTCCAATAGAATAACAACTTTAGAAGAACTTGAGCAGGTTATTAATCTTACAGATGGAGAAAGGGAAGGGGTAAAAAGATGTCTTAAAGCTTTAAAAATGGCTATTACACCTTATTATGCAACTTTAATGGATGTTGACAATTATGATTGTCCAATAAGAAGACAGGGTGTGCCTACTGTTTATGAAACGGTAGTTTCTAATTCGGACATGGATGATCCCTTACATGAAGGCCTTGACTCACCTGTTCCAGGTCTTACACACAGATATCCGGATAGAGTTTTACTTCTTATTACCGATCAATGTTCCATGTACTGCAGACATTGTACAAGAAGGCGTTTTGCCGGACAGGAAGACAGGTCAATGCCTGTAAAAAATATAAAAAGGGCAATTGAGTATATAAAGAAACACAAGGAAATACGAGATGTACTTCTTTCAGGGGGAGATGCCCTGTGTGTGTCTGACAGGATGTTAGATTATATTTTAGAAAGTATACGTGCAATTAAGCATGTTGAAGTTATTAGAATTGGAACTAGGGCACCGGTTGTAATGCCTCAAAGAATAACAGAGGAACTTTGTGATATAATAAAAAAGCATCATCCAGTTTGGGTTAATACACATTTTAATCATCCAAAAGAAATAACAGAAGAAGCGAAACAAGCCTGTGATATGCTTATGAGTGCTGGAGTGCCTGTGGGAAATCAATCGGTGCTTTTAAAAGGGATAAATGACTGTCCATACATAATGAAAAGACTAGTTCACAAATTAGTAATGATGAGAGTAAGGCCTTATTATTTGTATCAGTGTGATTTATCTGAGGGGATTGAACATTTCAGGACATCTGTGTCAACAGGAATTGAAATAATAGAAATGTTAAGAGGTCATACATCAGGTTTTGCTGTTCCTACTTTTGTAGTGGATGCACCTGGAGGAGGTGGTAAGATACCTGTCAATCCTCAGTATGTTGTTTCTCAATCGTTAGAAAAAACAATATTGAGAAATTTTGAAGGAGTAATATGTTCATATGCTGAACCTGAGGATAAAACCCATGAGTGTAAAAATTGTGGTTTATGTAAAAAATACAAAAAGGAAGAAAATGTTGGTGTTGAACAACTATATGAGGAAGATAATGTGAGTTTAATACCAAGAGATAATGCAAGATTAAACAGGAGGGATAGTTTTAATGAGTGTTCAGAAAGCTAAATTTTCAGATAATAGAAATGAGAGATTAAAGAGCAGTTTAGTATATTTAGATTATACTAATGCAAGGCTTAAGATATTAGAATTTGATTCTTTGTCAAAGGATACAATAGATGAAATATTTGAATATGCTAAAAAAGAAAACTTGGGCAAGGTACTTATTAATTGCAAAAAGGAAGATTTAAATATATTCAAAGATGCTGGCTTTATAGTAGAAGGTGTTATAGATGGTTTTTTTAGAGGTGAGGATGCCCATTGTGCATCGTTTTTTATAGACAGTGAAAGATCTAAGCCAAAGAGAAAAGAAGAAGAAGATAAAATTTTAGAAATGTGTATGGACAAATCAAAAATTGCAGAACCTAATGAATTAAAAGATGGTTATCAAGTAAGGGATTGTGTTGAAGAAGATATACCTCAAATGATTGAGATATTTAAAGAGGTTTTTAAAACATATCCAACCCCTGTTTTTGATAAAGATTATTTAAAAAAAGTAATGAACGATAATATATTGTTTAAAGCTGTGCTTGAAAATGGTAAAATAATAAGTATAGCATCAGCAGATATGGATAAGAAAAATTTAAATGCAGAAATAACAGATTGTGCCACTTACCCTGAATACAGGGGACAGGGTCTTTTGACAAATTTAATATATGGATTAGAAGATGATCTAAAAGAGAAAGGTTATTACACACTATATAGCCTATCAAGAGCAATAAATACAGGAATAAATATGTCTTTGAGAAAACATGGATATGACTATAAAGGAAGATTGGTTAATAACTGTGATATTTGTGGCGGTTTTGAAGACATGAATATATGGGTAAAAAAGTTAAAAGATTAGTGAATATGATTGCACTAAAGCTTAGCATCAAGGGTTTCAGGTGGAGAGTTTACTCCATCTGAAATTCACATATTTTTCAGGAGGGGATTAAAGTGAAACTTGTTTTTGCTGTTGTGCACGATGAAGATGGATATAAGGTTATGAGTGAGCTTAATGAAAAAGGTTTTAGTGTAACTAAACTTAGTTCTTCTGGAGGCTTTCTAAGATCTGGAAATACAACTCTGATGGCAGGGGTAGATGAGAAAGATTTAGATAAGGTAATGGAGATAATAGAAAACAACTCTAAAAGTAGAAAGCAAGTTGTAAATACACCTGTTACTCCTGTAGACATAGGCAGTGTATTTATGACAAATCCTGTAGAAGTAAATGTAGGTGGAGCAACTATCTTTGTAATTGATGTTGAAAAGTTTGAAAAGATTTAAAGACATAAAAAAAGCACTTCTAATAAAAGCACTTTAGTTTAAAAACTAACATTTTTTAAACATTATACTGCAAATCTTTAAAATAAAGTGGTATAAGGAAATACCTAGGACCTATTTCCTCTTTATCTTTTAGAAGAGTATAAACAGAACTTTTAATGGTAACTCAGCCATCATAGCTTCACATCAGCGATGCTTTAGACCTGAAGTTTTGCGTCATTGCCTTTCGACAATTTTGCCCTGTTTCATAAGTCACTATTTATATCTCCTTATACCAAATATAAAGGGGAGTATAATGTACAATTATATTGTAGCATTTTTATGTGACTTAGTATATCTCTATATATGAAAATTTTAGAAAGAGAGATGAAATTAGATGAGATTAGCTCGAAAATGATATGTTAATCTTATATTTTCGACAGTATTTAAAAAAACAAGTAAAAACACTAGCATGCAACAGGGGAGAAGCGTTCCAGGCTAGTGTTTTTTTAGGACGTGAAGTTATTAATTTTTTCTTCTAAACTATGTATTCTATGTTTTAAAAAAAAATCCTTCTTAATAAATAAAAAAATTATTTGAATATAAAACCAATTCTTTTTTTAAATTTTTCTATTTAAAAAAAAGTGTTTAATTTGTATAATAAATGTTATACAATATTGTTTAAGGTGTTGAAATAAAAGAGTGAACTTAATAAAATACAGAGAATAAAAAAGAGGATGTGAAAAGTTATGAAAAGGAGTTCTTTGAAAATTATAGCTATAATCACTATAGGTGTTTTTGTATTAACATCTTTTAGTATGGCTTTTTTCTCATTTTTTGCTGGGAGGTAAAGAGTAATATGGGTAGAATAACTGGTTCTTATGTGTTCCCACACCCGCCTGTAATTGTACCGGAAGTTGGACAGGGGGCGGAATCTGGAGTTCTTAAAACGGTTGAAGCTGTAAAAAAAGTTTCTAAGGATATTGGAAGTGAAAAACCTTCAACTATAATTTTAATAACTCCACATGCACCAATGTTTCAAGAATATATTTATATTTCCGATTCTAAAGTTTTAAAGGGTGGATTGGAGAAATTTCGTGCTAAAGATGTAAGCTTTTCTTATAAGAATAATTTGGACTTGGTAAAAAAAATAATTTCCATTTCCAAAAGAGAAGGTATAAGTGCAGGGGGAATTGATTCAGGACTTGGTAAAATATTTGGAAATTCTAATCATTTAGATCATGGTGCTATTGTACCACTGTATTATGTGGATAGGGAATACAATGATTTTAAACTTGTTCATATGTCTATATCAAACTTTTCATTGGAAAAGTTATATGAATTTGGTAAATGCATATGTGAAGCTGTTAAAAGTTCTGATGAAAATGCAATTATACTTGCAAGTGCAGATCTTTCACACAGGCTTACATATGATGCCCCATGTGGTTACAGTGAATATGGGGAAAAATTTGATAGATTGGTTGTAGAATCTATCAAAGAAAAAAATATAAGAAAAATGTTGAAGATAGAAGATGATTTTAGAGAAAAAGCTGGTGAGTGCGGCTTAGGTTCTATTGTAATGATGCTTGGAGCACTGGATGGATACGAGACAGAGCCGGAAGTTTTTTCTTATGAGGGCACATTTGGTGTGGGCTATATGGTTTGTAAATTTAATATAGTAAAAGACAGGATAAAAAAGCTTGATAAAGCTGAAGAAAATCCGTATGTAAGTCTTGCAAGAAAGGCATTGGAGACCTACGTGAAGCATGGAAAAACAATAGATGTGCTGGATAATTTACCAAGTGAAATGTTAAAAAAAGAAGCAGGTGTATTTGTTTCCATTAAAAAAAATGGCGAACTTAGAGGATGTATTGGTACTATATCGCCTACAAAGAAAAATGTAGCAGCAGAAATTATTAGCAATGCAATAAATTCTGGAACAGAGGATCCAAGATTTGATGCTGTAAGGCCTGATGAATTGGATAAGATTTCTTATTCGGTAGATGTTCTTTTAAAACCAGAGCCTGTTGATTCAATAAAAGATTTAGATGTAAATAAATATGGGGTTATTGTGAAATCTGGTTTTCGCAGAGGGTTGCTTCTTCCAAACCTAGAAGGTGTGAACTCACCTAAAGAACAGGTTGCTATAGCTCGTCAAAAAGCAGGAATAAGTCCTTGGGAAAGTTATGAAATGGAAAGGTTTGAAGTTGTAAGGTATAAAGCTTAAAAAGTAAATTTGCTTATAAAATGTGGAGAATTTGGAGATATATAAGTGTGGCTTAGAATGCAAAGTATCCATAGAAGGGAACCATAGGGTTTTCTAGTGAACAAGAAAATTTAAAGGGGTAGCAAAGTTTTTGAGTTTATATAAAAGCAGGTGATGTACTTTGAATACTGAAAAATCAGCTATGTTTTTTAATAAAATAGGGGATTTGAAAGTTGAATGTTTTTTGTGTCCTCATAACTGTGTAATTAAACCAGGGAAATTGGGGTTGTGTAGGGTACGAAAAAATATTAAAGGAACTTTATATTCTTTAAATTATGGAAAAGTTACTTCAATAGCGTTAGATCCTATAGAGAAAAAGCCTTTGAATAATTTTAAATCTGGAAGTTTGATATTATCTGCAGGTACATTTGGTTGCAATTTGAAATGTTCATTTTGTCAAAATTGGACGGTTGCACATGAAAGGCCGGTTTGTTACGATATATCACCTGAGAAATTGGTGAATAAAGCATTAGAATTTGTTCCAGATGGGAATACAGGTATTGCTTTTACCTATAATGAGCCTTCTGTATGGTATGAATTTGTATATGACACATCTATATTGATAAAAGAAACAGGTTTATCCAATGTGCTTGTGACAAACGGGTACATTGATAAAAGACCACTGGAAAAATTGATTCCTTTTGTTGATGCAATGAATATTGATTTAAAGGCGTATACAAATTCATTTTATAAAGATGTTTGCAAGGGTTACCTGAACAATGTTAAGGAAACAATTCAGTTTGCAGCGAAAAAATGCCATTTAGAAATTACAATGCTTGTAATTCCAGGATTAAATGATTCTATTGAAGATATTTCTTTAGCGTCAAAGTGGCTTTCATCTGTGTCTCCTGATATTGTCCTTCATTTAACCAGATTTTTTCCTAACTATAAAATGAAGGATGTATTACCAACACCAAGAGAGACACTTGAAAATGCTGGGGAAGAGGCGTTAAAATATTTGAACCATGTATATCTTGGCAACATTTAATGGGGTGTTTATTTTTATTTTTGTATAAAAAATGCTTTCAAAAATACAAAAAAGAGGTATAATTTAAAAGTAAGCAGTAGTTTACTATTAAGAACGTGGGGTTAATAAATGGAATTTTTTAATTTTGAAAATTTTAGGGAATTTTTTGATTCTGTTATATTAAGTGTATTTGACATTAATAGTCCTTGGGACATTGTTAAAGCACTAATAGATGTTGGGATAGTGTCATATGTAATTTATAAGATTATAAAGCTTGTAAAGGAGACTAGAGCATGGCAACTTTTAAAAGGTGTGCTTGTTATTATTATTGCTTCTTGGTTAAGTGAAGTTTTAGGTTTTAAAACCATTGCTTTTATTTTAAGAATTACAATTCAGTATATGGCAATTGCTCTTGTTGTTTTATTTCAGCCTGAACTGAGAAGGGGGCTTGAAAAAATTGGCAGAAGCAAGTTTAGAAAGATTTTTCTTTTTGAAGAAGAAGCAGATACAATTAAAGTTAGAGCTTTAATAGAAGAGATAATAAAAGCAGTTACCAGTATGGCAAAGACATATACAGGGGCTCTTATTGTTATTGAGAGAGAAACTAAAATAGGAGAAATAGTTAATTCAGGCATACAAATTGATGCCAGCGTTACCTCAGAACTTTTAGCCAATATTTTTTCTCCTAACACACCTTTACACGATGGTGCTGTTGTTATAAGAGAAAACGAAATAAAAGCGGCTGCTTGTTTCTTACCTCTTACAGAAAATCCAAACATAAGCAACGATTTAGGGACAAGGCATAGAGCTGCATTAGGAATAACTGAAGTGTCTGATTCTATAGTTATTGTGGTATCAGAGGAATCAGGAAAGATTTCAGTTGCATTAAATGGTGGATTAACAAGAAATCTTACCAGTGATAATTTAAGAAAAGCTTTAAATAAAAACCTTCTTGATAAAGATGTGCCAAACAAGAAGTTAGGGTTATGGAAGGTGAAGTCTAAATGAGTGAGTTATTTAAAAAAGATATGAAAACTAAAATTTTTTCTCTGGCTTTTGCGGTGATTTTGTGGTTTTTTGTTTTAGACAGTTTAAATCCTGTGGTTTCACATGATTTAAGTGTGCCATTGAAAATTGAAAATGAAGAAAGTTTAAAGGAGAAGGGATTTGTTATAGCAAATGAAAATTTTCCTAGAAATGTTTCTATAAGTCTAAAGGGAAGAAAAGACAAAATAAGCACTTTAGGTATAAATGATGTTGAAGCTAAAATTGATTTTGAAAAAATAAATGATGTGAATACTCAAAACTTACATGTTGAAGTGGATATACATAAAGAGGGTTTTTCTGTAGAAAGCATCACTCCTAGGTTGGTAAATATAGAACTAGAACAAGTGGGTAAAAACTCTTTTCCTGTAGAAGTGATTACAGTAGGGGAGCCAAAAGAAAATTACAGGATAATTGAAGTAGCGTCTATACCGGGAATGGTATCTATAGAAGCTACAGATTCTGTGATTAATTCTATTGGAGAAGTTAAGGTCTATGTTGATGTAAGTAATATAGTAAGTGAATTGATTGTCCAAAAAGAATGTGTTATTTATGACCATAATAGTGAAGTTTTAGAAGATATAGATGTTGAGCTTAATGTAAATGTAAAAGTTGAGATGGCAAAGGAAGTGCCTATAGTTCCAGTTATAAAAGGGCGGCCGGCTAGAAATTTTATTGACGGTGTTCACGAAATTGTGCCTGACAAAGCACTTATAACAGGTGCACCAGACGTAGTTGAGTGGATTGATAATATAAGAACTGAAGAAGTTAGTATAGAAAATATGAATCAGAGTGAAACAAAGAGAGTTAGTTTAAATATTCCAGAAGGAGTTCGACTTGTTGAAACACCTTCAAATGTCTATGTTGATTTGGTTATTGAAGAAAAAGCAGCTCGGGAGCTTACAATAAGAAGTCAGGATGTAGCAATTGAAAATGCTGTTATAGATGATTCTTTTATATATGACATTGTCAGAGATGATATTGATATAGTTTTAGAGGGTAGGGAAGAAGAGCTTGAAAGAATTTCAGTGGAGAGTTTAAAGCCGAGTATAGATGTTGAAGGTCTTGATGAAGGTAGTTATAGAAGACCACTTAAAGTTGAACTTCCTAGGATGGTAGAACTTTTAAACGATTATGAATTGGAAGTTGTTATTGAAGAAAAGGAAGATATGGATGATGAATAATGAAAATAATTGTGCATAATTTAAAGATGAGTTTAGACTACACAATGGATGACTTAAAAAAAGCTGTTTGCAAAAAAATAAGAATAAGTGAAAAATATTTTAATTCTTTTAGGATAGTAAAAGAATCGGTTGATGCTAGGAAGAAGCCTAATATTCACATTGTTTTTTCTGTTGTTGTTGAAATAGAAAAGGAAATTAAACTTCCTTCCAGTAATGATATAAGGGTTTTAAAGGATATTCCTTCAAAGCCTATTATCTATGGGGATAAGAAACTCAATGAAAGGCCGATAGTTGTAGGATCTGGGCCTGCGGGTTTATTTGCTTCTCTTATATTAGCTCAAAATGGTTACAAACCTCTTTTACTTGAAAGAGGAGAGAGTGTGGAAAAACGTACACAAATAGTTAATTCTTTTTGGACAGACGGAAAGTTGGATAAAGAGTCAAATGTTCAATTTGGAGAAGGTGGAGCAGGTACTTTTTCGGATGGAAAACTTACTACTAGAATAAATGACAGGCGTTCAGGAATAGTATTAGATGAGTTTTACAAGTCAGGTGCTCCAGAAAAAATATTGTTTAAAGCAAAGCCCCATATAGGTTCTGATATACTTAAAGAAGTGGTTTTAAACATGCGTAAAAGGATTATTGAGTTTGGTGGAGAAGTGAGATTTAATTCTAAGATAACTGAATTCTTGATAAAGGATAACAGGGTTTCTGGAGTTAAAGTGAATCACTGTGAAAAAATTTCTTCTCAATTAGTTGTTTTAGCTGTTGGTCATAGTGCCAGAGATACTTTTAAGTCTCTTTTTAACAGCGGGGTTAAGTTTATACAAAAGCCATTTTCAATAGGTGTAAGGATAGAGCATCCTCAGCAGTTAATCAACATGGCTCGATATGGAGAAGCTTCAAAGCACCCAAGACTTGGAGCTGCTGATTATCAGATGTTTAAGAAGTTTTCTGACAGAACAGTATATTCTTTTTGCATGTGTCCAGGTGGAGTTGTTGTTGCTTCAGCATCTGAGCCAGAAACCATTGTTACCAATGGAATGAGTGAGTTTTCTAGGGATAAACAAAATGCTAACAGTGCGTTGGTAGTATCAGTAGGGCCAGATGATTTTGAAAGTTCTCATCCACTGGCTGGTATTGAATTTCAGAGAAAGTGGGAAAGATTAGCCTTTAAATGTGGAGGTGGAAATTATTCAGCTCCAATTCAAAAACTAGGAGATTTTTTAAACGACAGGGAGACTAGGAAGTTAGGAGGGGTTAAACCCTCATACACAGGTGAAACAGTGTTTTCAGATATTAATTTATGTCTTCCATCTTATGTTACAGCTTCTTTGAAAAAATCTATTGATTTTTTTGATTCCAAGATAAAGGGATTTGGCATTGAAGATGCTATTTTAACAGGAGTTGAAACAAGAACATCCTCTCCAGTTAGAATTGTTAGGGATGATAAATTAGAAGCTGTTGGAATAAATGGTCTTTACCCTGCAGGTGAAGGTGCAGGGTACGCCGGGGGCATAGTGAGTGCTGCTGTAGATGGAATAAAAATAGCAGAAGAGATAATAAAAACTTATTCGAATAAGAGTTTGGATTAAATACAAAAAATGCTTTTAATGCAAAAAATGTTTAAATGAATTATAATATTTACTTATAGTAGAATATATATTATACTTGTAATTGAATGTACCGTCAGAAAAGGTTATTATTTATAGAAAGTTATATATAAATTAAAAAGTTAGAGGGGATGAATGTATTGGGAATTCTTTTTGGAACTGATGGAGTAAGAGGTGTTGCAAACAAAGAGTTATCTGTTGATTTAGCATATAGATTAGGTCAGGCTGGAGCATATGTCTTAGCTTCTAAGGAAAATAGCAGACCAAAGATACTTGTAGGTATGGATACAAGAATATCAGGAGATATGCTAAAGTCAGCTCTTGTAGCAGGATTGTGTTCTGTAGGGGCTGATGTTATATGTCTTGGTGTAGCTCCTACTCCCGCAGTTGCATATCTTGTTAGAACTTATAAGGCAGATGCTGGTATTGTCATTTCAGCGTCCCACAATCCGTTTGAGTTCAATGGAATTAAATTTTTTAATAACAAAGGTTATAAATTGTCAGATAATATAGAGAAGAGAATAGAATCAATTATTCTTAATAAATCTGAAGAAATATCTCTTCCAACAGGAGATAAACTTGGAACAGAGACTACAGTAGATACTGCAGTAGATGACTATGTAAATTACATAAAAAGTACAATTGACAGTGACTTTAAAGGATTGAAAGTTGCAATAGATTGTGCTAATGGTGCAGCATTTAAGGCAGCACCTTTGGCATTTTCAAAATTAGGTGCAGAAGCTTTGGTTATAAATGATAAACCGGATGGAATTAATATAAATGAAAATTGTGGATCTACACATATAAAAGAGCTTCAGGAGTTTGTCAAAAAGACTGGTGCAGATGTTGGTCTTGCATTTGATGGAGATGCTGACAGGGTTCTGGCAGTGGATGAAACAGGTAGTTTTGTTGATGGAGATCAGATAATGTCTATTATTGGATTGAGTTTAAAGGAAAAGGGAAAGTTATCAAAAGATACAATTGTTGCTACTGTTATGAGTAATCTAGGTCTTGACTTTATGGCAAAAAGAGAAAATTTGAATATTGTCAAGACAAAAGTTGGGGATAGATATGTACTAGAAAATATGATTGAAAATGGTTATGCTTTAGGTGGAGAACAGTCAGGGCATATTATATTTTTAGAGCATAACACTACAGGGGATGGACTGTTGACAGGAGTTCAACTTTTAAATGTTTTAAAATTATCAGGAAAAAAATTATCAGAGCTTGCTTCTAAAATGCAGGTTTTACCTCAGGTTTTGAAAAATGCAAAGGTTAAGAATGAGAATAAAAATTCATATCTTGACGATAAAGTAGTTTGTGACATGTGTAAAAAGTTAGAAGAAGAGTTTGACGGTGAAGGAAGAGTTCTTATAAGAGCTTCTGGTACAGAGCCACTTATAAGAGTTATGATTGAAGGAAAGGGTCAGGAATATATAACTAATAAAGCTGTTGAATTGGTAAAGGTTATAGAGAAAAGACTGGGGTAGGTTTTAAATGTTTAAAGGCAGGTGATGCATTGGATTGTAAACAAAACAGATGCTAATTTACTTGTCTGTTCTATTATTCATAATTAATTTATATTATAGTAATGCAAAAAGGTTATTTTTAAAGATTTATTGGTTTTAAGGTTACAATACTTATACCATTTAAAGGAGATGTATTTTATGTGTGGAATAGTTGGATATATAGGTAATAAAGAGGCGACACCAATACTTATAAATGGGCTTAAAAAGCTGGAATATAGAGGTTATGATTCTGCTGGTGTAGCTGTTTTTGATGATGATGAGTTAATGGTAATGAAGTGTAAAGGAAGGCTTGCAACTTTAGAAGAAAAAATGTCTAAAACAACTCCTAAAGGAATTGTAGGTATAGGACATACAAGATGGGCAACTCATGGGGAGCCTAATGATTTAAATTCTCATCCCCATACCAGTAAATCAGGAAAAATAGCTGTTGTGCATAATGGTATAATAGAGAATTACCTAGAAATAAAAGAATTTTTAGAGTCTAAGGGATATGAATTTATTTCTGAAACAGACAGCGAAGTGGTGGGGCATCTGGTTGAACACAATTATAAAGGTGATTTAGTACAAGCTGTTATTGATTGTTTGAATGACATTGAGGGTTCATATGCACTTGGAGTTATATGCACTGACTGTCCTGATATGTTTGTAGCGGCAAGAAAGGATAGCCCACTAATAGTAGGGCTTGGGGAAGAAGAAAACTATATAGCATCTGATATTCCGGCAATATTGGAACATACCAGAGATGTTTATATTTTAGATGATAAAGAGGTTGTAACATTAACCAGTGACAAGGTAACTGTCTACAACAACTATGGGGTTGAGGTAGAAAAGGATGTTTTTAAGGTTAACTGGGATGTTGCGGCTGCAGAAAAAGCGGGATATGAGCATTTTATGATGAAGGAAATGTGTGAAGAGCCAAAGGTTGTAAGAGATACAATATCACCTAGAATAAAAGAAGGCAAAGTAGAATTAGACAGCATAAAATTGACCCAAGAGGATGTTAAGGGGATTGAGAAAATATTTATAGTTGCATGTGGAACAGCCTACCATGCAGGTGTTGTGGGGAAATATATAATAGAAGAGACAGCAAGAATTCCTGTAGAAGTAGATGTGGCTTCTGAATTTAGATACCGAAATCCTATTGTTACAGATAAAAATTTAGTTATTATAATAAGTCAGTCAGGTGAAACTTTAGATACTCTGTTTGCTTTGAGAGAGTCAAAGAAAAAGGGGGCAAGGGTACTTTCCATAGTTAATGTTGTGGGAAGTTCAATTTCTAGGGAATCAGATGATGTTCTTTATACATGGGCAGGCCCGGAAATTGCAGTTGCTTCGACAAAGGCTTATAATACACAGCTTTCGGCACTATATCTTGTAACTTTAGATTTGGCATATAAAAGAGGACTTATAGAAGATAATAAGTATAAAAAAGCTATAGAAGGCCTTGAAGCTATTCCAGATGCTATAGAGGAAATACTTAAAAACAAGGAAGTGGTACAAAAGTTTGCTTCCCTGCACTGTAATGCAAAGAGCATTTTCTTTATTGGAAGAAGTCTTGATTATGCTCTTTCTATGGAAGGTTCATTAAAACTTAAAGAAATATCTTATATACATTCTGAAGCTTATGCTGGGGGAGAACTAAAACATGGAACAATTGCTCTTATTGAAGAGGGGACACTTGTTATATGTCCTATGACTCAAGATGGTCTTATGGAAAAGATGATAAGCAACATAAGGGAGGTTAAAGCAAGAGGGGCAACTGTATTGGCAATAGCAAAAGAGAGCAATAAGCATGTTGAAAATGTTGCAGATGTTGTTTTTACAATACCGGATATGGATTCCTTTTTAGCACCTATTGCAGCAGTAACTCCATTACAACTTTTTGCGTATTACATGGCATTGGTGAGAGGGTGCGATGTAGATAAGCCAAGGAATCTTGCAAAGAGTGTAACTGTAGAGTGATTTTAAGTGAATTTGTTTAGATGATGTGAACATTGGAGTTTTAGGTGGAGGGTTTATTCTACCTCATATAGGAGTTGGAGGTTTAGAATTAGAATAAATTGGTTCTAAAATCCCGTAGCGAATGGCGAGAAAAATTAACGTTTGCTGCGGGATTTGTTTATTATACATACTAATATTTTTAATCTATATTTTTGTGTTTGACAATTTTTAATGTATTTTTTCTTGCTTTTGCATTGGTAGTAATAGGTTTATTAGTTTTGTCCAAGACTCCTAGAGTAATTTGGTCACCTTGACAAAATGTAAATTATGTGACACTATTAAATTATAAAAAGAGTAAAGGGGTGACATTATGTGAAACGTAAAATTGTAGACAGTCTTAAAAAGTGGAAAGGCTTATCAAACAGGATGCCACTTATCATAAATGGTGCAAGACAGGTTGGAAAGACATATACGGCACTGACTTTTGGCAAGGAAGATTACAAAAACACAGTGTATTTCAATCTGGAGGATAGTACTGAAGTATCGAACATATTTGAAAGAGACTTAAATCCAGAACGAATTATAAAAGAGTTATCGGCAAAGTCGGGGCAAACCATTTTAAGAGGAGACACTCTCATAATTCTTGATGAAATACAAGCATGTGAGAGAGCATTAACATCCCTTAAGTATTTCTGCGAAAATGCACCTGGATATCATATCATTGCCGCAGGAAGTCTTTTAGGAGTGGCGATAAACCGAGAGAAGTATTCATTTCCTGTTGGGAAAGTAAACATGATAACCCTTTATCCTTTAGATTTTGAAGAATATTTATGGGCAATGGACAAAGGACAAATGGCAGAATTGATCCGCAGTTCTTTTGATTGCAATGAGCCTTTATCTATTCATGAGACAGCAATAGATTTTTACAAATCATATATGTTGACCGGTGGCATGCCACAGGCAGTGTTGGAATATTTGAGGGAGGAAGATTATAATTTTGTAACCGCTGCGCAAAAAAATATCAATGACGCTTATATAGCAGATATGGCAAAGTATGCAACACCTAATGAGACTACAAAAATTATGGCAGCCTTTAACAGCGTTCCAGCTCAACTTGCAAAGGATAATCGAAAGTTTCAATATAAAGTAATAAAATCGGGAGCTAGAGCTTATGAATATGAAACGCCGTTGGATTGGCTGAAGGCTTCGAGAGTTATTATTAAATGTAATAAGGTGAAGGAAGGCAAAATGCCTCTTTCTGAATATTCAGATAGTGACTCCTTTAAAGTATACATGACAGATATTGGCTTGCTTTGTTCTAAGTTTGGTATTCACCCCAATGCTATCCTTGTTGACATGCCAAGCTTTGAAGGGTTTAAGGGTGCATTGGCTGAAAACTACGTTGCATCTGCTCTGGTTACTAACGGGTATACACCATATTACTGGGAGTCTCAGGGAAAAGCGGAAGTAGATTTTGTAATCCAAGACAGGGAGGGCAATATCATACCTATAGAGGTTAAATCCTCGGATAATGTCCGATCAAAAAGCTTGAATCAGTATATTGCCAAGTATGAACCAAAGTACTCTATCAGAGTTTCAGCAAAGAACTTTGGGTTGGAGAATGGAATCAAATCTGTTCCTCTATATGCCGTTTTTTGTATTTGATACTTAAGCAATTTGCAAAAAGCATAGATACCAAAAGCGGTTGCATAATTAATTACAAAGAGATAAAATATGGGGAATAGGAATGGCGGTTGATGACGAAAATATAGAAAATCCTTTGGAATGGAAAGGGTTAAATCTTTTGGGTTTTGCGTTTATGGAAGTAAGGGATGAGCTTATCCGTGTTTGTGGGAAATAAGGTGTGGAAAGTATCAAAAAAAGAGTGGCTGCCTCATAAGGGTTATAAACAAATTTTTTTACATGAAAATTGTAAGATGTGACCTTTAAAAGATAGTTTTTAGTTAGTATAAGGTTTATGATTTGATTAAGTCTAAAGAGGCTAAAACTGCAAATCCAGATGAATACGATGAAATTTCAAAAAATACCTTAG
>NZ_JAVDDS010000039.1 GCF_030848475.1 Herbivorax alkaliphila
GGTAGAGATTCTTGAAAAATCAATTGGTAAAGAAGCAGTAATTAAAAAATTGCCTATGCAATCGGAATATGTTAAAAGCACGTATGCAAACAGAGAAATACTTGGTTATAATCCCTCTACAGGAATTGAAACAGGTATCGAGAGATTTGTTAAATGGTATATAGGATATAATATATAGAGAAAAGATGAAAAATTAAGTATTTAAATTTAACAAAATAATTTACAATCTAACACTTGTGCTGTTATATTGAAAATAAAAAAGTTAGATTAAGCCTAATATAACAAAATAACTTGCAATTTAACAATAAAGATGTTATATTTAAAGTACAAATGTTATATTAAGAGGTGAATTCATTGATTATGGTTCTTGAGACTTACTTGAAGGAAAATATCGATAAAAATTTAACGGTTAATCCTTGGGATAAAAAGAATAATTTTTCACTGTTTTTGAGAAATAGTTATCGTTTTTATGACATGAAGATTCTTGAAACACAATGTGTTTTGATGGAAGTCCTTCATGATAAGCCGAATATCGATCAACTACAAAAGCATATTAAGCAAATTAAAAATCTTACAGACCGTCAAGTTGTTCTATTTTATAAGGACCTTTCAAGATATAGAAGAAGAAGTTTAATCGAAAAGAGAATCGCTTTCGTAATTGAAGATGGACAGATGTATTTGCCGTTTTTAGGGCTTGATTTGAAAAAGGCACAAGAACAAGCTGAACAAGATGTAAAGCGCTTTACAACACCTGCACAGATCGCGTATTTGTACTTTTTGTACAATAAAGATGAAGTTGTGAATATGACCAAGTTTGCAGAGAAGATGGGATTTAATTACATGAAAGCTTCTAGAGCACTAAATGAACTGTATCACGCGAATCTAATCACCTATGAGGTTGGTGGCAAGACAGGGAGAAGCAAGGAATATAAAAGAATTCCAGATCCAGACTATTTTTTGAATGGAAGGAAGTATTTAAAAACACCAGTGAGAAAAACCATCTATACAAGAACAAAACCTTTAGGTGCTTTGTCTACAGGGTTTGACGCACTGGCAGGGTTATCCATGATCAATATGCCCGATCATCCAGTCATGGCAATAGATAGAAAACAGCTCAATGAAGAACAGCTAGAAATTGTTAGGAACAAGGATTTGATAAAAGATACCAAATTAGTTGAACTTCAGCTTTGGGATTATGACCCTAAGTTATTTGCAGAAAAAAAGCATGTCGATTTACTATCTTTATATGCATCCTTGAAAGAAGAAACTGATGAAAGGGTTGAGCAAGCACTAGAAGAGGCTTTGCTAGGTGAGATATGGTACACGGACTAGAGAAGTTTAAAGAGTATTTTGGAGATTATACGAATCAATATGTTTTTATAGGTGGCACAGCTTGTGATATTCTTATGGATGAACTGGGAGCTCCATTTCGAGCCACCAAGGACTTAGATATGGTACTCATTATCGAAGCTCTCGATTTGTCTTTTGGAGAGAGGTTTTGGGAGTTTATTGAAGATGGTGGTTATGAGCATCGTGAGAAGAACGAAGGAGAGCATCAATTCTATCGATTTACAGAGCCGAAGGACTCATCTTTTCCTAAAATGATTGAACTATTTAGCAAGCAACCTAGTAACATGGAACTTAAATTTGATATCGGGTTAACACCGATCCACATCGATGAAAGCATTGTAAGTCTTTCAGCGATACTGCTCAATGACGTCTATTATGATTCATTAGTGAAAGGAAAACGAACAGTGGATGGTTACTCCATTATTAAAATTGAAACAGTTATTCTTTTCAAAATTAAAGCTTGGTTGGATATGAAAAAAAGAAAAGAAGGCGGAGAGAAAGTGGATTCAAAAAACATTCGAAAGCATAAAAATGATATCTTTAGGCTTTTATATAATGTGGTCTCTTCCAGTAAAGTTGAAACAGCAGGGGGAATTCAAAAAGATATTATTAAATTTACTGAGCTGATTCTCAAAGATAAACCAGATTTGAAGAATTTAGGGATAAAAGGAACTAATATTGATGAACTGTTAGATTTACTCAGGGATATTTTCTTAGAAAAATAAGAAGAGTGATTGAATAAAGTAAGTACTGAGTTTCAAGGCATGTTGACGTTAGATTCTGAAAATATACTTGTTGGGAAAATAGACAACAATTCTACAAATCAATTTTATGTGCGTAAGCTCAATGTAAAACAAGGAGAAATTTGGTATGCAAGAGCATACTTGATATACGAAGATTCTGATGGCAATGTTATTACTACATATAGTAAAGTTACTTCAAAAGGCCAAATATAGTTATATAGCAAAAAGGATGTTGATTTAATATATTTTAGAGATAAAAGACGCATATAGAAGAGATTAAACCCATTAATTAATAGAAAATATTAACTAATGGGTTTTTATTGTTATAATTTGTTTTACTGATGAATTTCCTAAGCGTTGTAGAGTGTTGTGCAACGAAAAAAGAAAAAGCGTTACAAAATGTAACAAAAAATACAACGAAAACGTTAACGTTGCAAATGTAAAATATTTATGGTGAAATTGCACTATAAATATTAATGAGTTGACTCTTTTGCAAACCAAGAAAAGTTATAATTTAGAATTTAAAGAAGTAGTTTCAAAAACTTTTTTAAAAACGGTTAGTGCTTATGCTAATTATAGTGATGGAAAAATAATATTTGGGGTAGATGACCATGGAAATAGGTGGTAAGACGGTCATTATTGTAGAAGTTAAAAAAGGTAAAGATACGCCTTACTATTACAAAGGAAAGGTCTACAAAAGAGCGGATACTGCAACCATAGAGGTAGATAGATTTGAACTTAGAAGACTAGCTATGGAAGGGATTAATATGCATTATGAAATGTTTATTGCAAATATTTAGAAATACATTTATAATAATAAAAGAAGTAAAAAAAAAATCAGGGGGGATAAAAATGAAAAAAGTAATGTTGTTTTTAATGAGCTTTTGTGTGTTTATTTTGATATCCGTTTCAGTTTATGGTGTGGAAGAAGAATATGATGATTTAGATCGTTTGACTAAGGTTGTTTATGACAACGGGACTACTATTGAATATAAATATGACCTAGAAGGAAACATTAAAAATATTATAACTACATATGCAGAAGAAAAACCAGAAAGCCTTTTAGGGGTCAGTATTATTGGAAATGGTTCTGTAAATCTTAATACTGAAACTGTAAGTTTACCTGTAAATTATAAATATAATTATGAATATGGTACATTACTAAAGTTGACTGCAGAAGCAAATGCAGGTTCAGAATTTGCATATTGGGAAGACGGTACAACAGGAAGTATAATTTCTAAAGAGCCGGTTTATCAGACTTTTATGGGAACAGGTGAGAATGTAAAGGCAGTATTTTATAGAACTCCTGAAGAGGATACCAATCAATTTACAGTTGTTTTAAACAACAGAAGTGGGAGGATATTGCAATCCACAAATGTTGCTAAAAATGAATCAGCTGTGCCTCCTGCTAATCCAAGGATGATAGGGTACAGGTTTGTTGGATGGGATGAGGATTTTAGTAATGTAGAATCGAATATGCTTATAAATCCGATATTTGAAAGGCTGCCTGATAAATATACTATAACTGTTGTCGATGGTGAATTACCTACAGGAGAGACAGAAAAAGAGTATAAATTTGATATACCAGTTAAAGTTATTGCAGATGATGCAGATGCAGGGATGAAATTTAGTCACTGGGAGCAGGATGGAATGAAAATAAGCATCGAGGAAAGTTTTTCGTTTTTTATGCCTAGGAGAGATACAGTGCTTACAGCTGTTTATGTAGAAGAATCAGAAAGTGTTGAAAAAGATCCCTTTATAGCATTGTCAGAACATATACTTGTTGATAGATTAGGGAGATCTATAATGTTTGTTGCCAATAGAAATGTTACGGAAGGATATAAACTTTTAGAAAGTGGAGTGATTTTATTTAATCCAGACACAGCATTTCAAGATATGTTGACTTTAGATACTGAAAATATAATTATTGGGAAGATAGATAACGACTCTACAGATCAGTTTTATGTGCGGAAGCTGAATGTGAACCAGGGGGAAATTTGGTATGCGAGGGCATATTTGATATATAAAGATTCTAAGGGCAATATTACTACAACATACAGTGAAGTTACTGCAAAAGGAGAAATATAAGGACTACTAAGAAATAAGTAAAAAACACCTCACCTAGTAGATGGTACTTGGTGAGGTGTTTTCTAAATTAAGTGAAAGCCTTAATATGAAAGGCATGTTATTTATGTGAATGAAAATATGGAAGAAACATTGTGGAGCAAGTTGTAGAGCGTGTTAATACGACGAGGAAAGGGAGAGCATTGTTTGAGCGATAGCGAGATTTGCTAAGGCCCCGAGGAGTATTTACAGGCTCTAAACTGCGTAACTTTAGTTTCTGGAATATTGTTCTTCATATTTAATATATACACCTCTTAATATGAAAGGCACTTGATGCCTTGGATTTTATTTGTTAATGTTTAAAAATAATAGTATAATACAATTTAAGTATTGGAATATTTTAATGATATTAAAGCCATGTGGAGAAATAATAATGTCTATAGATGCAAAAATATTTATGTATATACATAAACTTATATTAAAAAAAGAGAATCTTAAAAAACCACTGTACTTTATAACAAGAGCTTCATCAAGGTTTTTTGTTGTCTTTTATGCAGGGTGTGTTTTGTATTTACTCTTTAATTTAGATAAGCGGTTGATAAAATTTCTTTTGATACCAGCATTGGTGTTTGTTACAGTAAGTGCGTTAAGAAAGATTATAAATAGAAAAAGACCTTTTGAGGCACTTGAAATTGAGCCAATAGTGTATCATGATACAGGTGGTTCATTTCCCAGCAGGCACGCTTCATCTGCGATGATAATTGCTTTATCAGTGTACTGGATTCATCCACTGGCAGGAATCTTATGTATTGGGGTGGCTGTACTTACTGCTGCTTCTAGAGTGTTAGCAGGAGTTCATTATCCATTGGATGTCTTGGGGGGAATTTTTCTATCCTTTGTGTTTTTTAAGCTGTTTTTGATATAATATATCTTAGTGGAAATTTGTATTATAAAAAATATAGTATAGGAGTTAATATGTACTTATGAAAAAAGTAATGGTGGTTTTTGGGACAAGACCAGAAGCTATAAAAATGTGTCCTCTTGTTAAAGAACTAAAAAAAAGAAATGAATTAAAAACTACAGTTTGTGTGACAGGTCAGCACAGGGAAATGCTAGATCAAGTTTTAAAAGCTTTTCATGTAGAGCCTGAGTATGATTTATTCATAATGAAAGAAAAACAAACTCTATTTGATGTTACTATAAATATTTTAGAAAAGATGCAGGCGGTGTTAGAAGAGGTTAAGCCTGACATAGTATTAGTACATGGTGATACATCAACAACTTTTGTGACTTCACTGGCATGTTTTTACTTGCAAATACAAGTAGGTCATGTGGAGGCAGGACTTAGAACATATAATATTTATTCTCCATATCCAGAAGAATTTAATCGTCAAGCTGTTGGTATTATGGCTAATTACAATTTTGCACCTACTAAAGTTTCAAAAGAGAATCTTGTAAAAGAAGGAAAGGAGCCTTCAACTATTTATGTAACAGGAAATACAGCAATAGATGCACTAAAAACCACTGTAAAAGAAGATTATAATCATGAACATTTAAAGTGGGCATTGGACAGCAGACTCATAATGATAACAGCTCATAGAAGAGAAAACCTTGGACAGCCAATGAGAAATATGTTTAGAGCTATTAAGAGGATTATTGATGAAAAACCTGATATTAAAGCTATTTATCCAATTCATATGAATCCAGTGGTAAGGGAAGCTGCCAGTGAAATCTTTGGAGATACTGATAGAATAAGAATTATAGAGCCTTTGGAAGTACTTGATTTTCACAATTTTCTTTCAAGGTCATATCTAATTTTGACAGACAGCGGAGGAATACAAGAAGAAGCTCCCAGCCTTGGCAAGCCAGTTTTAGTTATGAGAGATACAACAGAAAGGCCAGAAGGAATTGAAGCAGGAACGTTAAAACTTGTTGGTACAGATGAAGAAGTTATATATAAGACTTTTAAAAAGCTTCTTGATGATAAAGATGAATATGAAAAGATGAGTAGAGCAAGTAATCCTTATGGTGACGGATTCGCAAGTAAGAGGATTGCTGATATAATATCTGGTTGTTATAGTGAATAAATAAAACTTATTAATAAAAAAGCAATGCATACTGTATGTTTCGCTTTTTTTTAATTAATGTGTATAAATATTTGGATTGTTTTTTCGTCATATCTTCCTTCAGAAGTTGTTACAAGTAGTTCAAAGAATGTTCTTTTAAGAAAATTAATGTATAGCATAATGCAAAGAATATAATTAGTAATAAAAATATTATATGAACTTTTAAATTTTTAGCCTCATTGTGTTTGACATATAGTAAATTGAGTGTACATGATAAAATCGTAAATTTATATGCTCAAAAATAAAAATTCATGTTATAATACATGGTTAAGTGATATAATGGAATTGATTAATGAAAAATCAAGACTACATTAGGAGAAATGATAAAGGGATGCGATGAGCTATCTGAAAATGTGAAAAAATATGTTCCAGATTATGAATATTTACTTTATGACTTATCAAAATATACAGATGAACAGATAAGGTGTTGAATATGAAAATAGAGAATCTGAAAAAAATAATCAGTGAAGGTGAAAGCATTACTGTAGAATTTAAAAAAAGTAAAAATAAGCTAAACAAAGATGTATATGAATCAGTTTCTGCATTTTTAAATCGATATGGGGGAAAACTGTTTTTAGGTGTTAATGATTCAGGTGAAATTACGGGCATAAATTCAGAGGCAGTTGAACAAATTAAAAAGGATTTTGTAACATCTCTAAATAATCCTAATACTCTTAATCCTACTTTTTATTTAGCTGTAGAAGAGGTAAAAATAGATGGAAAAGTGATTTTATATATTAATGTTCCTGAAAGTTCTCAGGTTCATAGATGTAAAGGAAAAATATTCGATCGAAATGAAGATGGTGATTTTGATATTACAAATAATACAAATTTAGTGTCTAGCCTTTATATGAGGAAACAGAGTACTTATACAGAAAATAGAATCTTTCCGTATGCTGAAATGGATGAGCTGGAAGACGAATTGTTTACAAGGGTTCGAAAAATAGTTGGAAACATGAGATCTGACCACCCATGGTCTTCAATGGATAATATAGATATATTGAAGAGTTCTGGAATGTATTTAAAGGATCAGATTACAGGTGAACAAGGAATTACCCTTGCTGGCATTTTGATTTTTGGCAGTGAGCTGATGATACAAACAGTTCTTCCTCATTATAGAACAGATGCTATTCTGAGACGGGAAAACCTTGACCGATATGATGATCGAGATGACATAAGGGTGAATCTTATAAGAAGTTATGAAAGACTGATGCAGTTTATTTCTAAACATCTCAATGACAAATTCTATCTTGAGGGAACTCAGAGGCTCAGTATAAGAGATAAGATTTTCAGGGAAGCTATTACCAATTTATTGATTCATAGAGAATTTTCCAATCCTTTCCCAGCAAAAATGATTATAGAAATAAACAGAGTATATATCGAAAATGGCAACAAACCTCATGGCAATGGCATCATTGATCCGGAGGATTTTTCACCTTATCCCAAGAATCCAAAAATTGCAAAGTTTTTCAAAGAGATAGGGTGGGTTGATGAGCTTGGTTCAGGAGTTAGGAACATATTCAAATACAATAAGATTTACTCTGGTGCAGATCCTAAATTTATTGAGGGAGATGTTTTCAAGACAATTATTCCTTTGACCAACCAAGATACCAACCAAGATACCAACCAAGATACCAACCAAGATACCAACCAAGATACCAACCAAGATGGTGTGGCTATAAAAAGGTTGTTGGAGTTTTGTAGAACTCCACGAACAAGAGAAGAAATGCAAAAGTTCATGAAACTTAACAATAGGGGGTATTTTAGAACGAAGATACTTAATCCGTTAGTCAATGGAGGGCTTCTCAAAATGACGTTACCAGACAAGCCAACAAGTAAGTATCAGAAGTACTATTCCAATAAGTAAATAATTAGCTCATCGTGAAATCCTAAAATGAATAGAAAAAGAAGTTATGATAAGAAAGAATAGTATAATGTAAGATATTACATAGAAGATATTTTGAGTGATTGGATTAATATGGAGAAATAATAATGTCTATAGATACAAAAATATTGACAAAAGTAAAAAATGAAGTATAATATAATGATATCGTAAGTATAATACTTATGAGTACAATAATCGCAAGTATATAAAAGGGTGATTAAAGTGTTTGTAGGAAGAGACAAGGAACTAGAGAGTCTAAACAAATTATATGATCAGGATAAATTTCAAATGGTTGTTATGTATGGGAGGAGAAGAGTTGGGAAAACAACTCTTGTTTTGAAGTTTATAGAGGATAAACCTGCCATATTTTTTACTGCTCAGGAAGCAAACGATACTATAAACCTTAGGATGTTTTCCCAAAAAATATATACTTTTTTTGGGTTTCCAAAGGGTACAAGTGCTTTTGAGAGTTGGAATGATGCTTTTGAATTTTTAGCAGATAAAGCAAAGACACAGAAATTTGTTTTGGCTTTTGATGAGTTTCCATATGCTTCTGCTGAAAATAAATCACTAAAATCTATTTTGCAAAATTGTATTGATCATAAGTTAAAGGAAACACCAATGTTTATGATTTTGTGTGGAAGTCATATAGGCTTTATGGAGAATGAAGTTTTAGGTTATAAAAGTCCTTTGTTTGGAAGGAGGACATCTCAGATAAAGTTAGAAGGATTTGATTATTTAGATGCATCTAAGATGATGAACAATTTTTCAAATGAAGATAAAATACGCTTTTATAGCTGTATAGGTGGAACTCCGCATTATTTAGCTCAGATAAATCAAAATGAAACCTTTGAAGAAAATATAAATAGACTGTATTTTGATATTTCAGGATATTTATATAATGAACCTGTGATGCTGTTGCAACAAGAATTACGTGAACCAGCCATGTATAACTCGATTGTGTCAGCAATAGCAGCTGGTGCTTCAAGGTTGAATGAGATTTCTACTAAAATAGCAGAAGACAGTTCAAAGGTAAACAAATACCTAAAAACACTAATTGATATAGGAATTATATGTAAACAATATCCTTTTGGAGAAGACCCATTATCTAGTCGAAAAGGTATTTATAAGATATCTGATAATTGTTATAATTTTTGGTATAGGTTTGTGTTTTTAAATCGTGCTGAAGTTGAAAGTGGAAATGGTGATATTATTGCAGATAATGAAGTTTTTGGAGAGGAGCTTTCTTCATTTATTGGAAAACCAGCATTTGAGCAAATATGCCTTCAATATATGTTGAGAAAAAATAAAAAAGGTGACCTTCCTTTTGTTGCCACCAGTCACGGAATGTGGTGGGGAAATGACCCTATTAAAAGACAGCAAGCTGATTTTGATATTGTATTTGCAAATCGTAAAGAAAAGAAGATAATTTTAGGTGAATGTAAATGGAGGAATTCAGTAAATGTTATTGGAGAAATAAACTCACTTATTGACAAAAAATATCTTATGCAAAAATATGATGATGTTTACTACTATTTATTCACTAAAACAGATCATTCAAAGGAAGCAAAAAAACTGAAAACTGAAAAAGTTAAATTAGTTAATACCGATATGCTGTTTTCTATATAATATTATTGCAATTCGTGAACCTTTTAACCTTGGGAAATAATCGGGAAATAATAATTTACATGTAAACCCATAAAAAGTTATAAAAAGAAAGAGATACAAAGATTTGATGCTGAGAATGAGTTTATTTATTGGATTTTTTTGCACAAAATATATTGAAGTATCCTTTTTATGTGATATAATATTTATAGTTAAAATAATCAAGAAATAGTTAAGTTAAAATTCCAATGTAATAAAAACAATTTAATACATGTGCAGTACTAAAAAAGGCTTAAAAATGGTTAGGGATGTAGTAGTAGACCATGTTAAGTATAAAAAAAAGGGAGGTAATGTATATGAAAGGCAAATTAGCAAGATGCATTGTGTCTATGGGAGTTTGTGTACTTGTTTTTGTTTTAAGTTATTCTGTAGTAATTTCTTGTGAGGGGGTTGATAATTGTAACCATGAGGTTAATGGGGATGAGAATCAACAGGATGTATTTAAAGAAGATATAACGTTACATAATGATGAAGAGATATCTGGAGATTTAGTATTAGAAGATGGTACCCTTGACTTAGCTGGAAATATGTTGACAGTAGAAGGTGACTTAATTCAGACAGGTGGAACACTTTTGGTAAATGGTGGATATCTTGACGTGGCTGGTGATTACAAAATTGAGGATGATGGTAATAGTGTAAGTGCATTGCTTAAAATGACAAATAAATATGACTATGTAAAAGTAGAAGGATCATTTATTACCAAGTCAAATAAATCTCATTCTACTAAACTTTTATCTGGAATAATGGAGATAAAAGGAGATTTTATTCAAAAAGAAGGTAATTCAGCTAATTTCCTTGCAAGTGAAACTCACATGGTTATATTAAGTGGAGATGATATTCAAACGATAGAGTTTGAAAATCTAGATTACTCCAGATTCAACACTCTTGGTATAACAAAACCATTAGATGAAGGATATAATTTCCTTAATGATGAAGTAGTATGGAATGATTTAGTTGAATACTATGAAGAGACAGAAAAAGAATTACTTGAAGTAAGTGTTTTAGGTAATGGTTCTGTAAAAATGGATGATGAAATTCTTCCCCTAAACTATAAAGAGCTTTTTGAAGTTGGAACTGAAATAGAATTAGAGGGTATTGCAAATGAAAATTCTGAATTTGCTTTTTGGGAAGATGGAGAAAGTGGAACAATTTTATCTGGTAACTCTTTGCATCAGTTAGTAATAGGTACAGGTTCAAATCTTAAAGCAATATTTTTCGACACGTCTGAAGAGTTAGAAGAATTTAATGTTGTCTTTATAGATAGAACTGGAAAAGTACTTCAATCTACAAAAGTTGCAAAGAATGAAGCAGCTGTTCCTCCAGCAGATCCTTATATGATAGGATATGAGTTTGTGGAATGGAATCAAGACTTTGAAAATGTTGAATCAAATATGTTAATAGCACCTATATTTGAAAGACTGCCAGATAAATATGTTGTTACTGTTTCAGGTGGAGAATTGTCTGATGAAGGTACAGAAGGAGAATACAAATTTGATGTGCCAGTTGAAGTTATTGCAAATGAACCTCTAGAAGGTATGCAATTTAGTCACTGGGAGCAAGATGGAATAAAAATCAGCAATAAGAATACATTTTCTTTCTTTATGCCAAATAAAGATACTGAATTGACAGCGGTGTTTGTTGAAGATGTTGAGGGAATTGAAATAGAATCCTTTATTGCACTATCAGAATATGTAATGGTAGACGATACTGATAAATCAATGATATTTGTTGCTAATAGAAACCTTGAAGAAGCAGACAGATTAATTGAAAGTGGTATAATTTTACTACAGTCAGACGTAGAATTAGAAGAGTCTTTAACGTTAGAAACTGATAATATAATACGTGGAAGAATAAGTAATGACTCTACAGATCAGTTTTATGTGCGTAAGAAAGATATAGAAGATGGAGAGAGTTGGTATGCAAGATCTTATATGATTTATGAGGATTCAGAAGGTAGTATTAAAACTGTATATAGTGAAGTAACTGTTAATAGTGTAATGGAATGATTATTTAAATTGTATAGGAGGTGAATAGAATGAAAAAGCCATATGAAAAGCCGGAATTAGAAATTACTAGGTTTGAAACTGAGGACATTGCATACAGTGTGCCTGACCCTTCCGGAATGGAGGGAATTGATTTAGATTAAAAAAAAGGCGGATTTTGTCTGCCTTTTTCCCACTGTTTTATAAGGTGGGAGAGTTAAAATTTAAAGAATTAAAAGTCAAAGGGGCTTAAAGCCCCTGAACTTTTATATAATTAAAAAGGGAGAGAAAAGTTATGAGGTTTAAATTCTTAATTGTTTTAGTTTTAACAGCGCTTATGTTAAATAGTATGTTGGGGTTAGAGGTTTTAGCACAAAATCCAGTTATTGAGTTTGAAGACATAGAAGAAGATTTTTGGGGCAAGCCGGCAATTGATAATTGGAAAGATAGGGGTATTATAAAAGGAGATGGGAAAAATTTTAATCCCAATAGTAATATTACACGTGCAGAGATGATAGCAATTTTAGATAATATTTTTAAATATGATTTGATGGTGGACAACCCTTTTTATGATGTTGAAGAAGGTAAATGGTATTATGATGCTCTAATAAAAGCATATGCAAATGATGTAATCAAAGGAAGCCTTGATGAAGATGGGAATCCACTTGCAAGAGCAGAAGATTCTCTAACTCGTGCAGAGGCAGCGGTTATTTTTGATAATATTTTTTCTATAGAGTTGCCTTCTGATTACAATTCAAGTTTTGAAGATGACAAGTTGCCAGAATGGGCAGAACATTCAATATTTGCTATGGAGGCAGCAGGTTATATACGTGGAAAAGGAAATAACTTGTTTGAACCTGATAGCAATTTGACAAGGGCTGAGATGGTTCAGATTCTTGATAATGTTATCCAGCTTTATATTGATACTCCAGAAAGTTATAGCAAAGATATAGAGGGTAACGTGGTGATAAATTCATCAGGAGTAAAACTTGAAAATATGAAGATAGAAGGCAATGTTTATCTGGCAGAAGGAATTGGAGATGGAGATATTGAGTTTAATAACGTTTATGTATATGGAAGAACGTTTATAAGAGGCGGAGGAAAAGAGGGAATTAAAGCAGTAAATAGTGATTTGGGAACTATTAAATTAGAAAAAGACGGCTTGCTTTTGAATTTAGCTGAAACAGATACGGAGACTATAGACAAGGAAGATGAAGAAATTCCAGCAGCGCCTTCAGAAGATGAAGAAGATGAGGAAGATGAGGAAGATGAAACTTCTGAAAGTCCAAGTTCATCAGCTTCGTCAAGATCTTCAAGTTCGTCAGGTTCATCCGATAGATCAAGTTCAGATGAAGACGAAGATGATGGTGCAGACGACGATGCAGATGAAGACACAGACGAAGATGAGAGTGCAGACGACGATGCAGATGAAGACACAGACGAAGATGATGGTGCAGACGAAGATGGAGATGAAGACGAAGACACAGATGAAGGTGTAGACGACGATGACGATGAAGACGAAGATAAAGACTCATCAGAAGCTCAAAGTGCAGATATGGTAGATTATTAATTAGGGGGCTTTTGAATGAATCACTACAAGATAGCTGATTTGGGAGTAGAAATATTGAGCTTGCAAAAAACGCTAAATGTACGGTCTAAGCCGTATGTTGTCAAAAACATAGATTCAGTGGATGTTAAAATACACATGACTGATAAAAAGCTAAAAACCATTAAAGATAAACATTCAGAGCTCTCTTTTGACGAATTGGAATATATATACACAGGCTTTGCTTTTTCAAATTCCATTTTAGACTTTAATGGTTTTTGCTTGCACTCTTCAGCAGTTTCATTAGATAATAAAGCGTTTTTGTTTTCTGCTCCATGTGGTACTGGAAAGTCTACTCATACAGAGTTATGGAGGCAGTACTTTGGTAAAGACAGGACATTTATAATTAATGATGACAAGCCTGCTATACGATTGATTGATGATGTTTTTTATGTGTATGGGACACCTTGGAGTGGAAAGAATAACTTACATTCTAACGTAAAAGTACCACTTGAGGCAATTGTATTTATCGAACAGTCTAAAGAGAACAGAGTAGAATTGTTAAGTGACAGGGAAGCTGTTAAGATGTTAATAAGTCAGAGTTTACGTCCCTTTAGCAGCAATATTAATGGTATGGGCAATTTATTAAATATTATAGACATTTTACTTAAAAAGATACCTGTATATCGATTAAGATGCAATATAAGTATGGAGGCTGTAGAGCTTATTTACAATACAGTAAATAAGCTTAAGACTTTATCTTTTTGAGAGTTGTTATACGATAAAAAACCCTTTAAACAAAAGGGGAAGTTAAGTTATAAAAAAAGAAAGGATTAAGATTAATGAAGATTAAATCTGGATATATTATAAGAGAAATTTCAGATAATCATGTTGTAGTTCCAACAGGTCAGGCTACAGTTGATTTTAATGGTATGATAACGTTGAATGAAACAGGAGCTTTTTTGTGGAAAGAACTTACAAAAGGTAAAAAATTAGACCAGTTAGCTGTGGATTTTATGAAAGAATATGATGTTGATCAGACCACAGCAAAAAATGATATTAAAGAGTTTGTTGAAAGGCTTAAGGATGCTGATTTAATTGATCAATAAGATAATGTTGTCTCAAGCACATGAGCTAATTGAAGAAGTTTTAAATAATGAGGGTGAAATTGTTCTTACAGTTATGGGCAACAGCATGTATCCTATGCTTAGAAACAAAAAAGATAGTGTCTGTATTGTAAGGCCTTTAAATAAAGTTTTAAAAAAGTATGACATTCCGCTTTTTATAAGAGATGACGGAAAATATGTTTTACACAGGATTGTAGATGTAAGGTCTGATGGATATGTTTTAATAGGAGATAATCAATACAAAAAAGAATATTCTGTATTGCATTCGCAAGTAGTAGGGGTAGTAAAAGGTTTTTGGAGAAATGGAAAGTATTTTTCATGTGATAATATTTTTTATAATATCTATATCAGGTTCTGGAAAGGGATATTTCCTTTACGTCTTGTTTTAAAAAAGGTTAAGTCAATATATGGAAGGTCAAAAACTTGGAGAAAAGTATAAGATGGAAGATAAAAAGGTTTTATTATGGATATATAAAAACTCTAAATCCCAGCTAATTAAAATGCTTGTATTGATTTTTGTAAGTATATTTTTAGCATTAAATGGAGTTGTTATTGCTCTTTTTTCTAGAGAGCTTGTTGACAGTGCTTCGACAGGGGAAAGAGACAGGTTATTTTTTTATGGCTCTCTTTTGATTATTTTATTTTTACTTCAGTTTGTTTCCACTATTTCATGTAAATATTTTCAAAGGGAAATGCAAAATAAGCTTGAAAATTGTTATAAGTCAAAAATGTTAAGTGAATATACAAAAAAAGATTATTCATATATAAAAAAGTATCATAAAGGAGATATATTAAGTAGATTTACAGCAGATGCATTAAAGGTAAGTGAAGGTGTATCAACTATTTTACCAAATTTCGTGAAGTTTTTTACTAAATTAATTTCTGCATTTACCGTTTTATTTATTTTAAATAAAGTTTTTACATTGGTATTTGTAGCAGGTGGAATAATAGTTCTGTTTGTTACAAGATTACTTAGAAATAAAGCTAAAAGACTTCACAAAAACATGCAAAGTAAAGATGCTTCACTGCGTTCTTTTATTTATGAATTATTAGAGAATATTATTGTTATAAAGGTTTTTAAAGCAGAGGATACAATACTAGACAAAACTTCTGAATTGCAAAATAATCACTACCTTGCTAAAAGAGAAAAAAATATTTTTGATGTTTTTGCTGCAACAGGGTTTTCTTTTATTTTTTCTATGGTTTATTTATACGCACTGATTTGGAATTCTTATGAGCTTATTCATGGTAATATTAGCTTTGGAACATTAATAGCTATTTTGCAGTTGGTGGGACAGCTTCAAGGACCTTTTTCTGGATTGTCCGGTCTTATGCCTAAATTTTATGGGGCTATGGCTTCAGCAGAGAGGATAATTGAAATAACAAAATTGCCTGAAGAGTCAGGTCTGGATGAAGCAGATAAATATGATATGCAGCTTTATTCTGACATAGAATCTGTAAATATTGAGAATTTATCTTTTGGATACCATGAAGAAAAAGTTTTAAAAAATGTTGATTTGACAATTAGAAATGGTGACTTTGTATTGGTAAGTGGTACATCGGGAATTGGAAAAAGTACATTGCTAAAGCTTCTGCTTGGAGTATATTCTCCTGACAGAGGTAAGATTTTTTTAAAAAGGTATTGTGGCAAAAAAATAGATATCAATTACCATACGAGAAAGTATTTTACCTATGTTCCTCAAAAAAATATAGTGTTTTTTGGAACAATAAGAGATAATATTTCATTTTTCAAATCAAATATAACAGACGAGGAAATAATGAAAGCAGCAAAAATAAGTTGTGCAAATGAATTTATCGATCAACTTCCACTTAAATTAGATACTGTAATTGGAGAAAATGATCAGGGGTTATCTGAAGGTCAGGTTCAAAGAATAGCAATTGCGAGGGCAATTTTGACTAATGCACCTTTAGTTCTTTTAGACGAGGCAACATCTGCTTTAGATGAAATTACCGAAAAGAAAATATTATCAAACCTTAAAAAAATTACTAAAAGAACTTTTATTTTTGTAACTCATAAAAAAACACTTAATTCTTTATATAACAATGTTATTTATATAAAAGAAGGAGAGGTTTTTCAAGAAAGGTATAATGACGGGAGGGGTTTATGTGAAAAATGTTGAAAAAGAAAAGTCATATTTAATTCATTTAATTTCTAGAGCAATTCACGAAAAGCAGGCAAAGAGTCCTCCTAAAAACCTAAAGTGGGCAAGTTTATATAAACTTGCCTGTTATCACAATGTTTCAAATATTATTTATTATCCACTAAAGGGCGTTGAGGACAAATATAAAATGCCAAAAAATATATGGCAAAATATTTGTAATGAGTATAAAAAAAGTGTTGGCAAAGAGGCTACACAGCATGTTATGACAGAAATGATTTTAGAAGAATTTGAAAAAAATAAAATTGAATGTATGCCCCTTAAAGGGTATTTTTTAAAGTATCTTTATCCTAAGGTGGATATGAGGACAATGGGGGATATAGATATTTTATACAAAGATAACAAAACATCCTTTGTTAGAAAAATTATGAAAGATATGAATTATAGCATTGAAAAAATTGAGGATAAACATGATAAATACTATAAGAAGCCTTTTATGACTATAGAAATGCATAAAAGCCTTGTGGGCAACCTTGAGCCCTATGCATCTTATTATAAAAATGTTTGGGACAAATTAAAAACAAAGAAAAATTTCCAATACATATACCAATTTTCAAAAGAAGATTTCTACATTTTTTTAATGGTGCATTTTACAAAACACTATGTAAATAACGGTGTTGGTGTTCGCAGCATCGTTGATATATGGGTATACAACAGTAAATTTTATGATAATATGGATTGGAATTATATAAAGTGTGAATTAGAAAAAATTAAACTTGATGAATTTGAAGAAAATATTCGTGGACTATCTCAATTTTGGTTTGAAAGTGAGAAGTGTAATGAGGAGGATAATGAGCTTTATGATTTAATGGGTGACTATATTTTATCAAGTGGTGTTTATGGGACAATAAAAAATGGAGCTTTAGCGGGTATGAGTAGGGAGTTTGAGGATAAAAGAAGTGTAAAAAGATTAAAGCATTTTCATGGTTTTAAAATGCTTTTTCCTAATTTAAATGGTATGAAAAAAAGGTTTGAAATTCTTAATAAGTTTCCCTTTTTACTTCCAGTGTTTTGGATATATAGGCTGGTTAGAGGTTTTTTATTTAGAAGGGAAAGGTCATTTAAAAAAGTTGAATCGGTTTATTCTGCTTCTAAAAAAGATATATCAAAAATTTTAGATTTGCATACAAAAGCAGGACTTTATAAGTGATTTTAAAAAATATTTTCTTGAATGAAAATGGTAGAAGGTGATATAATTTATTAAGAAAGTTTTTTGGCGAGAGGTGTGTTTGACATAGATAAGAAAAGCAGATATATAGTGACAGTACTTACATGGGTGCTTGTGATTTTTTGTATGTTAACAATCATTTCCCTTTCAAGTGAACCAGCCCATGTTTCAAGAGAAAAAAGCGGTTTTATTTTAGAGAGAGTTGAACCTTTTGTTGAGAGTATGATAGAAAGGTTTAATATTAATTTTATTAATATAAATAAGCTTCATTTTTACATACGTAAAACGGCACATGTGTTTATTTATTTTTTATTGAGTATTTTGTTATGTCTTGCCTGGAAGGCAGTTAGAGTAAAAGGATTAAAGCCTTACTACAGAACTTGGATTATGGCTACTGCCTTTTCTATAATAGATGAAACATATCAAACATTTATTCCAGGTAGAAGCGGAGAGGTTAGAGATGTATTTCTCGATAATATAGGCATAACACTAGGGCTGTTGTTTGTTGCCTTTTTCTCGCGTATTTTTTCATATATTAAAGGTCAAAAGAAAATTAATTAACATTTTTTAAAAAATATTTTGCAATGCAATCTTAATTTAGGTATAATAAGACATCATATTTTTTGTTTGAAGGAGAGGTTATATTGAATAGTGAATTAATTTTGGTACTTGATTTTGGCGGTCAGTATAATCAACTTATAGGAAGAAGAATAAGAGAGGCAAATGTTTATTGCGAAGTGTTGCCTTATTACACTTCTATTGACAAAATAAAAGCTATGAATCCAAAAGGTATTATTTTTACAGGAGGCCCTGCTTCTATATTAGATCCAAAGGCTCCTTTTTGTGATAAGGGGATTTTTGATTTAGGAGTTCCTATTTTAGGTATTTGTTATGGCATGCAGTTAATAAGCCATGTAATGGGAGGCACTGTAAAAAAGGCTCAGCAACGTGAATATGGAAAGAATGATATTCATTTAGATTCTAAAAGTAAGCTTTTTGAAAATGTTGAAGAGGATACAATTTGTTGGATGAGTCATACCTATTCTGTTGATAGTATTCCAGAAGGTTTTGTTGGTACTGCACGTACAAAAAGTTGTGAAACAGGTGCAATTGAAAATGAAAAGAAGAAGTTGTATGGTGTACAATTTCATCCGGAAGTCGTTCATACGCCTAAAGGGAAAGACATTTTGAACAATTTTCTTTACAATATTTGTGACTGTAAAGGTGATTGGAAGATGTCTTCTTTTGTAGAACAATCTATAAAAGAAATAAGAGAAAAGGTTGGAGACAAAAAAGTTTTATGTGCTCTTTCAGGAGGAGTAGATTCATCTGTTGCTGCTGTTATGATTCATAAAGCCATAGGTAAGCAGCTTACATGTATTTTTGTTGACCATGGACTTTTAAGAAAGTACGAAGGAGACCAGGTTGAAAAAGTTTTTACAAACCAGTATGACATAAACTTGGTAAGAGTAGATGCACAGGACAGGTTTTTGGACAAGCTAGAAGGGGTTACAGACCCTGAGAAGAAAAGAAAGATAATTGGAGAAGAATTTATAAGAGTATTTGAAGCAGAGGCAAAAAAAATAGGAAAAGTAGATTTTCTTGTACAGGGGACAATTTACCCTGATGTAATTGAAAGTGGAGTTGGTGATGCGGCAGTTATTAAGAGTCATCACAATGTAGGAGGTCTTCCAGATCATGTTGATTTTAAAGAAATTATTGAGCCGCTAAGAGATCTTTTTAAAGATGAAGTTAGAAAGGCTGGATTAGAGCTTGGAATACCTGAAGATATAGTTATGAGACAGCCTTTTCCAGGTCCTGGACTTGGAATAAGGGTAATTGGTGAAATAACAAGAGAAAAACTTGATATTTTAAGAGATACCGATTATATTTTTAGGGAAGAAATCAAAAAGGCAGGTCTGGGCAGGGAAGTAAATCAATATTTCACAGTGCTTACAGACATGAGAAGTGTTGGGGTAATGGGAGATGAGAGAACTTATGACTATACTTTAGCCTTAAGAGCTGTTACAACAACTGACTTTATGACAGCAGATTGGGCAAGAATTCCTTATGATGTACTGGAAAGAGTATCTAACAGGATTGTCAATGAAGTTGGACATATAAATAGAATAGTATATGACATAACAAGCAAACCCCCAGCAACAATAGAGTGGGAATAATATAAACATTATAGCAACTATTAAAAAAAACAAACTAAATAAAGCCATAGATTATTGCAGATTAGTTTTCTGTTTTAATCTGTGGCTTTTTATAGTACTTATTTTGAGAGATGTAATAACTTTGTATTGACATTGTAATAACAAAATGGTAAACTGTATTTAGGAGGGATGTGATAAAATGGCTCAAACAACAATTAGTATAAGAATAGATGAAGAGATAAAAAAAGAGTTGGAAAAAACTTGTAAGGAATTGGGGCTGAATGTTACAACTGCATTTACTATATTTGCAAAGAAAATGAGTCGTGAACACAGGATTCCATTTGAGGTATCTATTGATCCTTTTTATAGTAACAGTAATAAGAGAGCGATTGATCAATCCATCGAACAAATTAATCAAGGAAAAGTAGTGGTGAAAACCATGGAAGAACTTGAGGAAATGGAAAATGAGTAGATTTATATTTTCAGAACGAGCGTGGGGAGAATACTTATATTGGCAAACACAAGATAAGAAAACGCTAAAAAAAATTAATAAATTACTTAAAGATATTGAGAGAAATGGAAATGATGGAATTGGTAAGTCAGAGCCACTAAAGTACAGAAAAGGTTGGAGCAAACGCATTGATGATTGTAATCGTCTTGTATATGATATTCAAGATGATATGATTGAGGTTATTCAGTGCAAGGGTCATTATGATGATTAGTGATTTATGATATATAAGTAAACTCGTTTAGTTAAAACTGAGCGAGTTTACTTTTTTTTAATCTAAAATGTTTTGGGAAGATCTTAAAGTACAGTGTCTATTAAAAAAACATTGACAAAAAAAGTGAATGTTCTTATGGATTTATAAAATAATGTTTGTTTTTGGAGAGGATTTCATTGACAAAAAGTAAATCAGTTTGGTACTATTATTAATGTATGAAAGAGATAAATGAAACACGATAATAGAGGTTTTAGAAGCTAGTGAAATACTTAATAATGAAGGGGAGGGCTAAATCCCCTAGAATTTTAGCTAAGGTGGGAAGACATCTTTTGGGTAATAACATTTAGGGTTGGTCTGCCAACTCCTTTTTAATTTTTACGTTTAATGGAGGGTAAAAATCATGGCTGAAATAAAAGCCGCAAAAGCAGCTATAGTAACAGATACAGATACTGAAATTTTAAAAGATTGTATTGAGCTATTAAATCAATTTGGCGTTGAAGTAGTAGTCAATTCAGACTCTGACATTTTAAAAAATACTGTGGAGTACGTAAAAAATGCAGAGGCTGATGGAGTAGGAGTTATTGTTGCAGGTTATAAAAAAGGCTCTAACTTGGCAGAGGTTTTAGCTAAAGTTACGAACATTCCTGTTATAGGTGTTCCAATTAAGTTGAAAGAGGATAAAGGGTTGGATTTACTTTTGCCAATGACTGAAGGTCTAGAAAGTGCTCCAGTTGCAACTTTGGCGGTTAATGGATTTAAAAATGCCGGATTGCTTTGTGTTCAGATTCTTTCAACTAAATATGGAGAGCTGAGGGAAAAAATGAAGAACTATAAAAGTGATTTAAAACAAATGGTGGAAAAAAAGGATAAGAATCTTAAGGAACAGTTTAATTGTAATTAAATTGGGGATTAATTTTATGTAAGGAGAATATGTATGAGTATGAATGGAAAAATTAAACAGCAAAATGGTGAATTTGAGGATTTCTTTTTAGAAGACGACTTTAGAGAAGACAAGTTAAATGAAGAGTGCGGGATATTTGGACTTTTTAAAAAAAAGGGAGATGATGCAGCAAGAGCTGCTTATTATGCTTTATATGCACTTCAGCATAGAGGACAGGAGAGTTGTGGAATTGCTGTAAATGCAAATGAAAACTTGTTGTTTCACAGAGATATGGGGCTTGTACCGGAAATATTTAGTGAAAAGGTTCTTGATAAGCTTGAAGGAAATGTTGCAATTGGTCATGTAAGATATTCTACAGCAGGTGAGAGTATAAGGGAAAATTCTCAACCGATGGTTATTAAATATAGAAACGGTAAGTTGGCTCTTGCACATAATGGCAATCTTGTGAATTCAAACGAAATTAGGGACAGGTTTGAAGAAGACGGGGTTATATTTCAGTCTACTATAGACTCGGAAATTATTTTAAATCTTATTTCTAGATTTAGAGTTTCAAGCTCTGGAATTGAAGAGGCAATAGAAAAGACAATGGGAGAAATAAAGGGGTCATATGCGTTGGCTATTCTTACGCCGAGAAGACTTATTGGAGTGAGAGATCCTTTGGGAATAAGACCTTTATGTATAGGGATTACCGAAGATGGCTCTTATGTGCTTTCATCAGAAACATGTGCGTTAGACGCTGTGGGAGCTAAATATTTAAGAGATGTAGAACCAGGAGAGATAGTAGTCATTTCAGAAAATGGTTTAAATTCAATTCAAACAAAAGTATCTGAAGAATCAAAACTTTGTATATTTGAACATATTTATTTTGCAAGACCAGATAGTTATATTGATGGAGCAAGTGTTTACAGATCTAGGATTGAAGCTGGAAAAAGACTTGCAATAGAACACCCAGCTGATGCAGATTTGGTTATTGGTGTACCTGATTCAGGTCTTACTGCTGCACTAGGTTTTTCAGAGGAATCCGGGATTCCTTATGGAATGGGTCTTCTTAAAAATAGATATGTTGGAAGAACGTTTATTCAGCCAGAACAGGGGCAAAGAGAAAAATTTGTTAAAATAAAATTAAATGCTATAAGAGATGTTGTATCTGGTAAAAGAGTTGTAATGATAGATGATTCAGTGGTTAGAGGAACTACTAGTAGAAGGATAGTTCAAATATTGAAAGATGCAGGGGCAAAGGAAGTTCATATGAGAGTTAGTTCTCCACCAGTTAAGCATCCTTGCTATTTTGGCATTGATATTTCCAGTAAAACTCAGTTGGTTGCTGCAAAATATTCTGTTGAAGAAATATGTAACATGATAGGAGCGGACAGTTTAGGATATTTAAGTGTAGAAGGAATTTTAAACACGCCTTTAGGTTCAAAATGTGGTTTTTGCTCAGCTTGTTTTGTTGGTGACTACCCTATAGACGTACCTCAGGGAGCAAATGATTCTTCCTGTGGTTGATTTTTTGAAAAAATAATGGCAAATAAGATTTATTGGAGGTTTTATAAAATGGCTACTTACAAGGATGCAGGAGTGGATGTAGAAGCAGGCTATGAGGCAGTCAGATTAATGAAAAAGGATGTTAAAAATACTTTTAGACCAGAAGTGCTTACTGATATAGGTGGATTTGGAGGGCTTTTTGCATTAAATAAGGGAAATTACTCAGAACCTGTACTGGTATCGGGGACAGATGGAGTAGGAACAAAGCTTAAAATAGCCTTTTTGATGGACAAACATGATACTATTGGAATTGACTGTGTTGCCATGTGTGTAAATGATATAGTGTGCAGCGGTGCAGAACCTTTGTTTTTTCTAGATTATATTTCACTTGGGAAAAATCGTCCTGAAAAAGTTGCACAGATTGTAAAAGGTATTTCCGCTGGTTGTGTTGAAGCAGGGTGTGCTCTTATTGGAGGAGAAACAGCAGAAATGCCTGGATTTTATGCAGATGGAGAATACGACTTAGCTGGATTTGCAGTTGGTGCGGTAGAAAAAAGTAAAATTATTGACGGTAAAAGTATAAAAGAAGGGGATAAGTTGATTGGAATAGCTTCCTCTGGGATTCACAGTAATGGATATTCTCTAGTGAGAAAAGTTTTATCACCTACAAAAGATAAACTTTTAGAAGATGTTAAAGTTTTAGAGTCCACTTTAGGAGAGGCTTTTTTAAAGCCTACAAGGATATATGTCAAAGCTATACTGGACTTGAAAGATAAATTTGAAATTAAAGGAATATCTCATATTACAGGAGGAGGGTTTTATGAAAATCTTCCAAGAATGCTCCCAGAAGGACTGGGAATTAAGGTTTTTAAAGGCTCATGGCCGATACTTCCTGTGTTTAATTTGTTGCAGGATATAGGAATTGTTGATGAAAAAAATATGTTTAGTACATTTAATATGGGAATTGGTATGGTTGTTGTTGTGAATAATGAAGTAGCAGAAGATGTAGTGAAGCATTTGAACAGCGAAAAAGAACAGGCATATATTATAGGAGATATAGTTAGAGGAAAGGCCGGGGTTGAATTATGCTAAGGATAGGTGTATTGGTTTCCGGAGGTGGAACAAATCTTCAAGCCTTAATTGACAGAGTTGAGGATGGCTATATTAAAGAGTGTTCCATTGTTACAGTTGTTTCAAGCAAAAAGGAAGTGTATGCACTAGAAAGGGCAGAGAACCATGGGATTTCTGCAACATGTATTGCAAGAAAAGATTATTCAGATGTTAGTGAGTATGATGAAGCTCTTATAAAGCATTTTGAAGATTCTGATGTTGACTTAATTGTCATGGCTGGCTTTTTATCTATTTTAGGCGAAAAATTTGTAAAACATTTTAAGGGCAGTATAATTAATATTCACCCTTCCTTGATACCTTCTTTTTGTGGAAAAGGATATTATGGAATAATTCCTCATAGAAAGGCTTTAGAATACGGGGTTAAGGTTACAGGTGCAACTGTTCATTTTGTGGAATTAGAAGCTGATTCAGGACCTATCATTTTGCAAAAGGCTGTATATGTAGAAGATGACGATACTCCAGAGAAGTTGCAAAAAAGGGTTATGAAAGAAGCGGAATGGGACATATTGCCTAAAGCAGTAAAGCTAATTTCAGAAAAGAAGCTTTTAGTAGAAGGCAGACGTGTAAAAATAAAAAGTATATAAATATTAAATAAGAGGAGTGGTAGTGTGGCTAAGCGTGCACTGATAAGCGTTTCTGACAAAACTGGAATTGTGGAATTTGCTAGGGAATTGGACAGTCTTGGAGTTGAAATTATTTCAACAGGTGGAACAGCAAGAGTTTTAAGTGAAAATGGTATAAAGGTAATTAATATATCAGATGTTACTGGATTTCCTGAATGTCTTGATGGAAGAGTGAAAACTCTCCACCCAAATGTTCATGGAGGTATTCTTGCTATGAGAGATAATCCAGAGCATTTAAAGCAGATTAAAGACTTGGGAATAGAGCCTATTGATATGGTTATTATAAACCTTTATCCTTTTAAGCAAACTATATTAAAAGGACATGTTCAATTGGAAGAGGCTATTGAAAATATTGATATAGGTGGCCCGACTATGCTTCGTGCAGCAGCAAAAAATTATCAGGATGTTGTTGTGGTGGTGGATCCATCTGACTATAAAACGGTATCAGATGAAATTAAATCTTCTAAAGAAATATCTGTAAAGACAAAATTCAAACTTGCATATAAGGTTTTTGAGCATACAAGTCACTATGATACATTGATTGCAAAGTACTTAAGAGATAAGATTGGCGAAGAAGAATTTCCTGAGACTTTATCACTTACATTTGAGAAGGTTCAGGAAATGAGATATGGAGAGAATCCTCATCAGAATGCTGTTTTTTACAAGGAAATAGGTGCTAATATTGGCAATATAACATCGGCAAAACAGCATCATGGAAAAGAGCTTTCGTATAATAATATAAATGATACAAATGGTGCATTGGAATTATTGAAAGAATTTGATGAACCAAGTGTTGTTGCAGTTAAGCATGCTAATCCTTGCGGTGTAGCAAGTGGAAAAGATATTTATGAAGCTTATGTAAAGGCATATGAATCAGATCCTGTTTCCATATTTGGTGGAATTATTGCTGCAAATAGAGAAATAGATGAAAAGACTGCAGAGGAGATAAATAAAATATTTGTTGAGATTGTAATTGCTCCTTCCTTTACACAAAAAGCAATAGAGGTTCTTACTAAAAAGAAAAATATTAGAATTTTAGAGCTTGACAACATTGCTACAAAGCTTCCAGCAGGGACTTATGATATGAAAAAGGTTGCTGGTGGGTTGTTGGTTCAAAATTATAATAATGAGCTGTTTGAGGTTGATAATTTAGAATATGTTACAGAAAAGAAACCTACAAAAGAAGAATTGGAAGATATGGTATTTGGAATGAAGGTTGTTAAACATACAAAGTCTAACGGTATAGCAATAGCAAAAAATAAACAGTCAGTTGGTGTAGGACCTGGACAGTTAAATAGAATAATGGCTGCAAAAATTGCCATTGAGTATGGTGGTGAAAACACTAAGGGAGCTGTACTGGCTTCAGATGCTTTTTTTCCATTTCCAGACTGTGTTGAAGCAGCAGCCAAAGCGGGTATAACTGCAATTATTCAGCCAGGTGGTGCAAAGAGAGATCAAGAGTCAATAGATGCATGTAATAAATTAGGTATTGCAATGGTGTTTACCAAGATGAGACATTTTAAGCATTAGTATGATATTGTCTGTTTTGGTGAAATTTTAAGGAGGATTAGTAATGAAAGTACTTATTGTTGGTAGCGGAGGGCGTGAACATGCCCTTGTCTGGAAAATTGCACAGAGTGCATTGGTTGGTGAAATATACTGTGCTCCAGGTAATGGAGGTATTTCATCAATAGCTCAGTGTGTACCGATAAATATTATGGATATAGATGAAATAGTTAAGTTTTCTAAAGAAAAAGAAATTGATATGGTAGTGGTTGCATCTGAGAATCCTTTAGCAGCAGGTATGGTGGATGAATTAGAGAAGAATAAAATAAGAGCATTTGGACCAAGCAAAGCTGCTACAATAATTGAGGGAAGTAAATCATTTTCAAAAGAGCTTATGAAAAAATATGGCATACCTACAGCAGAATATGAAGTTTTTGATAACAGTGAGGATGCTATTTCTTATTTAAAGGATAAAAAGAATTTTCCTATAGTTGTCAAGGCAGATGGTTTAGCCCTGGGAAAAGGTGTGATAATTGCCGAGTCCTTTGAAGAAGCTGAAGACGCAGTGAAAAATATAATGGATGAAAAAGCTTTTGGAGATGCGGGAAACAGGGTTATAATAGAGGAGTTTCTTATAGGTCAGGAAGTTTCTGTACTTGCCTTTACTGATGGAAAGACAGTAAAGCCTATGGTTAGTTCACAGGATCACAAAAGGGCATTAGATAATGATGAAGGTCTTAATACAGGTGGCATGGGAACTTTTTCACCAAGTAGAATATATAATGGGGAAGTTGATAGGTTTTGTATGGATAAAATATACAAACCTACAATAGAGGCCATGAACAAAGAAGGAAGAAAGTTTAAAGGTATATTATATTTTGGTCTCATAATAACAGAGGAAGGTCCTAAGGTAATTGAGTACAATGCCAGATTTGGAGATCCAGAAGCACAGGTTGTATTGCCAAGACTTCAAAGTGATATATTAGAAATATTTAATAGTATAATTGATGAGAAGCTTGATGAAATTGATATAAAATGGGATAATAATGGATGTGTATGTGTTATAATGGCTTCAGGAGGATATCCTAAAAAATATGAAAAGGGTTTTGAGATATCTGGATTAGATGAAGTTGCAAAGGACATTAATACTGTTGTTTTCCATGCAGGCACAAAGAAAGAAAATAACAGGTACCTGACAGCGGGGGGAAGGGTTATAGGAGTTACTGCATTAGAGAGTAGTTTAGATAAGGCAATTAAAAAAGCTTATGAAGCTGTTGAAAAAATAAGTTTTAAAAATGCTTACTATAGAAAAGATATTGGTGTGAAATAGTAATATAAGAGATAAAACTCTGCCTTTTAGGCAGAGTTTTAATAAAAGAAATTTTTATGGAGTTGATTTTATGGCTGGCAAGTATATTTGCATGGACATAGGTGGTACAAAAATATTAGGAACAATAGTTGACGAAAATAACAATATAATTTTTAGAGCTAAAAAGAAAACAAAGGCTAATAAGGGTCTTGAAGTGGTTGAGCAAAGAATGGCAAAGGTGGTAGAAGAGCTTTTAGAACAATCACAGATACCAAAAGAAGAAATTGTGGCAATAGGGGCGGGAGCTCCAGGAGTTATAAATGAAGATACAGGTGAAATTATATACTCGCCAAATTTGCCTTGGAAAAATTATAATATAAAAAAAGCGATTGAAGACAAATTAGGAATACCTTTTTTTGTTGGAAATGATGCAAACATCGGTATGATGGGTGAGTGGAAGTATGGAGCTGCCGTAAACAAAAAAAATGTAGTTGGAATTTTTGTAGGTACGGGAATAGGTGGAGGACTTATTGTAAATGATAGCCTATTTTCTGGTTCAAAGTACCTTGCAGGAGAACTTGGGCATATGGTTTTAAATCCTGAAGGTCCTTATTGTAATTGTGGACAAAGGGGCTGTCTTGAAACATACGCAGCTAAGGTGTCTATGACAAGAGAAATAAAGAATCAAATTAATAGAGGCAGAGATAGCATTTTAAAAGATTTAATGGACATGGAAAGTTCAGTTATAAGAAGTAAGCCTCTTAAAACAGCAATAGATCAAAAAGATGCTCTTGCTGTTGAAGTGTTAGATAAGGCAATATATTATTTAGCTGCCGGGACAGGATCTTTAATAAATATATTTAATCCAGATATGGTTGTATTAGGTGGAGGTGTGATTGAATCTTTAGGAGATTATATTATGCCGATTTTAAACAGATACATAAGAAGATTTGCGTTTCCTGACATAATTGAAGGAACTGAAATTGTGGAAAGTGCTTTAGGAGACGATTCTATTATATATGGTGCCCTTGCGTTAGCTAAGGAAAAGCAAGGCTAGGAAAGTTTTTAGTATCTTTAGTAAAGGTGTTTTTTATTATGATTGCAGTAAAAAAAATAGGTATTTTAGGTGGAACATTTAATCCTATTCATAATGGTCATTTAATAATGGCAGAGGCGATAAGAGAAGACTTTAGGTTGGACAAGGTATTATTTATACCCAGTGGCAATCCGCCCCACAAAAGCAAGAATGAGGTTATTGATAAAGAGCACAGATATAACATGGTTTGTGAGGCTATAAATGAGAATGATTTTTTTGAAAAGTCTAGGATTGAAATAGAAAGAGAAGGTTATACTTATACGATTGACACTTTAAAGAGATTAAAAGCATCACAAAAAGAGGATGTTTTGTTGTATTATATAATAGGGGCGGATGTTTTATATGATTTAAACAAATGGAAAGATTACCAGTCTGTATTTAAAACATGTGAATTTATTGCTGCTTTAAGGCCTGGAAGTAGAAAAGAGGAATTTAGAGATAGGATAAAATATCTAAATAATAATTTTGAGGCCAAAATTTATAGTGTAAATATTCCATTAATAGACATATCATCTACAGAAATAAGAAAAAGAGTTAAAGAGGGAAAATCTATAAAGTATTTAGTTCCTGAAAATGTGGAAAACTACATTAAAAACAATAAGCTTTATTTAACCTAGGTGAAATTGAGAGGTAAAAAATGGTGACAAGAGAAGAAATAAAGGTTAAACTAAAAAGAAATGTTATAAAAAATAGATTTATTCATTCAATAAATGTAATGGAGCTGGCAGCTGAACTTGCTTCTGTATATGGGGTTGATCAAGAAAAAGCTGCTATTGCAGGGCTTTTGCATGATTGTGCTAAAAATATTGAACTAGATAGAATGTTAATGCTCTGTGATGAATTTGATATAGTTGTTGATGATGTAGAGAGACTTCAGCCAAAATTGCTTCATGGCAGAGTGGGGGCAGTTTTAGCATCAAAGGAGTATGGAATTTACGATGAGACTATTTTAAATGCAATAAGGTATCATACCCTTGGTAGAGAAAATATGACTATGATGGAAAAAATAGTATTTGTCTCTGATTATATTGAACCAAACAGGGAGTTTGAAGGGATTGAGGAAGTTAGAGAACTTGCCTTTATTGACATTGACAAAACTATGATTATTTCACTTAATAATATTATAGTGCACATTATAGCTAAAGGTGCCTTAGTTCATCCAGTCGCAATAATGGCAAGAAACGATATGATAAAAAAAAGAATGTAAAAAGTACATGTTTGATTGCAGCCGACTTTTTGATATGTTATAATTTGAAACGTAAAAGACACTTTATGAAAGGATGGGTTGATTGTTGGAGCCTAGTAAAATAGCGAAAAAAATAGCTGATGTCATAGATGAAAAAAAAGCAAAGGATATAAATGTAATAAATATAAGAGATGTTTCTACATTGGCAGATTATTTTGTCCTATCTAGTGGAACATCCACTACTCATATAAAAATGCTTGCTGATGAAATAGAAAAAGAAATGGAAGAAGACATAGAGCTTTTACATAAAGAAGGCTATAATAGTGCAAGGTGGATTTTATTGGATTTTGGTTGTGTAGTTGTTCACCTTTTCCATGAAGAAGACAGAGAGTTTTACAAACTTGAAAGATTGTGGTCTGACGGTGTAATAGAAAAGGGATAAAAATAGTTATGTTTTTAGTTCTAAAGCTTTAAATATATTTTGAAATGAAGTAGTTTGTATATTGCTAATTAATGTGGAGGTAATTTTATGCATTATAATTTTGGTGAAATTGAAAAGAAGTGGCAAAAGAAGTGGGATGATAATAAAGCATTTTCTGCAATAAAAGACGATAATAAAGAGAAATATTACGTTCTTGAAATGTTTCCATATCCTTCAGGAAATCTTCATATGGGTCATGTGAGGAATTATTCTATTGGAGATATTGTGGCAAGATTTAAAAAGATGAATGGTTACAATGTTCTTCATCCAATGGGATGGGATTCATTTGGACTGCCAGCTGAAAATGCAGCTATAAAGAGAAACATTCATCCTAATGAATGGACATGGTCCAATGTAGACAATATGAGAGGACAGCTAAAAGAACTTGGAATAGGATATGACTGGGACAGGGAAGTGGCTACCTGCCATCCTGACTATTATAAATGGACTCAGTGGATGTTTTTACAGCTTTACAAAAAAGATCTTGCATACAAGAAAAAGTCATATGTTAACTGGTGTCCATCTTGTTCAACTGTTTTGGCAAATGAACAGGTTGTAAGTGGTGCATGTGAAAGATGTAGTTCTTCTGTTGAAAAGAAAGATTTGGAACAGTGGTTCTTTAAAATAACAGAATATGCACAAAAACTTTTAGATGACATTGAAAAACTTACTGGATGGCCGGATAAGGTAAAAACAATGCAGCAAAACTGGATTGGTAGAAGTGAAGGTGTTGAAGTTGACTTTAAAGTGGATGGTCTTGATAAATCAGTAAGAATATATACTACAAGACCTGATACCATATTTGGCGTGACATATATGGTTATTGCTCCTGAGCATCCTTTGGTTAAGGAACTTATAAAAGGAACAGAAAAGGAACAAACTTGCAATGATTTCATTAAAAAAATGCAATTTTTAAATGAAATTGACAGAACATCAACAGATGTAGAAAAAGAAGGCGTTTTTACTGGCAGATATGTTATTAATCCTTTAAATGGTGATAAAGTACCTCTATACTTAGGGAATTATGTTTTGGCAGAGTACGGTACAGGGGTTGTTATGGCTGTTCCTGCACATGATCAGCGTGATTTTGAATTTTCAAAGAAATACAATTTGCCGATAAAAGTTGTTATTCAACCTGAAGGTGAAAAGCTTGATCCTCAAAAGATGACAGAGGCATATGTAGAGACAGGCTACCTTGCAAATTCAAAACAATTCGATGGTATAAAAAGTGATAAAGCGATAGGTGAAATAATAGATTATGTAGAAGAAAAATCTTTTGGTGAAAGAAAAGTAAACTTTAAGCTCAGAGACTGGTTGATTTCAAGACAAAGATATTGGGGAGCACCTATTCCTATCATTTATTGTGATGATTGTGGACATGTACCAGTTCCGGAAGAAGACTTACCAGTTGTTTTGCCTACGGATGTTAAGTTTACAGGGGTTGGAGAGTCTCCTTTGACTTCAAATGAAGAATTTATAAAAGCAAAATGTCCTAAATGTGGCAAAGAAGGTAGACGTGAAGTTGATACTATGGATACTTTTGTTTGTTCATCTTGGTATTTTTTGAGGTATTGTGATCCCTGTAACGGTGAATTACCATTTGATAAAGAAAGTGTGGATTATTGGATGCCTGTTGACCAATACATAGGTGGCGTTGAGCATGCAATACTTCATCTACTGTATTCTAGATTTTTTATGAAGGCTCTTTATGATATGGATTTTGTAACTTGTGATGAACCTTTTAAAAACCTACTAACCCAAGGTATGGTTCTAAAAGATGGGGCTAAGATGTCAAAATCTTTAGGAAATGTAGTAAGTCCTGAAGAAATAATTGAAAAGTTTGGAGCGGATACGGCAAGGTTGTTTATATTATTTGCATCCCCTCCAGAAAAAGACCTTGAGTGGAGTGATCAAGGAGTTGAAGGTTGTTACAAATTTATAAACAGGGTATGGAGAATAATAAATCAATTTATGGATTCTGTAAAAGGGGATTATCAGTTAAACACAGATGACTTTACAAAACAAGACAAAGACCTCTGGTTTGTGGTAAACAACACAGTGAAAAGAGTAACAGAGGATATTAGTCAGAGATTTAACTTTAATACGGCGATAAGTGCTGTGATGGAACTTGTAAATGCATTTTATAATTATAGTGATAAGGTGCCTGATGAAAAGAAGAACAACGGGTTAATAAAAGCAGGTATTGAAAAAATGATATTGATGCTGGCTCCTTTTATTCCTCATGCGGCAGAAGAGTTATGGCAATCTACAGGTAAAGAAAATAGTGTACATGAACAAAAATGGCCACAGTATGATAAAAAAGCATTGGTAAAAGATGAAATAGAAATCGTAGTTCAAATAAATGGGAAAGTAAGAGATAAAATTGTTATTGCATCAGGGTTAGATAAAAAAGGAATGGAAGAGAAAGCTTTAGAAAGTGATAAGATAAAAGTTGCAATTGAAGGAAAAAATGTTATCAAAGTAATTGCAATTCCAGGAAAGCTTGTTAATATTGTTGCAAAGTAAAGAAAGTATAAGGTGGAATTTCTCTAATAAATCCTCAGGTGGAGTTGAGTCTCCACCTGAGGATTCGATGTTTAGCTTTAGCTAAACCAATTCACTATATTAAAGTCTATTTTTTGAAATCATGCTTCTTGATATTTTTCTAAGTGTAATTCTAAGAATTATAAACATAATGAGAAAAATGATTGTTCCAATTAAAATTCTCTTTGGGAGTGAATTTTGTGGATTTTCCATAATAGATGATGTGGTGATATTTTTTTCTACAGTTCGTGTTGCAATTAAATCTACTTTTCCAATTGAGAGTTGATCATTTTTAATTTCTATATAGCCTAATACATCTCCTCTATAAACTGGAGCTGTGATATTTTCTTCAACGTTTTTTTCAAAAGTAAGGTCTTGTATTTTTGTTTGCTCTGGAAGTACGCATTTAAAGTCTTCAGATGCAAGCAAATCTAAATTGCTATTTCCAGAAGCTTCAGAAACATTTACAGTTGTAGCATATGAATTTTGAGCAAGTATGTGAGTAAGAGAATAATTTTTAAAACCATATTCAAGAAGTTCTTTTGAATAGCGAAATACATCTTCATATTGCTCAACACCCATTACAACAGCAATTAACTCCATTCCAGTTTCATCTTTTGCAGATGAAACAAGGTTGCCTAAGGCTCTACTTGTATATCCTGTCTTTATACCAGTAACTTCGCTGTAGTACTCTGAAGCATAACTTGAAAATAGCAATTTGTTACTGGAATGCAAAAAAATCTCCTCATCATGTTTGTTTGTGGGAGGTATTGTATAATGGGTCTTTTTTACTATTTCTCTGAATTCAGGGAGCGTCATGGCGTGTCTTGACATAACTGCCAAATCGTAAGCGGAAGAAATATGCAGATGTCCGTCGCTTGTATTGTCCATGCCTGATGGGTTTACAAAGTTTGTGCACTCAGCTCCCAGCTCTTCTGCCCTTTGGTTCATAAGATCAAAAAACTCCTGATGTGAAGGACTTATGCTTTCAGCTATTACATAAGCAGTTTCATTTGCTGACCTGATTAAAAGAGCATTCAAAATATGCCTTAACTCCAGATGCTCACCTTCCATAAGGCCTATATGCATACCGCCAATACCGATATTGTCAATAGCAGATTGGCTCACGGTTACTAAGCTGTCAAGGTCTCCCTGCTCAACTGCTAAAATTCCTGTCATAATTTTAGTTGTGCTAGCAGGTGGTAGTAGGGATTTAGAATTGAATTCACATAACACCTGACCTGTTTTAAAATCCATAAGAATATATGCCCTTGCAGGGATATCTAAGGGTTGAGAATTTATTGGTGTGCTAATCGATATAAAAACAATTAGCATTAATATAATAAAAAGTATTTTTTTCATTTGTTCCTCCAGCTAAATGGCTTTATTGTATAGTCAAGTAGTGTTGATTTAGTAACACTACATTTAAGTATAACAAAAAATTTGCGAAAAATGTATATAAAATTTTAAAAAAAACCTAGGAAATTAAAGGGAATAAGCATTAAGGTGTAGAATTATAAATTTAAATGGAGGTAATAATTATGCTGAAAGAGATTTTAAATCATGAAATAAAAGTAAAAAAGGGTGTTTTGATTTCTCTTATCGCAGCTTTGGTTCTTAGTGTGTCAGTAATAGGTTATTTACTTATGGGGGATTATGGAGAGAACGTGGTTATAAGAAGTTCAGAGGGTGAAGTAGAAGTAGGTTTTAGAGAAGATGAACAGGAAGATAAAGAGGAAATAGAAGTAGAAGAAATAAATGTATATGTAGTTGGAGAAGTCAAAAAACCTTCAGTTGTTACACTAGAAAAAGGTCAGATAATTGAAGATGCAATTCTTTTAGCAGGAGGACCTACAGAGCATGCAGATTTGGAAAATATAAATCTTGCCTACATATTGACAGAAAATGTTATGTTGCAAATCAGATCAAAAAAGGAAATGTCAGAAGATGAAGAAGTATCAGAAGATGAAAACTCGTCAGATGAAAATTTTATTGGTATGAATATTGTTTCAGGCAGTGGAGGAGCTGTTATAGGAGAAAGTAAAGATAGTACAAGTTTGAAGATAAATATTAATTCTGCTTCTAAAGAGCAACTAAATACATTGCCGGGAGTAGGACCTGTTATTTCAGGTAATATAATTACTTTGAGGCAAGAAATAGGGGGGTTTGAAAAAATTGAAGACATAATGGATGTATCAGGAATAGGCGATGCTAAATTTAGAGAATTAAAGGATTTTATAACGGTAGACTAAAGTAAACTCGTTTAGCTAAAACTAAACATCGAGACTTCAGGTGGAGACTGAACTCCACCTGAAGATTTATAAGAGCAACTCCACCTTCTATAAGGTGGAGTTTTAGAATAAGATAAACTTTAGTTTCTGGGATATTTTTCTTCGTATTAGTTATATGATCTGTACTTGTATATAGAGGTTTTGACAAATATGCATTTAGTAAAGTATAATTAAAGTGCAAGGTGAGACTTTTTGTTTCTCTAATAATGAAAGGGGGGCTGGTTTGTTAGGTTGTTTATCTAACAAGCATTTTAAATGAAAAGAAACTGGATAATTGCAATTTGCTTGATATCACTGGTGGTATTATCAGGATGCAATAACTCCGAGCCTTCTGATGAGGGTAGTGATTTAGACCAAAAGGATTTAAATGGTGTTACAACTGATTCTGTTGAAGAACGTGAACACAAAGAAGAGGAGACTGAAAAAGAAGAGACTGAAAAAGACATAATTCTTTATTTTAGTGATTACCAAGCGGAATATACAGTTGCTGAAATAAGAAATGTAGAGGTTGAAGGAAACATTGAAGAAACTATTTTTAAAGAACTGAAAAAAGGACCTGAGAATGAAGAACTATATGCTGTAATTCCTGATAAAACAAAACTGTTATCTATTCAAACAAAAGATGGAGTTTGTACAGTGGACTTATCGGAGGAATTTGTATCTAATCAACCAGGAGGAACGGCAGCAGAAACTATAACAATCAATTCCATTGTAAACACATTGACAGAGCTTGAACACATAGACAGTGTGCAGTTTCGTGTAGAGGGAAATATTAGAGAGGTTCTTGTTCATCAGGAGTTAGACAGACCAATTAAGAGAAATGAAAGTATAATTGAAAAATAAGGTTTGAAAAAGATTTAAAAGCTCGAGGGTCTAATGTCTTCGAGCTTTTAGCTTATCTAAATTGCGTAACTTTAGTTTTTGGAATATTGTTCTTCACATTTAATATATACACCTCTTAGATTTCAGATTTCTTAAAAG
>NZ_JAVDDS010000004.1 GCF_030848475.1 Herbivorax alkaliphila
TTACTTCGTGCAATTTTTCTGACCGACATCTGTCTTGACAAACGTCGGGCAAATATTTTAATGTTCAATAATTAAAAGCAGTCAGTTTTCTTAGTGAAATTATAGAAATTTCTTATATTAAGGCTTTAAAGTGGGGAATTTACTCCGCTTTAAAGCCTTCTTTATATATCAAAGTATTTAAAGGAAAATAAAAGAATGTATTGGCTTAAGTAAAAAAATAGAAGATAGTATTAATTAATATTAAAATAAAAGTGTTTTTTCATTCAGAACAGACTGATAAAAGCTATCTTAAATTTTATATTATACAAATTAACAACTCATTAACAATAATAATTATACTTACAGAAGGGACATTTTAGGCTGATCAATGTCGTGCTTTTCCCACAACTAGGGTATTTTTTCTTTTTAAAATGATAATAATTTATTTGCAATTAAGCATGTAGTTATGTTTATTAGAATAAATTAAAAAAAACACTGGCAAAATGCGACAATTAATGATAAAATAGCACTAAGTCTATATGTTTAGTTTAATTGTTTATTAACTAGCAAAAATCCAAATGTTCTCAAGGCGATTTTTCTAGCTCTTTTATTTTACGGAGGTGTTTTAATGAGTAATAGTTTTGAACACATTGAAATTAATGCTGAAAATCCTTTTAAAAATGATAAATTTAACAGAGAAGTTGTAGCAGATAATTTAGAAAGCCTGATAAAAAAGTCTAATGACAATTTGGTTATTAGTATTGATGCAAATTGGGGAATGGGCAAAACAACTTTTGTAAATATGTGGAGAAAAAAGCTTGATAATATTGGAGACTATAAGACTGTATATTTTAGTGCTTGGGAAAATGATGATTCAAATGACCCACTAGTATCAATTATATGTAATATGGAAAAAAGTTTGTCGTCAATGGAAAATTATAAAACTGAAAAAATAAAAGAAGTGGGAAAACATCTTATAAAAAAGTCAGTTCCAATAGCATTAAAAATTTTAACCCATGGTTTAATAGATACTGAAAAACTTAATATAAGTGATTTTAATAAAGAAAAAATAGTTGAATTAGCAGGAGAAATAGGGAGTATTGAGTTAGAAAAATATAAGGAAGAAGCTCAGGCGAAAGAAAAATTTAAAGAAGAATTAAAAAATTATCAACAATCAATAGATAAAAAAATTATTTTTTTTATTGATGAACTTGATAGATGTAGACCTACATATGCTATAGAAACTCTTGAAAGAATAAAACATCTATTTAATATTGAAGGGTATATTTTTATTCTTTCACTTGATAAATCTCAATTAAGACATTGTGTAAAGTTGTTGTATGGAAATGAAGTGGATTCTGTTGGTTATTTAAGAAGATTTATTGATCTTGAGTACTCATTACCAGAGCCAGACAGAAGTATTTACCTTGATTTTTTAATTAATAAATTTGAATTTAAAAGTGAGGTAACAGAGAAGTTTTTTATTCCATATTTAAAGGCCTTAGTTACTCAGTATAATTTGAGTTTGAGAGATATAAATAAGTTGATGTATTATTTGCATATTATTTTTCCAAGGAGTAACTTTTGTGATTTATCAAATGACTATAAATTTTCACCGTATAGTATGATGAAATTACAAATTTTGAGTAGTATTTATTCCTTATTTCCTGTTTTACGAATAGGTGCATATGATAAATATCAAAAGTTTTTAGAGGGTGATTATAAATTTGAATTAGATTTTACTGATGAAATTATTCCTTTTAGTCCAAAAGATGTATATAAAAACAAAGATAGAAAAGATTTTGATAGTATTTTTAAACATATAGTTCATAATATACTAAAATTACACAAAGATAGTATTGAGGGTACTATTGATAAGCGTCATAATAATTATTCAGTTAATTTTCATGAGGATGCAATGGAGTTAGATTTGAGTGAATTATTGGATTCAAAAAGAGAAAAATTGAAATTTATTAATAATCTTGAATTTGCAGACAGATTTGATTTTTAGTCAAAAAAAATCAATAAATATAGGAGGTTGTTATGCAGTATGCTCTTGATGCAAATGGAAAAAAAGTTCATCATTATAATGCAGATTCTTCTATAGAGTATAAATGTCCAGATTGTTTAGATACTGTATATATTCGAAAAGGACTAAATGCTTGTTTTTATCATAAGCCTATTCATGATAGAACACCTCTTCAGAGGACATGTCCAGAATATCATGAAAATAACAAAATAGAAAATAATGTGGACAAGCTCTATATTAACAATGGAGGAGTCCCTCTTTATTTGTGCAGTCAAAATGATATTTTTGAATTGCGGGCATATTTTCCTAGTGTAAGTGTCTCAGTTTTAAATGAATTAAAAAAAGTTAGAGCAAAAGTCCATATAAACACAAATGCAAAAAATAATTTTGACAGAGTAGTTTATAGCATTGATAATTTAAATTATTATAGAGTAACAACTATAGAACCATGGATTGATATAAAGTGTGAGCCTGAAATGGATGATTTGTTAGAAATTAAAAGAAAATGGCTTTGGGGCATTAGAGGTATAGATATAAAAAATGACCTATATCATTCGTGCAAAAACGGAGGGTATAGATTGGCAATAAAGTCAGATGTATATGTAGGTAAATCGTATAGAATAATTTTAAATAAAATACCGTCTGTTTGTGGAATAGAATTCACAAAAACAGGTTCTATATCACTTAGAAAAAGTTTAAACAAAGTAATATATAGTGTTTATGAAATGAAAGTAGAGTTTTTTACAAAAGAAGCTCAAAATTTTATTGAAGGAAAGGGATATAAATTATGCCAAAAAGCAGATGAATTAATACCAGTGTGGCCTCCGAGTATATTTACTGGAAATGATTTAACTTTTAATCAAAGAGAAGCATTCCTTTTACATTTGAAAAATTCAAGTAGTAATTATGTTTATTGTGAAGATTCTTGCAAAGTGAGTGAAATAAGCAAAAAAAAGGATATGATTAAAATGTTTATTTCTAACAATAATGCTATTGGTTTATCTAATGGAAAAAGCAGTTTGCCTGAAATTAAATATAATATTTTATATAACCATAAACTTTTGAAAAAGCCGACAGTTAAATTAAATATTGTTATTAAAGATAATGATGAAAATGAATTTGATTTCTTAGATAAAAATCAGCAACCTCCCGAAGATAGTATATTAAGAATTGAATCTAATGTTAAATTTATTGCTACAGTTAGTATTGGAAATTATGTTTTGTTTTCTAGCAGAAGTTATCTTGAATTTGTAAATTACTACAGACGGATAGTTATAAATAGTGGAGCGTTTGGGTTTAAACAATATCTTTTTGAGAGAAATTTTGTAAAAAAACAGATTGATAGTGAAATAGACTGGGAACAGGAGTATAAAAAGTTGTATATTTGTTGTGACTCTACAGTGAGTGCAAATAATAAAAATATTATGTTGATGCATTTGCTTTTAAAAAATTTAAATGAATCAAATAAAAATGTTTTTAGATTAGTTGAAAAGTGGATAAAAACAAATTCTGTACCTGTTTCTGCTATTAAATATCTTGATAATCTAATGAGGAGGTTGTTGTGTAATGAATCTAAATAAAAGTATATCTGAAAACAATGTATTAGATAAGCTAAATGAGGAGGAATTACAATTATTAATAGACTCACTTCCACCTGCAAGTATAATTTCTATTGTAAAAAAATATCCAAAACATTTTAGAGAGGTAACAAGAGGGTGTACTATAACGACAAAATCAAATTTATTATTTAAAAAAGTTAGAAATACTTTTTATAAAGATGCTTTAGAAGGTAATATGTTTACAATAGATTTAATTAATGATTATGCTAATTTTCAAATAACTACTGTAAAAGAAGCAGTAGAAAAAGCAAAGGATAAAAAATATTTTAATAAAGTTTTAGTAAATAATAATATTAATGATTTTGGTGATTTAATTGAAATTATATTAGATTTTTTAAAGCCTGAATATATAAAAGTATTTTTTAAACTTATAAACCATGAATTAACAGATGAACAAGAAGAATATATAAAATATGATATGAGATTTAAATTAGAGGCTAAGAAGCTTAAAGGTGAAATTGAAAGTGACTTATCAGATTCATTTAAAATACAGTTATCTGATGTAAAGAGAAAACATAAAAATGAAATTAATAAAATATTGGTAAAAAACAAAGAGTTTCAAAAGCAATTGAAAGCAAAAGAACAGGAAATAAATAAATTAAAAGAAAAAAATAATGAAGAAGAAAAAAAATATACTGAAAAAATAGCAAAATTACAAAAAGAAATTGAAATGCTAAATAGTTCAATTTTGAAATCAGAAGAAATTAAATTCAATTTAAAAAAAGATTTAGATAATAGAAATCAAACTGTTAAAGAACTAAATAAGTCTTTAGAAAAAAGGTATCGGGATTTTTCTGAAGAAGCATATAAGCTATGGAAAATTGAAAATCAAATGTTGTTAAAGTCTCAAGAAAAATTGAATAATACATGTGAAGAACTTAAAAATAAAGAGAATAAGATAGAAGATGAAATAAAAATTCTTGAAAAAAAGAAACTTGAGTTGGAGAATAAAGTTTATGAGTATAATTTAACAATTAGTGAATTTGTTAATAATATTGATGAAAGATTAATTGAAAAATCATTAGAAGATTCAATGATTAAACTCATTTCAAATAAAACTACAGATAGTTGTGTAAGAACTGTTTTACCATACATAAAAGAAAATATAAAAGCTGAAAATATTGAAAAAACTAAAGATATAAATGATTTTACTGAGTGTATAGCAGAAAATTTAGAAAATATCGGAGTTAAGTGTAAGGTTGATGAAATTGCTAATTATATAGTTGCTATTTTAGCATCTGGTATGATCCCATTAATATGTGGATATAAATCTAGAGATATAGCATCTGCTATAAGTACAGCTTATAGTGGAGAGATTCCGTATATTATAACTTTACCAAGTGGATATACAAATTCAAATGAACTTATCGAAATTTATAATTTGGCTAAAACTAATGCAGTTTTGATTGAAGATGCTGTAGGTACTATGAATGAAAATTCATTACTACCACTATTAAGGGGAAAAACAGAACATGGGGCTGATGATAAATTATTGATGATATCAACGGAGAATGAAGATTCAATAAAATATATGCCTAAAAACTTACTGTATTATTTAGCAATTGTTAGCATAGACAAATTTGGGATAGTCAAAAAAAGGGATTTTATATTTGCAAACTCTAGAAAAATATTTTATAAATTTTGCCAACTTAATAGTTTTGAAAAAGAATATAAAACAATTAAAAAGTTATTATGCAAATCAAATTTTAGTAGTTCATATTTAGTTTTAAGAGCAATTATTATTGCATATATGAATAAGTTTTCTGATATTAAAGAATCTTTTGAAATTTATGTGGAATCAGAATTGAGAGTTCTTTGTGATGCTGAAGAAATATATGAACAAATTGAAAAAAATATAATTAATCACAGCAATATTTTGGATAAATATTTAATTCATGTTCTTAAAGGAGAATAAAATGAGCAAATCTTTGATTAAAAAGATATCTAGTGATTTAAATATAATAAAATTTAAAAAAGAAACTTTAGAAGAGTATGGGAATAGACTTATATATTCAGCCCTTTGTGAATGGGCAAGAGTGCAATTGTTAGGAAAATCTTATACTGATATATCTTGCGAAAGAGAGATTAATGAGTTAGATTGTCACGATATTGATATTATGCATGTTCAATCAAATTTAGCAAAAGTTGCAGATGGACTTTTATTGTCAATATCGTGTTCTGATATGTGGATAAAATCTGATTTGCATGAAGAAAAAGCCAGCAAGTTAGCCAGTAAAATAATTAAGGATTTAATTTTCTGTAATGAGATATCTCAATTAATTGATGTTAGAAGATTAATTATTTCTCCAAAAAGGACAGCTGCATTTTCAAAATATAAGTTAATTCTAGGTGGGGCAGATATAGATTATATGAGCGAAAAGATTTGTTGTGTAGGCATGGGAAGATGGAAACAAAATTTAAATTCTTCTGAAAATTATAAAAAAATATTTATGCTGTCTGAATATAGTGCAAAAGAATATTTTGAAAAATTAATTATTAATGCGATTTGGGAAGAAAAAACACTGGATGGTATATATTTGATTTTGAGTTTGAAGCAAAGGGGTTGGTATTCAAAGACTTGGATAGATTGTAATATTTCTAAATTACCAGAAGGAGTTTCACTCCTTAAAAATAAAGACTTTAACGGAGGCTATTTTTTAATTCGTAATGATTCTAGAGGAATTAAAGTTGCAAGGATTGATCAATGGTACATAGATGAGAAGGAATTATGTAGAATAATCTATTCTATGGGTTGTTACAATAGTTTACCAGCAGTTTTTAATGCTGAAATTTGTGAAGACCATATTGTATTGCATTGTAATAGCATGCTTCCGAATACTGAAAGACGTTTATTATTGATGTTTTCCTGGCCATGGAGAAATTATAATGATATTCATTACAGAATAGTTCCAAAATTTCTCTGGAATGAACTAAAAAATATATTAAATAATTTAGGTATCATGATAAATTATAAAAATATTATTAGGAGGTAAAGGTGTGAAAGAGCTTGGTATAAGAAAAACACATGAAAGGTTAAAAGAAAAATTATCTAATTATATCAAAACGCAGTATTTTGCGGAAAATGATCTTTTAATTGAAGCAACAAAAGAATTATTGAGTAAAAATGATGTGTTGTTTAAAGAACCTTTTATAGAAGCTACAAAAAGTTATAAAATTTTAGAAGACGGATTTGAAAATTCAGCTTTACCAAATAATATAAAGAATTATTTAGATAAGCTGGTTGAAAACAATCTTGGTGTATTTAGAACTCCTTTTTACCATCAAGTCAGAGCTATTGAAGAATTTTACAAAGGCAAAGATTTACTTGTGACTACTGGAACAGGTTCAGGTAAAACTGAATGTTTCATTTGGCCTATGTTAACAGATATAATAAGAGAGTCTATTACAAAGCCAAAGACATGGGAAAAGGAAGGTATTCGAACCTTGATTTTATATCCAATGAATGCACTTGTATCTGACCAGTTAGGTAGAATACGTAATATTATTGGGCATTCAGAAGATAGATATATGAATATTATTAAATCTTATGCTGGTAATAATACAAGAAGACCTAGATTTGGAATGTATACTGGAAGAACTCCTTATGCTGGTGAAAATGATATTAATAAAAATAAGAATCTAGCAAAGTTAATTTCAAAAACTTATTTAAATTGCAATGAAGAAGTTTATTTGGAATTGTTTAAAATCGGAAGAATTCCAGCTAAAAATTTAGAGGTTTTTGTAAAAAAATTAAAAGATAATATTCAAAAAGCTTCAAGTAATGACGCAGAGTTATATACACGTGGTGAAATGCAGGATATATGTCCAGATATTTTAATTACTAATTACTGTATGCTAGAATATATGATGATGCGACCTATTGAACAAAGTTTTTGGGAAAAGACAATAGAGTGGTTAAGTTGCTGTAAAGATAATAAATTGCTTTTAGTCATGGATGAAGCTCACATGTATAGGGGAGCTTCAGGGGGGGAAGTATCCCTTTTAATAAGGCGATTAATGGATAAGTTAAATGTAAATAGAGATAAGATAAAATGTATTCTAACCAGTGCAAGCGTTCCGAAAGGTAAGGAAGAAGAATTAAAGAAATTTGCATGTGGCTTAACAGGGCAAGAATTGGTTAAAGATAATTTTTCAATAATACGAGGCATAAAGCTTTTTGTTTAAATAATGAAATTCTATGAAAACAAGAGATATTTGAAGAAAAATAAACTTTATAGAAGAAGGAGAATCTGAATGTATTGATAGGAATGAAAAAGGCAATGAAAAAGACATTTATTCTCTTCTTAAACTTGATTATGATAAATTACAGGGGAGTAATGAAGAGGTAAAAGAACAGTTAAAAATATTATCAAACGAATTTAGCTGGGGAAAGGTTGAAGAAAATATAAATGAGTGGCTTTATAATAACTTATCAAATTATCCACCAATGCTTGAGCTAATAAATTATTGTAGTGGAAAGGGAATAGAATTTAAAAAAATATCAAAGCATTTATTTAAAAATGCAAATTCTAAAGATGCAGAAAAAGCAACAGAAATCATGCTTTTACTTGGCACTATGGCAAAATCAGTTCAAGGTAAAGTATTATTACCATCAAGAGTACACTTATTATTTAAAGGATTAGGAGGCATTTTTGCTTGTATAAATCCTGAATGTAAGAATAGCCATGATGTTATGGATGTAAAACTTGGTAATATAGATGAGAAGTTGAGATTGAAATGTGAACATTGTGGTGCAAGAGTTTTTGAATTAGTATGTGATAGAAGGTGTGGTACTTTATTTATTCGTGCTTTTAAGGATGAGAGTGACTCACTATGTTTTTTATGGCAAGAACGAAATAAACTTTTATTTGAGCCTAAGGAAATTCATTTATGGGTAGTTCCAAAGGGAAGGAAAGATATATTTAAAAATGACTCAAAAAATAGTAAAGCCATGGAAAACTCTAGATTTGGTTATATTGATTCTAAAACAGGTATTTTGTTTGATGACGAAAAATATGAAGAAAATAAGCAGTTTATTAAAGTTTTAATTCCAACTAAAATAGATATGAATTCAAAAATGTATACGTTTGGAATTTGTCCTAATTGTGGAAGGGAAAAAACAAAACTTACGCCCTTTAGAACTAGAGGTAATGAGCCATTTGCAAATATTGTAACAGAACAGTTTGAATCTCAGCCAGTAAAAGATGAAAAATTGAAACATAAAGGAAAGAAAGTATTGCTATTTTCGGATAGTCGCCAACGTGCAGCTACACTTGCAAGAGATATTACAATTGCCTCAGATGGAGATGCAGGAAGACAATCATTATTTATTGCAGCGAAGCTTTTAGAAAAAAAATATGGTAGTGGAACATTTCCTTTAAGTTTATTGTATTATGCGTTTTTAAAAGTTGTTCATGACAATGAGCTTAGTTTTTTTTATGGAGATGAAAAGGCTGATTTTATGTCCCATATAGAAAAATATTCTGAATTATATGGAAGTAAAGATACGTTGCGATATACTCGAATGTCTAGTAAAATTGGAACTGCACCTAAAATGTTTTATCAATTAATTTTAAAAAATATTAGTGACAATTTTAGATCATTTAATAATTTATGTTTAGGACAAGTACTTTTAGTTGAAGGTGGTGAAGATGGCGAAGAATTAGAAGAAGATGTATTAGAAAAAGTAGAAAATCAAACTAATATTAATATTAAAGTAATAAGAGATATATATAATGCATGGATTCAAAAATTAATAGTGAAAAATATTGCAGTATTTCCAGAGTTAGAAGATGATATAAGAAATAGTATTTTACCTTATGATAAAGGAGGTTTTGGAATAGATGAAAAAGAAAATTTCCCAATATACCTTCAAAAGTTAATGAAGAGATATAGTATATCTGATCAACAAATAAAAATATTACGTGAGAAATTTGATTTGTTAACAGACACTAACAAAAGTCCAGAAAACAATCATAACAGAAAGTATATTTTACCTGGAAGACTTACACTTAAGACAAATGAAAAAGGAACATGGTACCGATGTAACAGGTGTTCAGGTACATCTACATTTAAATTGTTTGATAGTTGTATTTATTGTGGTAGCGATAAATATCTTGTGAATATATCTTGTGAAGAACTATCGAGATATGCTTTTTGGAGAAATCCTGTTTTAAATGCTGTTAATGGAATGAAGATTAAAAATGTTGTTACTGAAGAACATACAGCTCAATTGTCTCATAAAGATCAAAAAAGCAAAATAATGGTAACAACTGAAGAATATGAGATGAGATTTAGAGACATTATGGTAGAAGGTAATAGTGAGCCTATTGACATTCTTAGTTGTACTACTACAATGGAAGTGGGAATTGACATCGGATCACTTACAGCTGTAGGGCTTAGGAATGTCCCGCCTATGAGAGAAAACTATCAGCAGCGTGCAGGACGTGCAGGAAGAAAAGGTGCTGCAGTTTCAACAATTGTTACATATACAGAAGATGGACCACATGATTCATGGTATTTTAAAAATCCTGATGAAATTATTGCAGGAGAACCAAGAACACCATGGATTGATACAAGCAATTTTAGACTTGTCTATAGACATATGAATTTAGTGCTGTTACAGGAGTACTTAAATATAAATGGAAAAAGTCTTGATTTTATTGGTGTAATATATTTTTTTGACTTAGAAAATTCTTTAAATTATACTGATTTTATTAAATGGATAAAGCAAAAAACGCCATTGGATAAGGACAGAACGAAAATACTTGTTCCATATAATCTTAATTTAGATTGGACTAGCTATCAGGAAAGAATAGGAAAAGATATGTCGGTCATAAGTAAGAAAGTTAATAACAATCCTCAGATTTATAAAATAAAAGATTCTTTTATTGTTGATGAAAAAACTGGTAGTGTAATGCTTATGGATGTACTCTTCTCAGAAGGACTATTGCCAACTTATTCGTTTCCTAGAAATATAGTTCGTTTTTGGATAGAAGACAAATATGGTAAAGTGGAAAGTCCAGAAAGAAGTATTGATTTAGCACTTAGCGAATACGCACCAGGAAGAATCCTTGTTGTTAATAAAAAATCATATATATCTGGAGCATTATATGATCGTTATACTAAATATGATAAAGATTTTAGATATAAAGCAGCAGAACCTTGGTTAAAAATAAATGAGTATAATAAGCAGGTATATTGTTGTACTAATACAAATTGTGGATGGTTTGGCTTAGAGCATAAAGGATTAAATTGTCCATTATGTAGCAGTCAAATTGAAAAGCATAAATTAATAAAGCCTTGGGGATTTGCACCAAGGGATGGTGTTAATATACCTGAAACGCGTGATATGCAAGAATATTCAACTGTTAGCATTCCTTCATATTCATCAATGCCTAAGAACTTGAGTGAAATGAAAACAATATTTTCTACAGGTTTAATAAAAATGGAAAACAGAGAAAATCAGTTACTTGTAATGATAAATAAAGGGCCTAATGATGAGGGGTTTGACTTGTGTAATAAATGTGGTGCTATTGAGCCTGCGGAAAATTTAGAAGATGATAAAAGAAAAAGAAAGAGACCATATAAAATACCCTTTTTTAAAAATGATACCCAAACATGTTCTCATACAAGAGAGAATATTTATTTAGGTTATGAATTTAACACAGATATGCTGGTGTTGGAGATAAAACTTGATGCAGATAAAATTAATATTTCTCAGGAAACATTGAATATATGGGTAATACCAGCATTAACAACGTTTTCAGAAGCTCTTGCATTAGCGGCAAGTAAAGAACTTGATATAGAATTTAGCGATTTAAAATGTGGATATAGATTAAGATATAATGGAAATTGCATATATGCAGAAATTTATTTATATGATAGTTTGTCAAGTGGTGCAGGCTATTCAACTAGAGTTGGGGAGCTAATTAATGACGTTTTTGATGGTATTGAAAAAAGGTTGAATGATTGTGATTGTGAAACCGCATGTCCTAAATGTATACAACATTTTTGGAATCAATCAATAAAGGGATCTCTTGATAGAAAGTCCGGTCTAGAGTTATTACAATGGCTTAGATATGGGGAAATTGATAAGCAATTGTCTGTTAGCCAACAAAAAGAGTACTTAACCTTGCTTGATACTATAATTAAATTACAATATGGAAATGAATGCGGGATTATAGAAACACCTAAAGAAGATGGCTTTGAGATTAAAATAAATGAAAAAGTTAAGCCAATAGTTATTTACCCTGCAATGTGTGCCGTTAATTCAATTGATAATTATAAAAAAGCAATATTAGTTCCAGATAGGTTATTTAGAGTTGCTATTTCTAATGCATGGAAAATTGTAAGAGATAATTTTTAATATATTTTTTAGTTTAAAAAAATAAGAGGCTGTAGTATAAGGAGACTGATAGACTGTAAGTGAAAATGTGTAAATTAACAATATACTTACAGCTTATCAGTGTGTCTAATTAAAAGTCTATCATGAGATTTCCATCATAAGTTGTTTAACTAAGGTATGTACATTTGTATAAGGATTCATTTCAGTTATATTTAAGCTTAGTGTTTTTCCTTCTGACTTATATTTTTTTGCTAATGTTTCAGCATTTTCAATTGCTTTTTCTACATTACCTTTTAAGATGATTTCTCTTATTATTCCTTTAGCACCTTTTTTGTAATTTGTAGACAAATGATTGTTTAATTTTTGAGATATTTCATTTTTTCTAAGTTCAAATTTAACTTTCTCAAAATACATTAGTAACCATATTTCAAAAAAATAATTTGAAACTAATAGAGTGTAATCTGTATCTGATGATAGAATTTTCAAAATAACAGATTGGATGTTTGGAGGATCATCACAATCAAAAACAAGATATTTTTTATAATTCATATATTTTCTATTATTCTCTTCCTTACTCAAAAAATGTTCAGCATAATTATATACTGTTTGAGAATTCCCGTGTACATTTTGAATTTCAACTTTGATATCAGTATATTTATTGTTTTTAATTATTTCTACGAAATAATCAAAGTAATTTTTTTCTGTTTTTCCTTCGCAGAATATTAAAATCTTACCCAAATATTCTTTTTCAAACTCTACAAGCCTACGTGGTGATAATTTAGTTCTTCCCATCTTTTTCACCACCTAAAATATCATCATACTTAAAAATTGGAATAGCTCCATATTTGCCCTGTAGATAGTCCTTGTTGAAAGTAGCATCTTCTCGAATTTTTCGGTCTGAAAGAGCATATACTTTTGATTCTCCCTGATAATTTTTATCAACAAATACAACTTCATCACGTCTGAATTGTTCTTTGTTTAATAAAGAGACATCATGAGTTGTAAATATTAACTGAGCTTTCTTATTTTCACTAGATTGAAATATATCAATAATTAGTTTTGTCAAAAGTGGATGTAACCTTGCGGATAATTCATCCACAATAAACACTCCACCATTTTCGGTGAGTTCCACTATGTTTTGTATATAGGCTAAAAACCTTAGAGTTCCTGTGGATTCTTGAAATAAATCAAAGTGTTTTTCTCCAACAATATTTCCATTTTCGTCATATATATCATGGATGGTTTTTACCACTTTTTTTCTTTTTTCTTTACCATCATTCTCGTCAATAACTGTTTTTAGCTTAATATCAAGACCTTTTATTCCTATGTCTATTTTTTTTAGATACTGCTCTACCTTGAGCCTGAAGTTTTTATCATTAACTAATTTATTGCTTAAACTTACTGCTCCAACTACTTTTTTCACACTGGATTCAAACCAGATTTCAAAGAATACATTATATTCATTATTAAAAAAATCTATAAAATCCTTTAGAATTATTTCCTTGTTTTTATTTTCTAAAAAATAATCCAAAACTGACAAATATAGTCTTTCTTTTGGAACCTTACTGTATTGTTTTAAAATTTTTTGGTATTCTTTTGTGCCTAAAGATATTTCTGTTTTTTTACGTTCAAATACTTTTTTATCATTAATATAGTACCATTCATTTATAACTTCTTTAGAAGTACACTCAAACCCATATTGTATTAAGTTACCATTACGATGAAAGACAATCTCAAACTCAGAAACATCATTAACATGGTCAGTTAACAAAAACGGCTCTAATTTAACTTCTGTTTTTTTATTTTCAAAATCAGTATTTGTATTTTTAGTATTTGAAATAAATTGTTGAAAAATATACTGTTCAAAAAGAAACATAGCAGAAATTAAATTAGATTTTCCTGAAGCATTAGCACCATAAATTGCTATTGTTTTTAATAGTCCAAAATTTTCATCAATTTTTAAAACATGGGAAGGGTGCTGTTTATAAATTGTAGATCTCATGTCTAAAAATATTTCTTCTTTGAATGAAGTATAGTTTTTCACTTTAAACATTAAAAGCATGTGTTATTCCTCCACAAGTCATTATATATTAATATTATAACCAAACAATAAAAAAATCAATATTTTTACGAAAATTTCGAAGAAAACTATAGTTCTCATTAAAAATATAAAAAAATCAAGACTATAATTAGTATATTTCAAAATTTTTAGGTAACATGCATTGACAATGGTATTATATGGCGATGTATTCTAAATATTGTTAAGTATATTATGCATAATTATGAAGAATATGTATATGTTAAATAGACACTCTGAAAAGATTAGTAAACATAATGAAAGTTACTTAAATAATGCAAGCATAAATAATATAAATGATAATTTTGACAGTATTTATAGAGTGTATTCAGACGTCTTTTTTATTTTCTATATATTGAACCCTATCAGCTAACTCAAGAAGTTTAACATTTGACTTCCAAACTCTTATTAATATCTTTTGAGCTGTGAAGGAATCAATATTAGTTTTAAAATGATGTTGCATTATTTAGGACACCAAGCCACATGATACTTACGTGAATACACTATATTATTATTAGATTTATATTCAATACTTGCATTATATACCTTAATTTTAAATAATACGAGTATTATTTAAGAAGATTTTAAAAGATTTACGATTAAATCCCCATATCTGAAGAAAGGGGATTTACGCGATACATGATAAATTAGTTTAATTATTTAGGGAGGTTAATTACTCACAATAGAATTAAAAGAAAAAGAGCTGATTTTACATAAAATTAATTTTTTTTAGTGAAACAAATTATAAATAGTAGGCGTCTAATTATACAAATAAGTTTTTATGGAGGGTGATTTATATGTTTAGGTTAAAAAGGGTAGCTGCTATAGGTATTTGTTGTACAATAGTAACAACAGGTGCTGTATGGGCAGTGCTTAAGGATGAACCTGTAGATGACAAATCAAGAAATCAACCAGTTTTATTACCTGTTGATGATGAAAAAAAGGATTCAGAAGTTGAAATAAGGCCTGTAACAGAAGGTATTCCTATTCAGGTTAATGGTAATTGGCTTCAATTAGATGTAGAACCTTTTATTGAAAATGATCGAACGTTAATACCTTTACGTGGTATTATGGAAGAATTGGGTGCTGATGTGGGTTGGAATGGAGAAGAAAGATATGTTACAGTTGATAAGGATGACATTAGTATTAAATTGTATATTGGAAGTGACATTGCAACAGTTATAAGAGAGGGAGGAAAAGAAGAAAAAGTAGAACTTGATGTTGCTGCAAAAATTGTAAATGACAGAACTTTTATTCCAGGACGCTTTGTAAGTGAGACTTTAGGTGCAGAAGTTGATTGGGATTCAGCGCAAAGAGCTATGATTGTAAACACAGAAATTGAAGGGGAGATACCAGAAGATAGAGTTTCAGAAGTAGATTTTGAAATTATAGATAGAACAAAAATAAATGAAAATGAGGTCTTGTCAAAATGGTATCAAAATAACTACAAAAAAGAAGGCATATATACATTAAAGGATGGAGATTGGAAATATGCTCTTATATCTGCCGGTGAAAAAATGACAGGCGGTTATAATGTAAAAATACACAGAATAACAGAACCATCACCTACAGAAGCACATGTTTATGCCCAAGTAATGGAACCTGATGAAAATAGTTTTGTAACTATGGCAATAACATACCCAAATGTGTTGATTAGATTCAATAAAAATGATATAGTAAAAGTAGATGGAGAAATAATAGATTCAGAGAGTGGTATAGAGCCAAATGATGAGGTTGATAAGTCACTAAATGAAATGGGAAATGCTATACCTGCTGATTTAGTTAAAGAAATGAAGCTATTCTCCTTAATGAATGAAGAAATAAAGACATTTACCGATGAAGAAGCAAAGGAAATAATAGATGTATTAAATTCAGGCAAAACATATACTGGAGCATATATTATGATGCTGGCAGGTAATAATATTCAAGTGGAATTTAAAAACGGTTCAAATATTAAGTTAACAAGCTATGGAAATGAGAATCATGTAATACTATCGGGAGAAATTGATGGAGAACATATGAATTACTGTATAATTGCTCCAGAGGTTGGTAAAATTCTTTTAGATGTAAAAGATTAATTTAGACTTAGCCTTTTTAATATAGATTTATATTTTAGATTTATTTTGAGCCCCAGTAAAAATTACTGGGGTTCTTTATTTTTACTTATGAGTTTTGCAACAAAGTAAAAAATCTAAGAGAGAAGATTCAGTTTTTTCCTTTTAAAAAAGCTACTAAAATATAATTATATTTTAGTAGCTTTTTTTGGTGCGGACGGTGGGACTCGAACCCACATGCTCGCGCATACGCCCCTCAAGCGTACGTGTCTGCCAGTTCCACCACGACCGCATGATGAAATTTACTTTTTCAAGCATAATAAATTATACTAGCATATATTTTAGGTGTCAATAGTTTTAAATAAAATAACTTATAAATTTAAAACAAAAATGCAAAAACTGTTTGACATTTTGGAAGAAAGATGTTAAAATATTTGCAAATAATGATAAATGATATGGTGAGGTTGATAGAGGAGCAGTTTTCATTAGTACAATTCTTGAAAAGTTAGGGCTTTAATGATGGAGTTTGAAAGGGAAGGCTGCCGAAGAATGTACTGCCCTTTAAGAGTATGTTCTGGTTGTGTGGTTAATAGCTGTATAACTGTCATCATATAAGTTGATGGAGTGCTATCAGTTCAAAGCAAAAGGTGTTATAAAAATTTCTAATATCTTAAAATTTTGAACTGCTGGTTAAATACCAGCTTTTTTAATTTATTTTCACTGAAAAACTTAGGAGGTAATTTTAATGAAACAAGTAAACCTAGCAGTTGTAGGTGCAACTGGAATGGTTGGAAGAACATTTTTAAAAGTATTAGAGGAAAGAAAGTTGCCTATAGAAAAAATATATTTCTTTTCTTCAAAGCGTTCAGCAGGTAAAAAAATAACTTTTAATGGAGAAGAGTATACTGTTGAAGAGTTGACAGAAAAATCATTTGACAGAGGAATTGATATAGCCTTATTTTCAGCAGGGGGAAGTACAAGTAAAAAGTATGCACCTATTGCTGCAGAAAAAGGCTGTGTGGTAATTGACAATAGTAGTTGCTGGAGGATGGATTCTAAAGTTCCTCTAGTTGTTCCTGAGGTAAATCCAGAAGATATTTCTTGGCATGAAGGTATTATTGCCAATCCTAATTGTTCCACAATACAAGCTGTTGTGCCTTTAAAGGCATTAGATGATAAGTACAAAATTAAGAGAATAGTATATTCAACATACCAAGCTGTATCAGGTGCTGGGTTGGATGGGTATAAAGATTTGGAAAGAGGACTTAAAGGTGAAGAACCTGAAAAGTTTCAACATCAGATAGCAGGTAACTGTTTACCACATATTGATGTATTTCTTCCTGATGGATACACCAAGGAAGAGAAAAAAATGATTGACGAAACAAGGAAAATTTTAGGAAAAAAAGATTTAAAGGTCACAGCTACAACAGTAAGAGTACCTGTATTTAACTCTCATAGTGAATCAGTTAATGTTGAGTTTGAAAAGGAGTTTGATTTAGATGAGTTAAAAGAAGTATTAAAAAATGCTCCAGGAGTCGTTGTTGAGGACGATGTTTCAAAAAACATTTATCCATTAGCACTAAATGCAAATGGTAAAGATGAAACTTTTGTAGGAAGAATACGACGTGATGAAAGTGTTGAAAGCGGGATAAATTTTTGGGTTGTGGCAGATAATATCAGAAAAGGTGCGGCAACAAATACCGTTCAGATTGCTCAAGAATTAATTAAAAAGTGGAATGAATAGTACAATAAATCTAAAGAAGGGGTGTTTTCATGAGTAAACCAATATTTACAGGAGCAGGCGTGGCAATTATTACTCCATTTAAAGAAAATGGTGTTGATTTTGAAAAATTAGGAGAACTTATTGATTTTCAGGTTAAAGAAGGTATTGACTCATTAATTATTTGTGGAACAACAGGTGAAGCATCGACAATGCCAGATGATGAACATAAGTCAGTTATAAAATTTGCTGTGGACAGAGTAAACAAAAAAATACCTGTTATTGCAGGGACGGGAAGCAATGATACAAATCATGCGATTGACCTTAGCAAGTATGCAGAAAAGGTTGGTGCAGATGCAATACTCACAGTAACTCCATACTATAACAAGACAAACCAGAAAGGGCTTTATAAACATTTTAAAGCTATTGCAGACAGTGTTAAAATACCTGTTGTTTTATATAATGTGCCGGGGAGAACAAATCTTAATATTGAGCCTGAGACAGTAAAAGATTTGTCCCAAATTGATAATATTGTTGCAATTAAAGAATGTAACATTGAACAAGTTGCAGATATCATTAATCTTTGTGACGATGACTTTGCTGTTTATTCGGGTAATGACAACTTAGCTCTGCCGTTGTTATCTCTAGGAGGTAAAGGTCTTGTCTCTGTTATGGCAAATGTTATTCCTAAACAGACACATGATATGGTTGATAAGTATCTTTCAGGTGATACAGAAGGAGCTAGAAAAATACAGCTTAAATACATGGATTTAATTAATGCATTTTTCATGGATGTAAGCCCTATACCTTTAAAAGAGGCTATGAACCTTATGGGAATGAATGTAGGAAACTGTCGTTTGCCTTTGGTGGGCTTAGAAGAAGAAAAAGTTGCAGAATTAAAGAATGTTTTGAAAAAATACGAGTTGATTTAGTTTTTACGCCGTCTAAACGGCGTTTGCTAAATTATCAAATAGTATACTAAAGTTAAAGGAAGTGCGAACCAAATGACAAATATATTACTAAGTGGTTGCAATGGTGCAATGGGTCAGGTTATTACCAAATTGGCAGAGAAAAAGGAAAATTTAAAAATTGTTGCGGGCTATGATATGAATACATCAATTGAAAATACATATCCAGTATTTACTGATTTAAAAAAATGTGATGTAGACGTAGATGTTATGATTGATTTTTCCCATCCTGCAGCGTTTGAAAAATTAATTAATTTTGCCGTAGATAAAAAAATACCATCAGTTATTGCCACTACAGGACTTTCTAATTCGCAGATAAATACACTTAAAGATATATCAAAACATACACCTGTTTTCTATGCTGCTAATATGTCAATTGGCGTTAATCTGTTGATAGATTTAGTAAAAAAAGCAGCAAAGGTGCTTCAAAAAGATTTTGATGTAGAGATTGTTGAAAAGCATCATAACTTAAAAATTGATGCACCAAGTGGTACTGCTTTAGCAATTGCAGATGCTGCAAACTCTGTTTTGGATGAAAAACAGGAATATGTTTATGACAGACACTCAAGAAGGAAAAAAAGAAGTAAGAAAGAAATAGGAATGCATGCAGTAAGAGGTGGAACAATTGTTGGCGATCATTCAGTGATTTTTGCTGGAAATGATGAAATAATTGAGGTTAACCATGTTGCAATGTCAAAGGACATATTTGCAGAAGGTTCTTTAAATGCTGCAGCGTTTATGCATGGAAAAGATGCTGGCATGTATAGCATGGATGACTTGATACAAAGCAAGGAATAAATTAGTAATAAAATTTGATTATTCCTAAGTAGAAGCTTCAAATTTTGAGGAGGGATTAATATGAGTAAAAAACCTGTAACAAATATTGATGTTTCTCATAGTGTTGCCATGATAACTTTAGAGAATTTACCAGATGATATAATGCTTATCTCGGAAATATTCACAGCTATGTCAGATGAGGGTATTAATATTGATATGGTTAGTAAGCCAGCACCTTTTAAAGGAACAGTAAGCATGTCATTCAGTTTGCCGACAGATGATATGATGAAAGCTATTACTTTATTGAATGACTATAAGGATAAGGTAGAAGATTTTTCTGTAGAAGTAGATGCATATAACTCAAAAATATCTGTATTTGGTGAAGAAATGAAGTATATTCCAGGCGTTGCAGCAAGAGTATTTAAAGCGTTGGCTAAGGCCAAAATAGAAGTAAAGCTAATTACAACTTCTACAGTGGATATATCTTGCTTAGTTTTTGAGAGAAATGTTGATGATGCAGCGAATTCAATTAAAAAGGAATTTTCTTTAGAGTAAGAAATTAAAAACACCTTTATCTTTCTTAGATTCAAGAAGGATAAAGGTGTTTAATATTCTATACCTTTTCTTGCAGGTATTCCGTTTTCTAAGGGATGCTTTATGCTTTTGATTTCAGAAATATAATCAGCTATATCTTGTATTTCTTTTGGTGCATTTCTTCCTGTTAGAATAATTTCCATTTTTTCAGGTTTGTTTTTTAAAAGATTAATTATGCTGTTTATATTAATAAGATTATTACTTAATACACCAATAATTTCATCTAAAATCAACAAATCACAATTGCAATTAGAGATTGTATTTTTTACAAAATCAAAGGCAGTGTTTATCTGTTTTTTCAATTCCTCTATTTCTTCCTGAGTAAGATTGTATATAAAACCTTTGATTTTTTCAAAACGATACACTTTAAAATTTGGTTCTAAATTTTTTAAAGTTAATAATTCACCTGTATCTTGGCTTTTTAAAAACTGAATCATATATACTTTATTTCCTCTGCCGAAAGCACGTATCCCCTGACCAATAGCAGAGGTTGTCTTACCTTTACCGTCTCCAGTATAAACATGTATTAATCCTTTTCTCATATAAATCCCACGCTTTTATACAGTTTTCTTTATATTTTAACACTAGGCTATTAGTTTTTCAATTAATAAAATTAAAACCGGCGCATGTTATTTATGTGAATGAAAATATATACAGCTAATTAAAATCGCTCCTACATGGATGGTATATTTTACAATTGTGTTACAAGGAAGGTAAAGGTTATGTTTTGTCGAATCAAGTATAAAGTGTGCAATTACAAAAGATAAAGCAGGAGGTTATTATGAAATTAACTAATTTTTCTCAGAGTAACTTAAAAAAAATATTATTTCTTGTAGTTATTAGTATTATTTTTAATGTAAATAGTGTTAATGTTACATATGCAAGTGTACCTGAAATGGTTAGAATAGGACTTTACTTTAATGATTCACAAACTGGTCAGTATACAGCTCTTTCAAAATTTGAGGTTGATGCAGAGTATGGAATTCAGTTGGGAATTTTTGAAGATAACAAATTTACTCCTTTAGTTCAAGAAACTTTAGATGACACTGTTACAATATCAAAAGACGTGATTGAAGAGTCAACAGAAGCTTATCATATTAAAATTAGTGAGGGCTATGATGACTATGATTCTTTAATTGATGAGCTTTATGAAATAAATAAAAAAGGTATAGATGCCTATCCCGCGTATGTAGATGAATGGCAAATATGGGGAGGGGTTTATGCTGACGAGAATGAGGCAAAGGATGCAATGGAGGAACTGGAATTAGATGAAGATGACTATTCATTAGTAAAGCCTTCTTCAACAAGAATTGTAACTTTATCAGATGATGCTGAGGTTTTGCTTATGTTTGACAGCTCAGAAGGTGTATTTCATATTCGACCTGATTCGAAAAACACACCTAAGGTGCTAAGAATCAACAGGGATGATGAAAAAAGGTTCAGAGGAAGTTTTGAAGTTAAACGCCTTACAGATAGTGATATGACTCTTGTAAATATTTTGCCTTTAGAAGAGTATCTTTATGGTGTTGTGCCATATGAAATTCAAGCCAGTTCTCATCCAGAAGCTTTAAAAGCTCAGGCAGTGGCTGCAAGAACATATTCTATAAATAGTATGTACAAATATGAAAGACTAGGGTTTGGTATGTGTACAACAGTAAATTCCCAAGTTTATAATGGATATGATGGTGAAGCAGAAGAAACCAATAAGGCTATTGATGATACAAAAGGGCAAATAGTAACTTACAATGGAAGTACAGCTGCAGTATTTTACTTTAGTTCAAGTGGTGGAAGGACAGAGGATGTTAAAAATGTATGGGGAGGTAACAGCTATCCTTATCTTGTAAGTGTAGAAGATAAATATGAGTCTGGAACTTCATGGCGTTATGAATGGGAAGTATCTTATACTGCTCAAAGAATAAATGAAATAATGATAGGGAGAGGATTTGACCTTGGTAATATAAGGGGTATTAATATTACAAAAAGGTCTGAAGCTGGAAGAGCCATTGAATTAGTTGTTAATGGAAGTAGAGATAAAAGGGTATATACAAATGGTAATACCAGAAATTTTTTAAGTTTAGATAGCCAATGGTTTGACATTACTACAGATGCAGATGTACTGGTTAAAACAGATGAGGACAATTATGAGAAAACGCAATTGGCAGGAAAAAAAGTAATGACAAGCTCAGGACTTAAAACAATTGGTAATGATGTGAGTGTTGTAAGTGCAGGAAATAAAAAAACTACAATACCTGCAGTACCTACAATTTATACTTTTACAGGAAGAGGATGGGGACATGCAGTTGGAATGAGTCAAGAAGGTGCAAAGGGAATGGCTGACAATGGATATAAATATGAAGAAATACTTTCTCATTATTTTCCAGGCACAGAAATTGAGTAGAGAAGTATTTAAATTTCTAAATTTAACCTTGCGGATAAATAATTTTTAATGTATTATTCTACATATACTATGGTTAGAATCTAAAGAAAAATGGTGTTTAAATGAAAGTTAATGATTTTTATTATGATTTACCACAGGAGCTTATTGCTCAGGAACCATCAGGAGATAGACAGTTGTCTCGGATGATTGTACTAGATAAAGAAACGGGAAATATTGAACATAAAGTTTTTAAAGACATAATTCAATATTTAAATAGAGGGGATTGTCTTGTTTTAAATAATACAAGAGTAATTCCGGCAAGATTGATTGGGGAGAAGGAAGATACTGGTGGCAAAATTGAATTTGTTCTTTTAAAGAAAATTGATGGTGACGTTTGGGAAGTAATTTTAAAGCCAGGAAGAAAAGCAAAACCTAAAGCTAGGTTTGTTTTTGGAGATGGAATACTGAAAGCTGAAGTTTTAGAGATTTTAGAAGAAGGCAACAGACTTGTCAGATTTGAGTATGATGGTGTTTTTGAAGAAATTCTTGACAGGGTAGGAATAGTACCATTACCTCCATATATCACCAAAAAACTTGATGATTCTGAACGTTATCAGACAGTTTACTCAAAACACAAAGGTTCTGCTGCAGCTCCAACTGCAGGACTTCATTTTACCAAAGAGCTTTTAGATGAAGTAAAAGACAAAGGCGTTGAGATTGCTTTTGTTACTCTTCATGTGGGTTTAGGAACCTTTAGACCTGTCAAAGTAGAAAATATTAAAGAACATAAGATGCACAATGAGTTTTATTGGATAAATGAAGAAGATTGTGACAAAATAAACAGAGCTAAAAAAAATGGAAATAAAGTGATTTCTGTTGGAACAACAAGTAGCAGAGTTCTTGAGACTGTTGGTGATGAAAGTGGAATGGTAAATTCTCAAAGTGGCTGGACAGATATTTATATCTATCCAGGCTATAAGTTTAAAGTTGTAGATGCATTAATTACAAATTTTCATTTACCTGGCTCTACGCTAATTATGCTTGTAAGTGCATTAGCAGGCAGAGAAAAAATATTAAGAGCTTATGAAGAAGCAGTAAAAGAACGTTACAGATTTTTTAGTTTTGGAGATGCTATGTTTATAAAATAGAAAAGTAGGAGAGATATGAGCGCAATAAAATATGAATTTATAAAAAAGTGTAAGCAGACGGGAGCAAGGCTTGGAAGGGTTCATACACCTCATGGGTATTTTGATACTCCCGCATTTATGCCTGTAGGTACTCAGGCAACTGTAAAGGGGATGTCCCCTGATGAATTAAAAGACATTGAAGCACATATAATACTCAGTAATACATATCATTTGCATATGAGACCTGGGGAGGAAATTATAAAGGAAGCAGGAGGTCTTCATGGCTTTATGAATTGGGACAGGCCAATTCTAACAGACAGTGGAGGATTTCAAGTTTTTAGTCTTGGGGATTTTAGAAAAATTAAAGAAGAGGGAGTTACTTTTAAATCCCATATTGATGGATCAAAAAAATTTCTTTCACCAGAGAGTGCAACTAAAATTCAAAACTATTTAGGTGCAGATATTATAATGGCTTTTGATGAGTGCATTCCATATCCTGCAGAATTTGAGTATGCAAAAAAATCGTTAGAGAGAACAACTAGGTGGGCAAAAAGATGTATTAAAGCTCATGAAAATCCTGAAAAACAAGCGTTGTTCGGTATTGTACAGGGAGGTATGTATAAAGAGCTAAGACAACAAAGTGCAAATGAACTTTTAGAACTTGATTTTCCTGGTTATGCAATTGGTGGATTGAGTGTTGGAGAGCCTGGAGAAGAAATGTATGAAATGCTTGAGTGTACAGTGCCACTTCTTCCAGAGAAAAAGCCTAGGTATCTTATGGGAGTTGGAAGTCCTGATTATTTGATAGAAGGTGCAATTAGAGGGATAGATATGTTTGATTGTGTTCTTCCAACTAGAATGGGGAGAAATGGTACCATATTGACCAGCAGGGGAAGAGTGATTGTAAGAGATGCTTCAAATGCAAGAGATAATTCTCCTATGGATGCGGAATGTGATTGCTATGCTTGCAGGAATTTTTCTAGGTCATACATAAGGCATCTTATAAAAGTAGGAGAAGTTTTAGGCATTAGACTTACCACTTGGCATAATCTGAGATTTTTATTGAAATTAATGAAAAATGTAAGGGAGGCTATTAAGGAAGATAGGCTTGGAGATTTTAGGGATGAGTTTTTTGGAAAATTTGGTTACAAATAAGCTTTTACGTGCTTTTATAAAAAAGCACTAAAATAATATATAGAATTAGGAGGATTAGTATTATGGAAGGTTTAGGTGAATTATTTGGTGCATTTGCGTTTCCTTTATTTTTTGTAGTTATTATGTACTTTATTCTTATTAGACCACAAAAGAAAAGGCAACAGCAACACAGAGAAATGATTGAGGCAGTAAAAGTTGGTGAAAATGTTACAACATCAGGTGGGATAGTCGGCAAGATAATCAATATTAAAGATGATGAAGTTGTTTTAGAAACAGGTGTTGAGAAAACCCAAGTAAAGATAAAGAAATGGGCAATAAGTGACATCGAAGAAGTACAAAAGGCATAAAAAAAGGGACTTATATAAAGTTCCTTTTTTTTAGGTAAAAGAGATTGATATTTTTCTATACTTTTGCTTGAAAATTATTGTTAAAAATGCTAGAATTCTTTTAAAATAACATGCACCTAAAGTAGTGGTTAAATCAGTTTAAAAGTAAGTTTTATCATAAATAAAAATAAAGTCTTGTCAATAGATTAAAGATGTTACAAGACATATGAAAAGAGGGATTAAATGCTTGAGGTGATTGATTTAGTAAAAAATTACGGGAAAAAGCAGGCTGTTAAAGGAATTAGTTTTACAGTCAAGCCAGGTGAAATATTTGGTTTTTTAGGACATAATGGAGCAGGAAAATCAACAACAATTAAAATCTGCTCAGGCCTTTTAAAACCTACATCTGGAAATGTAAAAATATGTGGACATGATATAGCAAGTCATCCTATTGATGCAAAAAGAAATCTTGGATATGTTCCTGAAAATCCATATCTTTATAGTAAACTGACAGGAAGAGAATTTTTGATGATGGTATCAGGCATATATTCAAAAAAAGTTTCTAAAGATGAATTAAAAAGAATAGATGACTTACTTGAAGAATTGCAAATTATAGATGATGCAGATAAACTTATTGGTACTTATTCACAGGGAATGAGAAGAAAAATTACAGTAGGTGCTGCAATTTTACATAGACCTAAAGTTCTTTTGTTGGATGAGCCCACTACAGCTCTTGATGCTGTAAGTGCTAAAGTTGCAAAGGATTTATTTAGAAAGTATGCAAATGAGGGCTCTGCCATATTATTTACAACTCATATAATGGAAATTGCTGAGAGGATATGTGATAGAATAGGCGTTATTTATCAGGGAGAATTAATTGCTGTAGGCACACTGAATCAGTTAAAAGAAAAAGCCGCACTTCCTGGATCTACACTTGAAGATATTTTTGTAGAGCTTACAAAAAGTAACCAAATGGAATCTGATGGGAGTGAAGGTTGATGAATTATATTTTATGGTTTTTAAAATTAAGGTTTTTAATTTTAAAAAATATACTCTGGCGTGATAAAAAAACCATTGCCAGAACTATATTTATTGGAATACTTATTGTAATATCTCAAGTGTTTTTGATAAATATGGTTAATAGATTATTTATCAAAGATATATTTGTTGGTGATGAAAATGTAAGAATAGCTGTTGCAACTACTTTTTTTGCCATTGGAGTTGGGTGGATATATCTATTATGTTTTTTTGACAGTGCAAACAATTTAATTCGTAACTTCTATAGGTCACCGGATTTAAATTATCTTATAACCATACCAGTTCCTATAAACTATGTCTTTATGTCGAAGTTTATTGAATATATTGTAAAAAATACTTGGGGAAAACTTTTTTTGGTCTTTCCTGTTTTGTTTGCAATGGGGCAAAGTTTATCTGCACCGTGGTATTTTTATTTTCTTATAATACCTTTTTATATATTAATATCAATTGTACCTAGTGCAGCTGGAGTTATTATTGGTATGTTAGGTGTAAGATTGCTTTCATCAAAGATATACTCTTCAATAATTGTTGTTTTTTCTTTTGTTGTCAATATGGGTTTTTTTATACTCTTAGGAAGAATTGAATCTATAATAGACCTACACATGGAAAGTGTTTTGGAGTTTTTCCAAAGACCCTTTGTGATGGATTTATTTTCATTTACAGCAGGTATAAGGATATTTCTTTTTGCTGTGCTAGGTTCTATAGGTGAGCTAATGTTATCTTTGAGTTTATTAATATTGGTAACAGGTCTTATTACTGTATTAATTTTTATTTTTGCTCAAAGATTTTTTTATACAGGATGGAGTAAGAGCCAACATACTGAAGCTAAGATTTATAAAAATAAATGGGAAAAATCATATGATACTAAAAAAAATTATTTGTGGAATTGGATTAAGGGTGAATGGAAGATGGCATTTAGGAATAAAGAATTATTACCAGGGTGTGCCATGTTTTTAGGTGGATACTTAATAATGCTTATTGTATTAATTGCAAGAGATATTTTTAGCAATCCTTTATTTAATATTTATCTTTTAATGGCTATAGCAAGCTTTATTAATGTTATAGCTGTTTCAATACCTTTTATTCCTATTGAACTTGCCACAGATAAAAATCTTGTCAAAAACAGATACTGGCTTTTAAAAGTAATGCCTTTAAAGGCTTCAGATGTATTTAATATTCAATGTACAATGATTTTAGTGCCTGTATATATTATAAGTTTTACAGGAATAATGGTATATTCTATTTTAAATGGGGTAGGTATTTTGTCAATAATTTTAGCAGGTATTGCACTAGCACTTTTGCTATGTGGCTCTGTAGCTCTAACTTATGCTATAGACATATTTGTTTTGGATAAATTTTATGATAAAAATAAGATTATAGGAAATATAATAGCTATGGTTCTGCCTATAACATATTCAATTTTATCAGTTGGTCCTATAATTTTATTTTTAATAGAAGACTTTCCTGTAAGTGTTAGTTTTATACAAAAGTTTTTGAATCTTCCAATTGTAATTATTATTTTTGTCTTTGTTACAATATTTAGTTCTATAGTTTCTAGAAAAGTATTTGTACATTCGTGGAGCAACATGGAAATTAATAATTGATTGAAATCATTAATTTTGTGGGATATAATATAATACGGTTTAGAAAGGAGAGGGAGTATACCATGAAAAAAGTATTTAAAAAAACAATGATAGCTATTATTTCATCAGTTATTATATTAAGTATGGCTGGATGTAGTAATGAAACAGAGCAAAAAGAACCTGTTGCAGTGGCTGCACTAAATGGACCTACTGGGATGGGAATGGTTAAGTTAATTGAGGATAGTGAAGAGGGAAAAACTGATTTAGATTATGATTTCACACTTACAGGAAGTCCGGATAATTTAAATGGAAAGATTATTAGTGGAGAAGTTGATATTGCAGCAGTTCCAACCAATCTGGCCATGACTTTACATAATCGTACAGAAGGACAGATACAATTAGCTGCCGTAAATACATTAGGAGTATTATATGTTTTAGAAAATGGGAACAGCATCAATGCTATTGAAGATTTGAAAGGAAAAACTGTAAATGTAAGCGGTAGGGGTTCTATGCCGGATTTCCTATTCCAGTACCTTTTGAGCAAAAACAACCTTCAAATAAATGATGATGTTACAGTTGATTTTAACCTTGAACATGCTGACCTTGCGGCAGCTGTAGCAGAAGAGGATATTGATATTGCCCTTTTGCCACAGCCACATGTAACTACAGCTATGATGAGAAATGAAAATGCAAAAATTGCATTGGATATTACTGAGGAATGGGAAAAAGTATCTGATGGAAGAGAGCTTATAATGGGTGTTATTATTGTGCAAAGAGAGTTTGCAGAAAACAACAAAGAATTGTTGGACAATTTTTTGGATGAGTACAAACAATCTATAGAATTTGCAAATCAGAATGTGGATGAGACTGCAGAATTAATTGAAAAGTATGAGATATTACCAAATGCACAAATTGCCAAAAATGCAATACCTTACTCTAATATAGTGTATAGAGATGCTAGTGAGGCAAAAGAGTCATTACAGGAGATTTATGAAGTATTATATAGTTTTGAGCCTAGGTCTGTTGGGGGCAAAATAGCAGATGAAGAATTCTATTATGAAAGATAAAAACAGCCTTATAAAAAAGATATTTATATTTGTTTTTTGGATAGGCATATGGCAGATTATCCATTTAATTATTGGACGGGACATTTATGTTCCGTCTCCTTTAAGTGTTTTTATTCGTTTGAGTGAATTGATATTTTTAAAGACTTTTTGGATTTCTGTTGCTAATTCTATATACAGGGTAGTTTTGGGGATTTTTCTTTCAATACTAATTGGTGCATTAACTGCTGTTATTTCAAGTTTGAGCAACTTTGTATATAATCTTATACAGCCTTTAATGACTGCGATTAAATCAACGCCGGTTTTATCATTTATAATTATAGCTTTAATTTGGTTTTCTTCCGGGAATGTTCCAATATTTATTTGTTTTCTCATGTGTTACCCAGTAATATGGACAAACCTTGTTGCAGCAATTAAAGATGTGGATAAGAATCTTCTAGAAATGGCTGAAGTGTACAAAGTAAAAAAAAGCATTACATTAAAAAAAGTATATATTCCATCTATTTTGCCATATTTTTCAGCTGCATGTATTACATGTCTTGGGCTGGGGTGGAAAGTTAGTGTAGCAGCAGAAGTGTTAAGCCACCCTAAAAACGCTATAGGAAGCAATTTATATAGTGCCAAGGTATATTTAGATTCTTCAGAACTCTTTGCATGGACACTTGTAGTTATATTGTTAAGCTTTATATTTGAAATTATATTTGCAAAAATAATAAGGAAAGTTGCTATTAAAAGATCGTCGGTGAAAACTATTTAAATGGAGGAAAAATAATTGGAAGTAATTATTAATGAATTAAAAAAGAGTTTTGGAAATTTAAAAGTTATCGATAATTTAAGTTTAAAATTCAATTCAAATAAAATTCATTGTATATTTGGGCCTTCAGGATGTGGTAAAAGCACATTAATCAATGTAATGACAGGCATTATATCAGCTGATTATGGAACAATTGAAGGACTAGAACAAAAGAAATTTTCCTATGTATTTCAAGAAGAGCGTCTTTTGCCATGGGCAACGGTAGAAGAAAATATTTTGTTTGTGTTGGAAAGTTATTATAAAAAGGAGAGGGCAAAAAAGCTTTCAGATAAGTACATTTCCCTTGTTGATTTATCAGAGTTTAAAACTCATTATCCTGACCAGTTAAGCGGAGGAATGAAGCAAAGAGTTTGTATTGCTAGAGCTTTTGCATTTGATGGAGATATTCTTGTAATGGATGAGCCTTTTAAGGGATTGCATTTAGATTTAAAAAAGAAACTTATGAACTATATTATAAATTATTTAAAAGAAAACAATAAGACAGTTTTTTTTATTACACATGATATTGATGAAGCCTTATACTTAGCAGATAGCATACATATCTTTAAGGGGCCTCCTTTAAATCTTAAAAAAAGCATCAAAATAAATATCCCTTCTCTTAGAAGTAAAAACAAAAAAGAAGAAATGGAAAGTTTAAAAAATGAAATTTTAAATGTTTCTGGTATTAAATATTAAATCAAGATTCTTATTTTATCCACTTAAATAACATCCAACCAACTAGTGCAAGTTTCGTAAATTCATAAGCATACTTAATCCAGCTTTTATGATTGTTTTGAGCATTAAAATATGCTCACATAATAACTGTGTCTTGCACTAGTAAGTTTTTATTGAATGTGAAAGGCGCCAGAACTGTCTATATGTTTGGCTATTAGAAACATTATTTTGTGCCCCTCTTTAGAGTACATTTTCTCATGTTCTGTTTCTATATTTTCATCAAAGTCACTGGAATGAAGGTCGTATGTAAGATAATTTATGCTAAAGCCTGATTGTTCAAAATACTTTATAGAGTCTTTAAATAGCTGCAAATTATCTGTTTTAAACCAAATTTCACCTCCGAGAGATAAAAAGGTTTTGTACTGTCTCAGCTGATTAGGATGAGTAAGGCGTCTGGCTCTGTGAGTGTTTTTATACCATGGATTGCAAAAATTAATAAATATTTTATTGACAGAATCGCATTCATTCATTATTTTATGAATAATCATTATTTCAAAAGCCATAATTTTTATGTTCTTAGTATCTAAGTTAGAAATAGAATATTCTTTTTCAATTTTCTCTTTTGCCAAAATCAGCATTTCGTCTTTTATATCTATACCAATAAAATTTATATCAGGGTGGGAAGAAGCAATTTTTGATATAAAGCCTCCTTTGCCACAGCCTAATTCTAACCAAATTTCACTTTGGTTTGGGAAAATACTATGCCATTTTCCTATATAGTTTTGTGGATTTTCAACAAAAAAATCACATGCTTCAAGGGCAGGTCTTGCCCATGGTTTTTTTCTAGTTCGCATAAACTAACACCTCAAATTTAAAATGTAGATATTATTATAGCATAAAGAAATCAAAGAGCATATAGAGTATTTAAGTGAGGGTGTATATATTATTAGTGTTTAAAAAATGGAATGGGTATTTTGAAACAAGTTGCACTGCCTTCAAAAAGAAAACAGTGCAACTTTTATTAATGTGCTTTTTTTAGCAAACATAGTTTTCAAAATTATAGTTGTGACCTGAATTGTTATCCCAATGTTCTGCATTGTCTTTAAATGCAATGTTGATGTTTCCAGGTCTTTTAACGGTAAACATTAATTCAAACTTGTTATCTTTTGTTTTAGACATTGGATGTTCCTCAACATCTTCCCAGTTAAGGTTATTTCCATAGCCTACAATTGCATGGATTTCATCTGATCCATTTTTAGATAAAATACCGTCATAAAGTAATTTAAAAGTTTTTTGTGCATTTTGCATATAAACTCCACTTTGTGAATAAGAATTATTTTCTTCATATTTTGGAGCCTCTGAGTTCTCTGTAGCTAAGTCTTCAGAGAACTCGTGGTCAATTCTATTAACGTCAGCTGGTGCAATATCTGTAGGTCCTAATAGATTGTTATCTTTGATGTCAGCTTTTTTGGTTTTATTAAAAAGAAAATCTAAAAAACCCATAATTGAACCTCCTAAGTTTAACTTACAATGCACAAAAACTAATGGTTGTTTTAAAAAAGCACATCTTTATTTTAGACTGTTTGGTATCATAATATTTTATTAATATATAGGTATTCATGTGAAAAAAAGGGTTGAATTTGAGAATGCTTGATTTATTCGTGTTCTAATTTTAAGTACAAAGCAATAAATTATTAATGTACTAAAAAAGATTTATTTATGGAGGTTAATATGAATAATAAAACTGGTCAGTCGGCAAAAAATATTATGGATGAACATGCAAATACATTGAGCATAGCAAAAGCAATACTTGTGTCATATCTTATCACACTGCCTGTTTTTGCAATATTTGCATATATTTTGACTTTTACTGATTTTCCACAAAAGTACATATCATCTTTTGTAATTATTACTACATTGCTTAGTGTGGTGATAGCAGGATGGATTTCCACAAAATACATTAGAAGCAAAGGATGGTTAAATGGAGGCATTGTTGGTTTTGTATATATGTTGGTGTTGTTTTTGTTAAGCAGTACTACATTTGGAGATTTCAGTATAAACAAGCATGTTGTAACAATGTTTGTTATAGGCACTTTAACAGGCAGTATTGGAGGAATACTTGGGATTAATTTCAAAAGATAATCTGAAGTGAATAAATTTTTTAAACTGTATAACCAAATTGTATAGACAAGGATATTATTTTTATGATATGATGATATAAAGTTGAATAAATATTAGGGTACCTAGTCCCGATTTTGTTAAGTCTTTCACTTGGTGTAAGGCTTAGGTTAAAAACCTTTAATTGAGTCCAGAGAGGCTGGAAAGGTTAGAGTAACGAGTCAAACATAGTGTGTATTATACTTTGTGCTTTAGCTTCTTGCCGTCTGGTAAGAAGCTTTTTTGAAATATACTTAAACAAGATAAAGTGGGGCGTTTACAAAACCTATTACAAATATTAAGGGGTGTAAAAAAATGGCAGAAAAAGCTATAATAATGGATGAAAGTGGTATAATCAGAGCAGTAACAAGAATAGCACACGAGATTATTGAGAAGAATAAGGGTGTAAATGATTTAGCTTTGATTGGAATTCAACGTCGTGGTGTACCCCTTGCAAGAATGATTGCTGAAAAAATTAAAGGAGTAGAGGGAAAGGACATTCCGATAGGAATTTTAGATATAACTTTATATAGGGATGATTTAAGTCTTTTAGCGGAACATCCAGTAATAAATGGAACAGAAATTGATTTTCAAATTGATGGTAAAAAAATTGTTCTTGTAGATGATGTTATATACACAGGTAGAACTGTCAGAGCTGCAATTGATGCCTTAATGGATATTGGAAGACCAAAGATGATTCAACTTGCAGAATTGATTGATAGAGGACACAGAGAACTTCCGATACGTGCTGACTACGTAGGGAAAAATGTTCCAACATCTAAGTTTGAGGTTGTGAATGTTAACTTGTATGAAGTGGACAGAGTGAATTCTGTAACAATAAGTGATATGGAAAAGGGAGTTAGCCATTAAAGAATGCGATGAGAATAGGAGTTATTTCTTAGCCATTAAAAAAATAATGCCTTAGAAATAAAAAAGAGTTTTAATAATGTTTTATTTAAATAAAAGTAGGGATTTAAATGGTAAAGTTAGTTTGTTTTAAAAAAATAAAGGACAAGTATAAAATGTGTCTAAGTAGCGTTAGATATAATATTCCAGTTGGGGGTATTTACTTAAAGGCAAGTAATGTTACCTGCCTTCCACATTTAAATTATTCTATTTTTAAAAATGAAATTTGGAAAAAAGTTATTTTAAATGGTATAGATATTAAAAATAGTAAGGGGATTACCCTTACTATTTTTTTGAGTTCTTTTTGCTTGAAAAGGAAATCATATAATAAAGTTTTATTTTAAGTGAGGTGGGAAAATGGTTTTAAAATCAAAAAATCTTTTAGGATTAAAAGATTTAACAGCAGGTGAAATTGAACATATTTTGAGTAATGCAAAAACAATGAAACTTATTCTTGGTTCAAAGAATAAAAAGACCCCACATTTGCAGGGGAAATCCATTATAACGCTGTTTTACGAAAACAGTACAAGGACAAGACTGTCCTTTGAGCTTGCTGCTAAATACATGAGTTCTAGTGCTGCTAATGTATCAGCATCAGGAAGTAGTGTAGCAAAGGGAGAATCACTTATTGATACAGCTAAGACCATTAATATGATGGGAGCAGATGTAATTATACTAAGACATCCTATGTCAGGGGCTCCTCATCTTTTAGCTAAAAATGTAGATGCTTCTGTTATAAATGCAGGAGATGGAATAAATGAGCATCCTACTCAGGCTCTTTTGGATATGTTTACCATTATAGAAAAAAAGGAATCTTTAAAAGATTTGAAAGTTGCGATAATAGGTGACATATATCACAGCAGAGTAGCTAGGAGTAATATTTGGGGAATGTCAAAGATGGGTGCTAAAGTTAGTGTTGCAGGACCTACAACGCTAATGCCTCCTGAGTTAGAAAAAACAGGTGTAAAAGTTTTCAATACAGTTCAGGAAGCACTTATTGATGCTGATGTGGTTATGGGACTTAGAATGCAAAATGAAAGACAAAAAAGTGGCTTGCTTCCTGGAATAAGAGAATATGCAAGGTTTTTTGGGCTTGATGAAAAGAGAATGAAGCTTGCAAAAAAAGATGCAATTGTATTACATCCAGGCCCTGTAAACAGAGGCGTAGAGCTTACAACTTCAGTTGTTGATAATGATAAATCATTTATAGATGAACAGGTTACAAATGGTGTAGCTGTGAGGATGGCACTTTTGTATCTTTTGACAAGGAGGGATATTAATGAAAATACTGATTAAAGATGGTCATATTGTGGATGTTAGAATGAATTTAGATAAAAAAGCAGATATCTTGATTGAAGATGGAAAAATATCTGAAATAGGTGAAAATCTAGAGTTTTCTAGTGGGGATATAGTGTATGCAGAAGGAAAGTATGTTTTTCCAGGATTTGTTGATGCCCATTGTCATTTAAGAGATCCAGGATATGAGTATAAAGAAGATATAGAAAGTGGAACAAGAAGTGCAGCAGCAGGAGGATTTACATCTGTTGCCTGTATGCCAAATACAAATCCTGTTATTGATAATCAATCAATAGTAAAGTACATTATAAATAAAGCAAAGCAGGAAGATATGGTAAATGTATACCCGATAGGATCAATATCTAAAGGGTTAGAGGGAAAAGAACTCTCAGAAATAGGAGAGTTAAAATTTGCTGGGGCAGTTGCCTTATCAGATGATGGAAGACCTTTAGAGAACGCCTCACTAATGAAAAAGGCTATGGAATATTCATCAATGTTTGATATAACAATAATATCTCACTGTGAAGAACTTAGTTTAGCAGAAGAAGGTGTTATGAATGAAGGATATCAGTCTACAATACTAGGGCTTAAAGGAATACCTGCACCTTCGGAAGAAATTATGGTTGCAAGGGATATTATATTGTCAGAATACACCAAAGTACCAGTTCATATTGCACATGTAAGTACAGAGCTTTCGGTAGATCTTATAAGGCATGCAAAGAAAAGAGGAGTAAAAGTAACCTGCGAAACTTGTCCTCACTATTTTGTGCTTACTGATGAGGCGTGTAGTGATTTTAATACTTTTGCAAAGGCAAATCCTCCTTTGAGGACAAAAAAAGATGTTAATGGTATCATTGAAGGCTTAAAGGATGGAACTATTGATATTATTGCTACAGACCATGCACCTCACCACATAGATGAAAAAAATGTTGAATTTAATGTTGCTGCTAATGGAATATCAGGTTTTGAAACAGCTATTCCACTGGCAATAACTTATCTTGTAAAACCAGGACACCTAACACTAAAACAATTAGTTGAAAAGATGTGTATAAATCCTTCTAAGTTATTAGGACTTGGAAAAGGTACTTTAGAAGTTGGGAGTTATGCAGATATAACTATAATAGATATAGATGAAGAGTTTTTGGTTGATGTTCAAAATTTCAAATCCAAAGGAAAAAATTCACCATTTAATGGTTTCAAACTAAAGGGAAGTATTTATCATACCATTGTAAACGGGAAAATATTGGTTAAAGAAAAGATTTTATTATAAAGAAATATTTAGTAAAAAGGAGAGTTATGAAATGTTTGTTGATGTATTAATTGAAAAAATCAAAGAAAAAAACAACCCATCTGTAGTTGGATTAGACCCTAAAATTGACTATGTACCTACTTTTATAAAAAAAGAATCATTTAAAAAACATGGAAAAAGTATAAAGGGAGCAGCAAATGCAATTTTAAAGTTTAACAAGTATATTATTGATGCTGTATATGACATTGTTCCAGCGGTTAAGCCTCAGATGGCCTATTATGAGATGTATGGAGTTGAAGGTGTGAAGGCTTTTTCTGATACATGCAAGTATGCAAAAGAAAAAGGTCTTTTAATACTAGCAGATGGAAAAAGAAATGACATAGGTTCAACAGCTAAAAGTTATTCTACGGCATTTTTGGGAAAAAGTTCAATTGATAATGACGAAAAGGAATCTATATTTGATGTAGATGCACTTACGGTAAACCCATATCTTGGTGTGGATGGAATAAAACCTTTTATTGCTGACTGTGATAAGTATAACAAAGGGATTTTTGTTCTTGTAAAAACTTCAAATTCCTCTTCTGGGCAGTTTCAAGATATTCTTACTCAAAGGGGAAAGAGTATGTATGAAATTGTTGCAGAATACGTTGAAGAATGGGGAAAAGAAGTTAAAGGGAATTATGGATATAGTAGTGTTGGTGCAGTTGTTGGAGCGACATATCCCAATCAGGCAAAGGTACTTAGAAGCAAATTAAAAAGTGCATATATTTTAGTTCCAGGTTATGGTGCTCAGGGAGGAACTGCAAGAGATGTGGTTCATTCCTTTAATCCAGATGGCTTGGGGGCTATAGTAAATGCATCGAGAAGTATTATTTGTGCCTATAAGTCAGAAAGATGGAGAGAAAAATATACAGAGGAGAAGTTTTATGAAGCTTCAAGAGCAGAAGCATTGAGAATGAAAGAAGATATTAACAGTGTGTTAAAATAAACTGTTTTAAATAAGGTGGGATTATTATGAAAGCTGTTTTAGTACTTGAAGATGGTACGGTGTTTGATGGTGAAAGCTTTGGTGTAAAAGGAGAAGTTGTTGGAGAAATAGTGTTTAATACAGGTATGACAGGGTATCAGGAGGTTCTGACAGACCCATCATATCATGGACAGGTTGTAACGATGACTTATCCTCTTATCGGGAATTATGGGGTTAATATAGACGATTTGGAATCAGCAAAACCTCAGGTTAAAGGTTTTGTTGTCAGAGAATTGTGTGATAGGCCTAGTAACTGGAGATCTGTTGAGACATTGAATGAATATTTTAAAAGAAATAATATAATTGGTATTCAAGGTGTTGATACCCGAGCGTTAACGAGACATCTAAGAGATAAGGGAACTATGAGAGGAATAATTAGCACAGATGTTAAATTTAAATTTGAGGATAAGAAAGAAGAGGTAGAGGCATATAAAATTAAAAACCCCGTAGATTTAGTTACAACAAGGGAAGTTAAGCACTATAAAGGGGATGGATATAAAATTGCTTTAATAGATTTAGGAATTAAGCAAAATATTATAAGGTCACTTTCAAAAAGAGGTTTTGATATATATGTTTTTCCGGCTTATGCAGAAGCAAAAGAGATTTTAGATATAAAGCCTGATGCTGTAATGCTTTCAAATGGTCCGGGAAATCCAAAGCACTGTGTCGATACAATAAACACTGTAAAGCAATTAATAAATGACCTTCCGTTTTTTGGAATATGCCTTGGTCATCAGGTTATTGCCCTTGCAAACAATGCAGATACACAAAAGCTTAAATTTGGACATAGAGGTTGCAACCATCCTGTTAAAGATATACAAAAAGATTTAACTTATATTACATCCCAAAATCATGGGTACACTATTATAGAAGAATCATTGGATAAAAGTAAAATGGAAGTGAGTCATATAAATATGAATGATAATACAATTGAAGGAATAAGGTACAAGGACATTCCAGTGTTTACAGTGCAGTTTCATCCTGAGGCTTCTCCAGGACCTACAGACACTGCATATCTTTTTGATGAATTTTTGGAAATGATAAAAAAGTGTAAAGATAAAAGTGAATCAGCATGATACGATATAAAATTTTTAAGAAAGCCTAAAGAGGGGGGATGTTAAATGCCTAAAAGAAATGATGTTAAAAAGGTTTTGGTTATTGGTTCAGGTCCTATAGTTATAGGACAGGCTGCAGAGTTTGATTATGCAGGAACACAGGCTTGTAGAGCTTTAAAAGAAGAAAATATTGAAGTTGTTTTGGTAAACAGTAATCCAGCAACAATAATGACAGATATTAATATTGCAGATAAGGTTTATATAGAACCTCTTACTTTAGACTCAGTCAAAAATATAATAAAAATAGAAAAGCCAGACAGTATACTTCCGACGTTAGGAGGACAGACAGGATTAAATCTTGCCATGGAGCTTGAAGAGATAAATTTTCTAAAAGAAAATAATGTTAAACTTTTAGGAACTGCAACTGATGCAATTAAAATGGCAGAAGACAGACAGGCATTTAAAGATACTATGGAGAGTATTGGAGAGCCTTGTATAGCAAGCAAAGTGGTTGGGACAATCGAAGATGCAATGCTTTTTGCAGAGGAAATTGGATATCCTGTTGTTATAAGACCAGCCTATACAATGGGAGGTGCTGGTGGAGGTATTGTATACAATGAAGAGCAGTTAAAAGAAATAGGGAGTACAGGACTCAGACTTAGCAGAGTTCATCAGGTGTTAATTGAAAAATGTATTTCAGGTTGGAAGGAAATTGAGTATGAGGTTATGCGTGACAGCAAGGGGAATGTAATTACAGTTTGTAATATGGAAAATATAGATCCTGTAGGTGTTCACACTGGAGATAGTATAGTTGTAGCACCTTCACAGACACTTTCTGATAAAGAGTACCAGATGCTTAGAACTGCTTCATTAAAAATTATTTCTACTTTAGGGATTGAAGGAGGTTGTAATGTTCAGCTTGCTCTTCATCCTACAAGTTTTGAATATGCAGTAATAGAAGTTAATCCAAGGGTGAGCAGGTCATCAGCCCTTGCGTCAAAAGCTACCGGATACCCAATTGCAAAGGTGGCATCAAAAATAGCTATAGGGTATGGATTGGATGAAATTGAGAATGCTGTAACTAAAAAAACACTAGCATGTTTTGAACCAACTCTTGACTATGTGGTAGTTAAAATACCAAAATGGCCTTTTGATAAATTTGTAAAAGCTAGAAGAACTCTTGGAACTCAAATGAAAGCCACTGGTGAAGTAATGTCTATCAGTACGTCTCTTCAAGGAGCTTTGATGAAAGCATTAAGATCTTTAGAGCTTGGAATTTTTACATTAGAGCAGGATATTTATAAAAAATTTACCGATGATGAAATAAGAAAAAAGGTTAAAGATGTTGATGATGAAAGGCTTTTTGTGATAGCAGAGGCAATGAGGCGAAATGTTTCGGTAGAAGATATTCATCAAATTACAAAAATTGATTTATTCTTCTTGAGCAAAATAAAGGAAATTGTAGATATGGAAGAAAACCTCAAAACCATTAAATTAGAGGGTCTTACTATAGAAGTGATGAAAAAGGCAAAGAAAATGGGCTTTACCGATAATATAATTGGAAAGTATATTGGGTGCGACGAAAAAGATGTTTTGCAAAAAAGAAAAGAATTCGGTGTTTGTGCAGTGTATAAAACAGTAGATACCTGTGCAGCAGAGTTTGAAGCAATGACCCCTTATTATTATTCAACTTACGATCAACACTGTGAAACAAAGCCATCCAAAAACAAAAAAATACTAGTAATTGGTTCTGGACCAATAAGAATAGGTCAGGGAATAGAATTTGACTACTGTTCGGTACATTCAATATGGGGACTAAAAGAAGAGGGCTATGAAACTATAATTGCAAATAATAATCCTGAAACTGTAAGTACAGATTTTGATACTGCAGACAGACTCTATTTTGAGCCGTTAACAGATGAAGATGTTAAAAACATTGTAGAAACTGAAAAAGTAGATGGAGCAATAGTTCAATTTGGAGGTCAAACAGCCATTAAGCTTACAAAATCACTTGATGAAATGGGTGTCAAAATATTTGGAACAGAGCCAGAGTATATTGACGCAGCAGAGGACAGAGAAAAGTTTGATGCAATACTAGAAGAGGTCAAAATCCCAAGACCTCAAGGTAAGACTGTGTTTACACTAGATGAGGCATTAAAAGTTGCACAAGAACTTAAATATCCTGTTTTAGTAAGACCATCTTATGTGCTTGGCGGTCAGGGAATGGAGATTGCATTTAATGAAAAAGACATTGAAGAATTTATGGAAATAATAAACAGAGTAAAACAGGAGCATCCTATATTAATAGACAAATATATGATGGGTAAGGAAATAGAAGTTGATGCAATTTGTGATGGTGAAAGCATTTTGATTCCAGGCATAATGGAGCATCTAGAAAGAGCAGGAGTGCATTCTGGTGACAGTATATCTGTTTACCCAACACAGACTATTGATGAAAGTATAAAGAAAAAAGTGGTTGACTATACCAAAAGGCTTGCAAAAGCACTCAATGTTATAGGCTTGATTAACATTCAATATGTCTATTATGATAATGAAGTTTATGTTATAGAGGTAAATCCACGTTCTAGTCGTACAGTTCCATATATAAGCAAAGTGACAGGCATTCCAATGGTGAATATTGCTACACGCATTATGATGGGTAAAAAACTTTCGGATTTTGAGTTTGGAACAGGGCTTTATAAAGAATCAGAATATGTTGCAGTAAAGGCACCAGTGTTTTCTTTTGAAAAACTTCACGATGTGGATATCAGTTTAGGACCTGAAATGAAATCAACTGGTGAGGTTTTAGGTATTGCAAAAACATTACCTGAAGCTTTATACAAAGCTATTATTTCATCAGGTATAAAAATTCCTAAAAAAGGTGGAGGAATTCTTATGACCGTTAGGGATACTGATAAGACCGAATTAATACCGATTGCAGAAGAATTTGAAAAACTTGGATTTGACCTTTATGCAACAGGAAAAACTGCTAATATGTTAAACAACCAAGGAATTGCAACTAATGCAGTTAGAAAAATTGGAGAAGGTGAACCAAATATACTTCATTTAATTCAATCGGGAAAAATCAGTCTTATAATTAATACTCCAACAAAGGGAAGAAAACCCGATCGAGATGGTTTTAAGATAAGAAGAAAGGCAGTGGAAATGTCCATACCATGTCTTACTTCACTTGATACGGCAAGGGCTGTTGTTGATTGTGTTAAAATTAAAAAAGATGAAAAGGATTTTGAAGTGATTAATTTGAGTGTTTTTGGAGGATAATATGTCTAGGATTTTAAGTGAAAAGGTTGAAAGTGTAGAAAAATTATCAAGGTCTATTTATAAAATGACTATTAATTCAGAATATATAGTGGAAAGGGCATATCCTGGACAGTTTGTTAATATTAAGTGCTGTGATGGAATAAATGCTCTTTTAAGAAGACCTATCAGTATATGCAATGTGGACAAAGAAAAAAAATGCATTGACATTGTATTTCAAGTAAAGGGGATTGGTACAGAATATTTGTCAAAGAAAACACTTGGCGATAAAGTAGATTTAATTGGGCCTTTAGGGAATCCTTTTACAATATTGAAAGAAGTCAAAAATGTAGCTGTTGTTGGTGGAGGTATAGGAGTTTTTCCACTTTTGTATCTTTTAAGTGAGATAAAAGCTGCAAAAAAGTCAGCTTTTTTAGGTTTTAGAAATAAAGACTTTGTTGTATTAAAAGATGAATTTGAAAAAAACTCTGATAAACTTTTTATTTCCACTGATGATGGAAGCGAAGGTTCTAAGGGACTTATAACTGTTCCCTTAGAAGAGCAGCTTAAAAGTAGTAAGTTTGATATAATTTATACCTGTGGACCGACGCCTATGATAAAGAAGGTTGTGGATATAGCAAAGGAAAATGAAATTAAATGTCAGGTTTCTTTAGAGCAGAGAATGGGTTGTGGAATAGGGGCGTGTCTTGTGTGTGCTTGTAAAACAAAAAGTGACGATGGGTGGAAATATAGTCATGTATGCAAGGACGGGCCTGTATTTTGGAGTAATGAGGTGATTTTCGATGACTGATTTAAGTGTTGATATAAAAGGAATGAAGTTTGAAAATCCTGTTATTGCGGCATCTGGTACGTTTGGATTTGGAAGAGAGTTTAAAGATTATACTGACCTTGATATGATAGGAGGTATATCAGTAAAGGGATTAACTTTAGAGTCTAGGCAGGGAAACAAACCGCCAAGAATTGCAGAGACTCCAGCAGGAATTTTAAATAGTGTAGGGCTTCAAAACCCAGGTGTTAAAGGGTTTATAAGAGATGAAATCCCTTTTTTGAGAAAGCACAAAACTAAAATTATTGTCAACATTGCAGGAAATACAATAGAAGACTATTGCGAAATGGCAGAAATATTATCGGATGAGGATATTGACGGCATTGAACTCAACGTTTCCTGTCCAAATGTAAAAAAAGGATGTGCAGCTTTTGGAACTACTTCTGAAGGAATTAGTGAAATCACAAAAAAAGTAAGAAAGTATTGCAAAAAGCCTCTTATAGTAAAGCTTACGCCCAATGTAACCGATATAAAAGAAGTAGCTAAAGCTGCAGAAGAGGAAGGAGCAGATGCCATATCACTTATCAATACCATTTTAGGCATGGCAATTGATATACACAAAAAAAGGCCTGTTCTTGCCAATAATATGGGTGGTATGTCAGGACCTGCAGTAAAGCCAATTGCAGTTAGGATGGTTTATGAAGTAGCACAGTCTGTAAATGTACCTGTAATAGGTATGGGAGGTATTTCGAATGGAGATGATGCCATTGAATTTATGTTAGCTGGAGCCAGTGCGATAATGGTGGGAACGGCGAATTTTGTAAATCCTGCCGCCTGTGTTGATGTTGTAAATGGTATCAAAAACTATATGAAAATTCATGATTTTAAAAGTGTTTATGATGTAATTGGAAAAGTTAAATTATATTGATTGAGAAAAACAGTATAAACCCTTGAATTAAATACTGCCTACATATATAATAACTATTAATAAAAAGGATTTTTAGCCTTGTTAATAGAAAAATACCTTTAAATAATGGCTAAGAAATAACATCTGATTCTCATAGTCAAAAACCTGTTAAATCATCGGGATTTTCTTCTTGAGAATAGGGCGTTATTTCTAAGGTATTCCTTAAATAAAAACAAAAGGCGATTAAGGTATTAGATATTATTAAAATGAAAAAAATGGAGGTCTGTTATGTTACAGAAAATTGTAGCCAGAGATTTTAAACTATCCCCTGAAAAGGTACTAAGAGAATGTTTTAAAAATTTGTTAGATAAAAAAATAATTGTTGATTCAATTTTTGTTAATACCAATTATAAAACAGTTATTGGAGTTGCAAATTTGCCTTTTAAAGCTCCAGCTGTTTTGCAACTTCTTAAAGATGAACAGGTATCAGCTTATATATTACAACAGTGTGGTGATTCATCTTCAATATTATTGTTTTTACAAGAAGATGAGGTAAAGATATACAAAGATGGTTCAAAAAAGGAAGTGTTGGTACCTACTGCAATTGAACAGGGAATTAAAAGAATACTGAAAAACTCTAATCAATGGGCAGGAGTTTTAAATGAAAGAGGAGAACACACAGTTGATTTGCGTACTCCATCACCAGGCCCCCATTTTTACGTTAATCTTTTAATGGGTAACAGAATGGGTTATGACTATGCCCTTCAGACAACTCCTAAGAGCGTTGTTGACAGAGTTGGGAGAGGAGCCTTTAGGTCCCATGCAGATACCCAAGTTTTAGCAACAAGATGGGATATGAGAGCCGAGGAAAATGGTTTTCCTGCAAATCGTCAGTTTTATCTTGTAGAAAATTTCAAAAAAATATTTTATTCAGCAGATGTAAATGATGAAAATATAGAATCTGCAGTTTGTACTCATTCACAAAACCATAGTGTTATACAGTACAAAACAAAATGTGGTCTTGAAATTAAAAGAACTATTTTTATACTTCCTCAGTTTAATGGATTGCCATTGGCAACAGAAACACAGCGAATTGAAATAAAAAATGTATCAGGAAAGAAAAGAGACTTAAAAATTGTATATACAGGAATGTTTGGCACTGGAAAGCCTCACGCAATATTTGAAGATGTTGTGTATACAAATGTTATAATGCAGGCTTCTGTATTAAGGCAGGATGATGGAGGCATAGCTGCTATATCACCTGACTATTATCCTGAATCATGTCATGAAGATTTGAGATTTAGTACACTGATGATTAGAGATGGTAAAAATGTAGAATTTCCGAAGGAATTTTGTTCAAATTATAATGACTTTGTTGGTAATGGAACTTTAGAAAATCCTGAAAATATTAGTAAGCTTGGCAACAGTTTGTATAAAAAAGGCCCTGGTTTTTTTGCATTAGCTGGAGATATTGCAGTTGAACCAGATGATGTTAGAGTGGTTGATAATTTTACCGGACTTGTTTCAAGTAAGGCAAATCCTGATTTTGATAAGGATAATACTTTAATAGAGGAAGTTTCAAATCTTATTACTAAGTTTATAGATAAAGAAGAGGTTTTGAAAGCATTAAATGAAAATATAGAGTTTTATGATCAATACAGGAATTTTGTCCAGTTAAACTCAGAGGATGAACAGCTAAATACTTATTTTAATAGAAACCTTCCGTTTCAGATTTTGTATCAGACATTTGTTTCAAGGTCTTTTGGTCAGACCCAGAAAGGTTACAGAGAAATAGGTTTTAGAGAAATTCAGGATATTTTTGCTACAATGTATTACTTTGTGAGTATGGGAGAGCCTGACTTTGTTAAACAGCTTTTAAAAGAATGGTGTTCAAAGGTATTTGAACTTGGATTTGCGTATCATAATTTTTACTGGGAAGGTAAGGAACCAGGAAGATGGTCTGACGATGCACTATGGTTTATACAGGCTGCTTACCGATATATCAATCTTACAGGGGACCTAGAATTCTTAAATGAGGAAGTAATAGTGGCAGGTAATCCTACTATTTCAACTAGACCTGTATATGAAACAATTAAAGCAATAATCAAATACTCAGCAGAGATTTCTGTTGGAAAACACAAAATGCCACTTCTTGATTTTGCAGATTGGAACGATTGTTTAAGGCTTGACAGTGACTTTATAAATGGAATTGAAAAGGAAAAACAATATAAAGAGCAGCTTAAGAACAATGATGGAGAAATGGGAGATTCTTTTGAAAGTGATTATACTGAAAGCGTTATGAATGCATTTCTTTTAAAGGTCGCAATAGACGAAATGATTGAACTTTCAGAAGAAAAGAAAGATTCAGATTACAATAAAGAGCTAAAGCAGTTGGCTAAAAGCTTATATGATAATATCCAAGAGCATGCATGGAAGGATGTATTTTTTGCAAGAGCGTTATTTAACAGATATGGAAAAGGTGAATTCTGTTATTTAGGTTCAAAAGGCGATAATTTATCTGCTGACCCTGATTTAGATGGCTCATACTTTATAAATTCTTTTAGCTGGGCTGTACTTGCAGATTGTGCAAGTGAAGATCAGATTAGAAGTATGCTGGATGTAATAGATAAACATTTAAAAACTCCATATGGCATTAAGCTTGTTACTCCTACAGATTTAGGGAAAGTTGCAGAAGATACTGCAGCTGGAAACTATTATCCAGGTGACAGGGAAAATGGTGCGGTATTTAAACATGCAACTATGATGGCTACTGCAGCAATGTTTAAAGCAGCTAAAAAGGTTAAAGATAAGGAGTTAGCAGCTAGGCTTGCAAATCTTGGTTACTGGATGGTAGAACTTGTATTGCCGTTTAAATCAATGGAAAATCCATTTGCCATATGTGGAAATCCAAGAATTTGTACTCAGTATAACAACAGTGAAACAGGGGAAAATATAGGGCCTCTTTTAAGTGGAACAGCAACATGGCTAAACCTTACAATGATATCAGCTATTGGTGTTGAGTACAATATAAATGGTATAATTATAGATCCTATATTAAAAGAAGACCAAGAATCAATGAATTATGTGGTGAATACAGGTAGGGCTTTATATAATGTAAGTGTTAGTAAGCCTGAGGGTTTCTATCGCTTGGCAGATTGTGATGCAACTATAACTGTTGATGGTGATAAGATAGATGGAAATCTTGTTCCTGTCTTTACTGACGGAAATGAACACATAGTAGAAGTGATATTTGAGTAAAAGTAAAAAGAAGCAGGAGTACACTCCTGCTTCTTTTTATGTAATTTTACGACTCCATCTTCCATAAGGTGGAGTTATTTAATGTTTACTCTTCTTTTGCTTCGCAGAGGTAATATTTGTCATTATACTCAACTGCTATAGAGTCTGTCGTATCTATATCTTTTATTTTATAAACTGCACATCCTACATCAAAAGTATTTGCTTCCCCATTTTCTTCAGGAAACTTGCTACCATCAATTACTTTAGTTATTTCACCAATCTTATTTTCAATATCATTTTTATTAATGCATTTGCTCATATCTTGTACGTAATAATGAGTATCTTCCCATACTACAGCAGGAGGGTAAGCCCATTTTTTTTTGTCTTCGGTTTCGTTAGAATTACAGCTGTACAAAAAGCAAAAACTAATTAAACTTAAAAAAAGCAAAATTTTAATCTTCATTATGCCCAACCTTTCACATTATATATTATTTTACTCAGCTATATTATATACATATATAACAATAAGTGTCAATATCCTTTACTTTTAATGATTTGTTTGTAATAATAGTAAAAAAACAAAAACCTTTATAAGTTATTGGATATGGATAAAGTAGTTACAACTAAAAAAGAAACCTTGAGAATACGAAATTATTTTTAAGGCATTACTAAGTAGAAAGTAAAATATTTGAACTTAAATTATTGGGACAAAATTAATATAAATATTGTATTTATACCTAGTACATTATATAATTAAACACATAAAATTTTATAGTTAAAAGGAGGGAGTAAAAATGACTGATAGGGAATTACTAGAATTAATAGCTACAGAAGTTAGTGGATTAAAAGATGAAGTTGGAGGATTAAAAGATGAAGTTGGAGGACTGAAAGCAGGACAACAAAGGCTTGAAGATGAAGTTGGTGGACTGAAAGATGACTTTGGAGGACTGAAAGCAGGACAACAAAGGCTTGAAGATGAAGTTGGTGGATTAAAAGATGACTTTGGAGGACTGAAAGCAGGACAACAAAGGCTTGAGAATGTAGTCACTAGAATTGAAAACAATCATGGACAAAAGTTAGAAGCTTTATTTGATGGGTGGAAACAAAATACACAACAACTTAAAAAACATAGTGAAATATTAGAAACAATAGACAGTAAATTAGAAAAGCAGGAAGTAGAAATAAAAGTTATAAAAGGTAATAAAAGAAGTTCGGTATAAAAATTTAAATTAAAAACTTGAATCAGTATAACAATGTAAATTATTGACGTAATCTGATGTGGTTTGGGAAACAGCTTAATCGTGAACTTAAATTATTATATAAAGTTATTGGTACATATTTTTTAAATAGATTAAAATTAGTTTTTAAAATGCAAATTTAATAGTAGCACAAAATAAATATGAAAATAACTGGTTAAATCCGAAAAAATATATTATAGGTAAAAAATTTATTATGAGTTTTAATACAAAACAAACATTATAGAGCAAGTTGTAGAGCCTGTAAATCCTCTTTAGGAGTATTTACAGGCTCTAAATTGTGAGTAACCCACTATGAAATAATGCTTGAAAAAGAAGCATAATAACTATAGACTATATTATAATAATACAAGTTTCTAGAAAGGAATATATTATGAAAACAACACTAATTTTTGTTCGTCATGCAGAAGCTGAAGGTAATCTTAACAGAATATTTCATGGTTGGACAGATGCTGATATTACAAAAAAAGGACATGTACAAGCAAAACTTGCAGCACAGAGTCTTATAGACAAAAAAATAGATGTAATTTATTCAAGCAGTATGAAAAGGACTATTAGTACAGCAGAATATATAGCAAAATTAAAAAACCTTCCAATTATAAGAACTGATAAATTAAAAGAAATAAACGGAGGAGAATGGGAAGGCAAGAAATGGGAGGACTTACCTGGGTTGTGGCCGAAAGAATATGATACATGGGAAAATAGTCCTCATAGTCACAAAATGCCAAATGGTGAGAATATGGTGGAATTTCAAAAAAGACTAATTGATCAAGTTGAATACATTATTAAAAATAATAAAGATAAAAATATATGTATAGTTACTCATGGTACAGCAATAAGAGCATTGATGTGTTACTTTTTTCAGTGTGATCTTACTAAAATGATAAAGGTTAAGTGGTATGACAATACTTCTATTACAATTGTTGAACATGATGAGGACAAGTTTAAAGTGCTTTTAGAAGGTGATGCTTCTCATCTTGGAAAAGAACACAGTACTATACAAAATCAAGAGTGGTGGAGTGAATATATAAAAAAATATAATAACTTAAAATAGTATGATATAATTATTGAGGAATATCTTAGAAATAACGCCCTATCCTCAAGGACAAAATCCCGATGATTTAATGAGGGCTGAGCTATTAGATTGGGATGTTATTTATTAACTATTCCTGAAGTAAAAAATTAACTGAAAGAGGAGACATAGATGAAGTTTCTTTTTTTTACAGATTCTCATATTAGAGGAACTACCCCTAAAAATAGAAAAGATAACTTTTATGAAACATTAAAGTCTAAATTTGAGGAAATCATAAACATTTCCAAAGATTTGGATGTAGACTATATATTGCATGGAGGAGATTGGTTTGACAGACCGGATATTTCTCCTTCTATAGTAAGAGAATTTGCTATTATTATAAAAGGTTTTAATAAACCTATTTATACCATTGCAGGCAATCATGATATCTATGGACATAACCCTAAAACCATCGGAAGAACCATGTTAGGACTTCTAGAAGGTACAGGAATAGTTACTCTTTTAGGGTATGATGATGAGATGGTTTTAAAAAAAGGCGGAATATCCACTAAGATTACAGGCAGACCATATAATTATGACATTGACAGTGAAGAATACTATAAAAAATACTACATTGTAAAAAAGCCTGATGATGTAGATTATACCATTAATATCATTCATGGTATGCTTCTTTCAAAGCCCTTTTTTAAAGGAATTGCCTATACACTTCTTGATGATATAAAAGATACAGAAGCAGATATAACTCTTGCAGGTCACTATCACAGTGGTTTTGGTATAAAAAAAAGAAATGATAAATTTTTTATAAACACAGGAAGTATTGTGAGAATTTCTAACAGTTTAGCTGAGATAAAAAGAAAGCCCAGCGTTGTGTTTGTAGAAGTAAAAGAAAAAATTCATGTAGAAGAAATTCAACTAAAAACAGCACTTCCGGGGGAAGAAGTGTTAGACAGGGAACAGCTTGAGATGTCAAAAGATAGAAATTTAAAATTGCATGAATTTTATCAGGGGATTTCCTCTAAAGGTGAGTATAAAAAAATAGACCTTTTCAAGATTATTGATGAGATAACTTCAAATCAGGAGCTTAGTCGTGAAGTCAAAGAAGAGGCGTTGAGAAGAATCGGGATTGCCCGTGAAAGTTTTTCTAAGGGAGAGGAACAAAATGATTAAAATTGAAAAAATTGAAATTGAAAATTTTCAATCCCATGAAAATACTCAAATCACCTTAAAAGATGGTCTAAATGTAATTATTGGAGCATCAGATCATGGAAAGTCAGCTATAGTAAGGGCTATTAAATGGGTACTTTATAATGAACCTAGAGGAACTGAGTATATAAGGCAGGGTACTAAGTGTGCAAAAGTAACATTAGAGATAAGTAACGGTTACACAATAACAAGAGAGAGAAGTTCGGGTAAAAATAGATATATCTTAAAAGATAGTGAAGGAAATGCCACTGTTTTTGAGGGCTTTGGAAATGAAGTTCCTCATGAAGTGGTTAAAGCCCATGGAATTCCAAAAGTTATTTTAGATGCAGATAAAAAATCATGTATTAATATAGGGGGACAACTAGAAGGTCCTTTTCTCCTTTCAGAATCCGGTGCATTACGTGCAAAGGCTATCGGGAGGATGACTGGACTTCACATATTAGATAAATCTATTAAAGACAGTGCTATAGATTTAAGAAGAGAAAATCAGACAAAGGAAAGACTTGATAATGAATTAGAAAATATAGATGAAAAACTTTTAGAGTTTAAAGACTTAGATACATTAAAAGAAAAATTAGACCAATCGAAAAATATTATAACAGAGCTTGAAATTTCAATAGATAGAATTGAAAAGTTAGAACATAAGCGACTAAAATTAGAAGATATAGAAAATAGATGTTTAAAAGCTAATGAAATGCTTTCAAAGCTTGACAAAATAAATGAAGGAGAAATGGTTTTAAAAACTATTGAATTAAACCTTTTAAAACTAAACAGTTTAGTAAGTGTACAAAAAAGGTTTTTAGAAGTTAAAAAGGGTATAGAAAATATAGATATAATTTTAAATAAAACTGACAATGTAAACAGAGGAATTGAACTTGTTAATACTACAAATCAAAAAACTTTAAGATATGAGAAAGCTAAAAGGTATCAAACAGCTTTAAGCAATATACAAAAAGAGGTAGTTGATAAAGAGGAAATTTTAAATAAAACTGATAATGTAAACAGAGGAATTGAACTTGTTAATACTACAAATCAAAAAACTTTAAGATATGAGAAAATTAAAAAGCATCAAATAATTTTAAGTAATATACAAAAAGAAATAGATGATGGAAGAGAAATTTTAGAGAAAACTGGTAATGTAAACATAGGTATTGAGCTAGGTGAAACTATAAAACAAAAGGCTTTAAGATATGAGAAAATTAAAAAGCATCAAACAATTTTAAATAATATACAAAAAGATACATTTAATGGAGAGATAACTTTAAAAGAGACAAAAGACATTTATGATGTTGAAAAGATAATTAATAAGGTTTTTGAAAACAACTTAAATATAGATAAGCTTAAATTATATCAGAATAAATATAATTTATGTAAAAAAGATATATTAAATGTTGAAAAGCAGGTAAAAGCATGTGATAATGTTAATGAAACTAAAAGTATAATAAAAAAGATTGATGAAAAGATGAAATTAGAAAAAAAGCTAATTGATTTAAATGAAATATATACAAAAAACTCCAAAAGAATAAAAGATGGATCAAATTACATTGATGAAGAGAAAAATAAAGTGGAAAAACATTTGAATGAATATATAAAGGTTTTAAAAAACAGGGGAAAGTGTCCCTTATGCGATAGTTTAATTGGGCAGGATATGATAAATAATATTATTGCTCATTACAAGGAGGAGAATAAATAATGTCCGAATATGAAAAAAAGATAAATACAATAAAGGAAAATTTGGATAAAGCTAAGAATCTTAGAATTAGGGCAGAAGCTAGGCTGGAGGATTTAAACAAACAAAAGCAGGAAATATTAAAAGAACTAGATGAGCTTGGAATAGAACCTGAGGGTTTAGAAGGGGAAATATCTAGACTAAAATCGGAAATAGAAGAATTAATTAACAGGGCGGAAAAACTTATTCCCGAAGATTTGATAAAAAGTAATTGACTTTTACCCTGTAAGAGTTAATAATATAATAGACTCATTTTGTATTTTAAGGTTTAAGTATAACTCTTTTATACAATTGTAAAAAGAGTATAAAGCCTTAAAATAGAGTTAAGTAATATATTAATATTGTTTTGAGGTGCAAGTTTTGAAAAAGAAAATAGGTCTTGTTTCACTGGGATGTGCAAAAAATTTAGTTGACAGTGAAATAATGTTAGGATTATTAGAAAAAGAAAAATTTGAAGTAACTAATGATGAAGAAAAAGCAAATATTATAATTGTTAATACCTGTGGATTTATTGATTCTGCAAAAGAAGAGTCAATTAATACAATATTAGAAATGTCTGAATTTAAAAATAACAATTGTGAATTTTTAATTGTTACAGGTTGTTTAGCTCAAAGGTATAAGGATGAAATAATCAAACAAATGCCGGAAGTAGATGCTGTTGTTGGAACAGGTGAATATGGAAATATTGCCCAAGTAATACAAAGTGCTTATGAGGGAAAGGGAAAACATTATACAGACTTAAATAAAGGTGATAACATTAAATATTTAAATGAAAAAAGAGTGTTATCTACAAAAAATGGATATGCCTATTTAAAAATAGCTGAAGGTTGTGACAATTGCTGTACATATTGTGTTATTCCTGCTTTAAGAGGTGCTTATAAGAGCAGAAAAATTGAGGATATTAAAAATGAGGCTTTATACCTTTCACAAAAAGGTGTAAAGGAAATTGTTCTTATAGCTCAAGATGTTACCAGCTATGGGAAAGACATATATAACAAAAAAGAGCTTGTCAATTTGATAAGAGAGTTAAGTCAAATTGATGAAATAGAATGGATAAGGCTTCTTTACTGTTATCCAGAAGAAATTGATGATGCGTTAATAGAGGAGCTTTCATCTAATTCAAAACTAGTAAAATATATAGATATTCCCATACAACACGCCAGTGATAACATACTGGGGAAAATGGGAAGAAGGGGAACTTCTGAAAATGTTAAACATGTTCTTGAAAAAATAAAAGAAAAAATACCCTATATTGTTATCAGAACGTCATTAATTGTTGGATTTCCAGGGGAAGATGACAGGGATTTTAAAATTTTGTATGACTTTGTTAAGAACAATGAATTTGACAGATTAGGAGTGTTTACATATTCTAAAGAAGAAGGAACCTTGGCTTATAATCTAAAGCCTCAAATTAAAAGGAATGTAAAAGAATCAAGAAAAAATGATATAATGCAGTTGCAAAAAGAAATTGTGTTAAAAAAGAATAAACAAAGAATAAACAAAGTTTATAAAACTTTGGTAGAAGGAGTTTCGGATGATGGAATATTTTATTATGGTAGAACATATAAAGAAGCTCCAGATGTTGACGGTTCTATATATTTTACAAGTATGGAACCCCTTGAAATTGGAAAGTTTAAAAATGTAAAAATATTAAATGTTGATCAATATGATTTAATAGGAGAGGTTGTAAATGAATCTTCCCAATAAGTTAACTTTATCAAGAATACTTATGGTACCGATTTTTATGTTGTTAATAATACCAATACCTGACTGGATGTTTGAAGCAAATATGCTTAGTTTTATGCGTCCTCAGCTAAAATCTGTAAACGAGTATATTTTAAATTACGGAAATTATTTTGCTGCTTTTCTTTTCTTTATTGCGGCAAGTACTGATGGATTAGATGGATACATAGCAAGAAAGAGAAAACAGATAACCAGATTTGGAAAGTTTTTAGATCCTATTGCAGATAAGCTTCTTATTACAGCTGCTTTAATTGCACTTGTTGAAAGAAATGATCTCACTTCATGGGCTGCAGCGGTTATAATAGGAAGAGAATTTATTATCACTGGATTGAGACTGGTTGCAGCAAGTGATGGGATAGTTATCGCAGCAAGCAAGTGGGGAAAAATAAAAACAATAACTCAAATTGTAGCAATAATTGCCACACTGTTAAAAAATTATCCTATTAGTTTGTGGTTTGATTTCCCTTTAGATAGATATTTAATGCTTATTGCCGTCGGTGCAACTATATATTCAGCGTATGATTATATAATGAAAAATTCAAGTGTAATTGACTTTAATAAATGATTTTAAATAAAAATTTGAGGAAATTCTTGCACAAACAAAAAAAATATAATATACTTTTATTATTAACAATTAGTATCAGGTGATAATTATATTAAATAAAATAAAAATCCTGTACAGAAAATGGTGTTTTTATAAACATGTAAAGGATGCATTAAAATATGGTGCGATTATATAAAACATATGATATTAAATGTTTTAAGTACAGTTAAAAGAGGTGGTTTTATGAGCAGACCGTCATCTGTGAAGAAGGAACGACAGTCTGTTTTATTAGAGAAGCTGTCACAGGATCCCTTTTTAACAGATGAAGAGTTGTCAGACATTTTTAAAGTGAGCATTCCCACCATAAGACTTGACAGACTTGAATTGGGTATTCCTGAGCTAAGAGAAAGAATTAAAAATGTGGCGGAAAAAAATCACAGCAAGGTAAAATCACTTAAAGGTAAAGAAATAGTTGGGGAACTTTTAGATATTTCTTTAAGTGTTGGTGGTATATCAATACTTGAGACAAATGACAGTATGGCATTTGAAAAAACTAAAATAATTAGAGGACATTATATTTATTCCCTTGCAGAATCCCTAGCAATTGCAGTGATTGATGCTGATGTAGCTTTAGTAGGTGTGGCAAATATAAAGTATAAAACGCCAGTTTATTCAGGAAACAAACTTTTAGCAAAAGCAGAAGTAAAACAGGTAAAAGACAACAAAAACATAGTTTGGGTGAAAATTTTGCATAAACAGATTGAAGTTTTTAGAGGGAAATTTATACTTGTATCCCTTGAAAAAAATTTTTAACTATGTTAAACAAGAATATAGTTAAAAATTTAATAATAAAATACAGCGGGGCTTTTGATATAAGCTTTAAATAGAATAGTGTTTAGTAAGAAATGATTATTTTTCCGGGAGTGAAAGTTTTGATAATATTGGTAGATGCAATGGGTGGAGACAGTGCACCGGATTCTGTTGTTAATGGATGTATAGATGCTGTTAATGAAGTTGATGGATTTGAAATATTACTACTAGGAGACAAAAATAAAATTACAGAGATATTAGATAAAAGGAATTTTAATGGTAATCGAATTAAAATTCGTGAGACATCTGAAGTTATAACTGTAGAAGATGTTCCTACTAGAGCAATTAAAACTAAAAAGGATTCTTCAATGGTAGTTGGATTTAAAATGCTTAAGGAGAAAAAAGGCGATATATTTGTTTCCTGTGGTAACAGTGGTGCATTGATGGCAGGGGCACTTTTGATTTTAGGCAGAACAAAAGGTGTTGACAGACCGTCTCTTGCTGCAATGATACCTACTAAAAAGGGAAAAGGTCTTATTATTGATGCAGGTCTTAATACTACATGCAAACCGATAAATTACCAACAATTTGGTGTTATGGGTTCTATATATTCAAAAGCAATGCTTGGATTAAAAGAACCTCGTGTTGGCCTTGTAAATATTGGTTCAGAAGAGGGGAAAGGCAATGAAGTTTTAAAACAAGCTCATAATTTACTTTCAAATTCAAATGTGAATTTTGTTGGAAATATTGAAGGCAACGATGTTATGATAGGTAAGGTTGATGTAATTGTTTGTGACGGATTTACAGGAAATGTTCTTCTTAAATTTTTAGAAGGAGCAGCATCATTTTTTATGGGAGCATTAAAAAATATTTTTAATAAAGGTTTTATGACTAAATTATCAGGTCTAATGATAAAAAGTGGAATTAAGAAATTTAAAAAAGGCTTAGATGCTGAAGAACATGGAGGAGCTCCAATACTAGGGGTTAATGGATTGGTGCTAAAGAGCCATGGAAATTCCAGTGCAAAAACAGTAAAAAATGTTGTGATAAAGGCAAGCAGATTTGCAAGTGAAAATGTACTCAAAAGCATTAAAGAAGAATTTTCTAATATGGAGGTTGAAAACATTGAATAAGATGTATAGCTGTGGAATACAGGGGGTAGGAAGCAGTTTGCCGCAAAAGGTTTTAACTAATTTTGATTTAGAAAAAATGGTAGATACAACAAATGAATGGATAGTAAAAAGAACTGGTATTTCAGAAAGAAGAGTACTTGCTGAGGATGAACCAGCACATGAACTTGCAGTTGATGCATCTAAAAAAGCTTTAGATGATGCAGGCATTTCTGCTGAAGATTTAGATTTGATAATTGTGGTAACTGAAACCCCGGATTATTACACACCTTCTATGGCATGTATTGTTCAAGGTAGCCTTAAGGCAACAAATGCGGCTGCTTTTGATTTAAATTCGGCATGTTCAGGCTTTATTTATGGGCTGACAGTTTCAAATCAATTTATTCAAAGTGGTTATTATAAGCACATTCTTGTAGTAGGATGTGAAGGTCTTTCTAAAATTGTCGATTGGGAAGACAGAAATACATGCGTTCTTTTTGGAGATGGTGCTGGAGCGGCAGTGTTAGGACGTGTAGAAGATGGGTATGGTATTATGTCTACCCATATTGGTGCTAATGGTGATTTAGGAAGATACATTACTGCACCTTCTTGTTATGCAAGTGATGAAGATTTAGAGGTTAGAAAAAGAGAAAACAAAAGAGTTTTATGGATGGATGGAGGAGAAGTTTTTAAATTTGCAGTTAAGGTTATGGAGAGGGGAACAAAAAAGGTATTAGAAGATTCTAATTTATCTTTAGATGATGTAAAACTTATCGTTCCTCATCAGGCAAATATCAGAATATTAGATGGAGCAGCGAAGAGGTTGAAAGTTTCTAAAGATAAAATTTTTTCCAACCTTCACAAGTATGGTAATATTTCTTCTGCATCAATACCAGTTGGACTGGAAGAAGCCTATAAAAATAATATATTTTCTAAAGGAGATAATTTAGTTTTAGTTGCCTTTGGTGGTGGACTTACTTGGGCTTCAGCAGCAATTAAGTGGAGTAAGTAAAAATATTAGAAAATTAATAGAGTTATAGAAAAAGGGGGGCTACTATGAGCAAGATTGCATTTTTATTTTCTGGCCAAGGTGCTCAATATGTAGGCATGGGAAAAGAGATAGCAAAGGAATATAAATCATCCGATATGATATATAAAGAGGCGTCTGAAGCACTTGGTTTTGATACAAAAAAGATGATTTTTGAAAGTGACGATGAGACTCTTAAAATTACTGAAAATACACAGCCTGCTATTTTAATTACAAGTATTGCATGTATGCAGCCTTTAAAGGAAAAGGGAATAGTTCCTGAAGTTGTTGCAGGTTTGAGCCTAGGTGAGTATACCTCACATGTGGAGGCAGGAACAATTGACTTTAAAGATGCTGTGCCTTTATTAAAGAAAAGAGGAAGATATATGCAGGAAGCTGTGCCTTTGGGAAAAGGTACAATGGCAGCTATTTTAGGTCTTGACAGAGAAAAAGTTTTGAGTATTTGTGAAGAGGCATCTAAAGAGGGAGTGGTTGAACCTGCAAATTTCAACTGTCCAGGTCAGATTGTCGTAGCAGGAGAGGTAGCGGCTTTAGACAGGGCAATAGAGGTTGCAAAAGAAAAAGGAGCAAGAAGGGCAATGGTACTTCCAGTGAGTGCACCTTTTCACTGTAGCATGTTAAAACCGGCAGGAGACAGATTAAAAGAAGAACTTGATAAAATTAATTTAAATGATATTAAAATTCCTGTGGTAACCAATGTAACTTCAGAATATATTTTAGATAAATCAAAAGTAAAAGATTTGTTAATAAGCCAGGTAAGCAGTCCAGTTTTGTTTGAAGACTCTATTAAAAATATGTTAGAAAAAGGTATAGATACATTTATTGAAATAGGTCCTGGAAAGACACTTTGTGGATTTGTAAAAAAAATAAATAGAAAAGTTAAAGTTTTAAATGTTGAAGATATTGCTTCTTTAAATAAAACATTAAGTGAAATCATGTAATTTAGATAGAATATTTACTTGCAAATAAAAGATGAAGGGAGAGAGACTAATGAATATTAAGCAGTTAGAGGGGAAAACTGCAATTGTAACAGGTTCCGGTAGAGGTTTAGGAAAAGCTGTTGCTAAAAAGCTTGGACAAATGGGGGCTAATATCGTTTTAAATGATATTTTGCAATCTGATAGTGTTGATGCTACTGCAGAAGAGCTTAAATCTTTAGGAATAAACGTACTTGTTACAAAGGGTGATGTTAGAAATTTAGAAGATAATGAAGCGATGGTTAAAGCTTCTATTGAGGAATTTGGAAGCATAGATATATTGGTTAATAATGCAGGAATAACCAAAGACAAACCTATAATTAAAATGTCTGAAAAAGATTGGGACGATGTTTTAGATATAAATTTAAAAGGTGCATTTTTGTGTACTAAGGCAGTTGTAAGACCTATGATGAAAAAGAGAAAAGGTACGATTATTAACATCGCATCTGTAGCAGGTGTTATGGGAAATCGGGGTCAAGCAAATTATTCTTCATCAAAGGCAGGATTAATAGGTCTTACAAAGTCAACTGCAAAAGAACTTTCATCAAGAAACATTACCTGTAATGCAGTTGCACCTGGAGTCATCGAAAGTAAGATGACGGATGTTTTAGCTGATGATGTAAAAGAGAATTATTTAAATAATATTCCATTAAAAAGGTTTGGGACGCCTGAAGACGTGGCAAATGTTATTGGTTTTCTTGCATCTGAAGATTCAAATTATGTAACAGGTCAAGTAATACATATTGACGGAGGACTAGTAATGTAATATTATCATATTGTAATATTTTTTTATGAGACAATATGATTGTACATTGTTAAATAAATACCCCCTGTGGAAGGAGGTGAATGATAGTGTTAGATAAGATTAAAAAAATTGTTGTTGAACAGTTAGGTGTTGAAGAAGAAGAAATAGCTATGGAATCTTCCTTTATAGATGATTTAGGAGCAGACTCATTAGATATTGTTGAATTAATAATGGCTCTTGAAGAAGAGTTTGATCTTGAAATTCCTGATAGTGAGGCTGAAAAGATTTCTACAGTGGGAGATGTTGTTGAGTACATTAAGAGTAATTCATAAAAAAAGTCCCTTAGTGGAGGGACTTTTTTTTAAAAAGATAATTTTAAAAGAGATTTACCATACATCTATTTAGAAACTATTCAAAAGAAGATGTTTAAATATATTGTTTTTAATCTAAATTATTAGTGGTACAGTTTTTACAATTAGCACTGGAGGTTAAATTATGAAAAAGCGTGTAGTTATTACCGGTATGGGGGTTGTTTCTGCATTAGGTAATGAAGTAAATGAGTTCTGGAATTCTATAAAGAATGGTAAATGTGGTATATCAAAAGTGTCAACATTTGATGTTTCAAATATGACTTCTAAAGTTGCTGCTGAAATAAATGATTTCGATCCAACAATGTACATTGAAAAAAAGGAAGCAAAAAGGATGGACAGGTTTACTCAGTTTGCCATGGCAGCTTCTAAAATGGCTGTTGATATGTCAGAATTGGATGTTAAAAAATTAGATAATTATAGATTTGGAGTTGTTGTAGGATCTGGTATAGGAGGAATTCAAACCTTTGAGAACCAACATAATGTGTTAAATAAAAGAGGACCTGGCAGAGTAAGTCCATTTTTTATTCCTATGATGATATCAAATATGGCAACTGGACGTATCGCTATTCAATATGGTGCAAAAGGTTTTAATGAATGTGTGGTTACTGCATGTGCAACATCTACTAATGCTGTTGGAGATGCATTTAAGGTTATTCAACGAGGAGATGCAGATGTAATAATTACAGGTGGATCTGAGGCATCAATTACTCCAATGTCATTTGCAGGTTTTTGTTCAATGAAGGCAATGTCCACTTGTGAAGATCCACAAACTGCATGCAGACCTTTTGATGCGGACAGAGATGGTTTTGTTATGGGGGAAGGTGCAGGTATACTGGTTATTGAAGAATTGGAACATGCCTTAAAGAGGAATGCAAATATTATAGCTGAAGTGGTTGGATATGCTTCTACTAATGATGCCTATCACATTACAGCTCCTAGTCCTGAAGGAGAGGGTGGAGTGATGTGTATGAAGATGGCAATAAAGGATTCAAATTTAACGCCAGATGACATTGACTATGTAAATACACATGGAACATCTACAGAGTTTAATGATAAATTTGAAACTGCTGCCATAAAGTCAGTGTTTGGAGAAAAGGCAAAAAAAATGCCGGTTAGCTCGACAAAATCTATGACAGGTCATTTGCTTGGAGCTGCAGGCTCTGTAGAAGCTATAATTTCAGCTCTTTCAATTAAGGACGGTTTTGTACCGCCTACAATAAATTATAAGACAAAGGATCCAGAATGTGACCTTGATTATGTGGCAAATGAAGGTAGAAAAGCAGATGTTTCAAGTGTGTTATCAAATTCATTGGGATTTGGTGGTCATAATGCTTCAATTGTAATAAAAAGATATGAACCTTAAAAAGCGTTTTATTTTTACTTGCTTTAGGAGGCAGCATGGAAAAGTTTGAAGAGATTTTAAAAAAAATAAAAAAACTAGAGGGAAAAATAGGGTATACTTTTAAAGACAAAAATAACATCATTTTAGCACTTACTCATAGTTCTTATGCCAATGAATACAAAAGCCAAAATTTCACAAGCAATGAAAGGCTTGAATTTTTAGGTGATACTGTGTTGAATATGATTATCAGCGAAGACATTTATAATAAATATTATAATTTGTCTGAAGGAGAAATGACAAAATTTAGATCAAATGTAATATGTGAGGCATCCCTTGCAAGATGTGCAAAAAATATAAATATTGGAGAATATCTTCTTTTAGGGAAGGGCGAAGAAAACACTGGTGGAAGATCTAGGATATCTATTCTTTCAGATTCCGTTGAGGCTTTAATTGGGGCACTGTATTTAGACGCAGGGATAGAGAGGACAAGATTTTTTGTGTTGAATCATATGGGTGAAATGATTGAAGAGTCCATAAAAGGTATAATATTCATGGATTACAAAACTCAGCTACAGGAAATTTTACAAAGAAGTAATGAAAAAAAGGTTGTGTATGAAATTATTGATGAAAAAGGTCCAGATCATAATAAAGTATTTATTTCTCAAGTAAAAATAGATGACAGACCAGCGGGTAGAGGAAAAGGTAGAACTAAAAAGGAAGCAGAACAGATGGCTGCTAAGGAAACAATTGAATCAATAAATAAAAACTAAAAATAATAATGATATATAAGTAAGGAAGTAAAATGAATAAGAGAAAAATAATTATACCAATTTTTATTCCCCATAAGGGATGTCCTTTTGATTGTGTTTTTTGTAATCAAAAAAATATAAGCGGACAAATAAAAGATATGGATGAAAAACAAATGCACAGCATTATACAATCATTTATAAATTCAGTTCCTAAAGGAGAAGTAGATGAAATAGCGTTTTATGGTGGAAGTTTTACAGGTATAAAAAAAGAAGAACAGGTAAAATTTCTACAAATTGCCAATGAGTATATAGAAAATGGTTATGTAAAGAAAATTCGCCTGTCAACACGTCCTGATTATATAAATCAGGATATACTAAATTATTTAAAACATTATAATGTATCTACAATAGAACTTGGCGTTCAAAGCTTAGATGAGGAAGTATTAAAAACTGCTTCAAGAGGGCATGGGATTGACGATGTTTATAGAGCATCAAAGATAATTAAGGAAAATGGTTTTATTCTTGGTATTCAGACCATGGTGGGTCTTCCTAAAGACACATCTGACAGGGCTTTGTATACTGCAAAAAAAGTAGTTGAGATTTCTCCTGACCTAGTGAGAATATATCCATTATTAGTAATAAAAGACACATATATTGAAAAAATGTATTATAATAGGGAATACATTCCTCTAACTATAGATGACACTGTTAATCTGTGTACAGAGTTAGTTCAAATATATAGAGCTAATGGTATAAATGTAATTAGAATTGGGCTTCAACCAACTGATAATATAAGTAAAAATGGTGATGTAATAGAAGGACCTTTTCATCCTGCATTGAGACAATTAGTTGAATCTAGGATTGCTCTTATTTCAATAGAAAAAGAAATAATAAAAAGAGGATTAAATAAAAAAAATGATATTGTTATATGTACAAGCAAGGAAAAAATATCAAATGTAATTGGACAAAAAAAGTCGAATATTATGTATTTAAAGGGAAAATATAAGTATAATAGTATTTTAGTTAGAATATCCAAAGACAAACATGAACTTTATGATATAAAATATTAATTTTGTAATATTGTTTGTTGAACAGTAATGTTATAAAATAGAATTATAGCAGGTTGTAGTATAACCTCTGGTCACTGATAAGTGAATAGCAATATACAGAGAGAGATTTATATAATTTTTAATTTATATAATTTACATTTAATTGAGGAGGATGAATGTATGGAAGTATTAAAGGTATCAGCACAATCACAGCCGAAGATGGTCGCCGGAGCATTGGCAGCAATTCTAAGAGGTAAATCAACAGCAGAAATACAGGCAGTGGGGGCAGCAGCAGTGAATCAGGCAATCAAAGCAATTGCAATTACCAGAGGTTTTGTAGCACCAAATGGAATTGATATTATCACTGTTCCTGCATTTTCATCAATTACTATTGATGGGGAGGAAAGAACTGCAATTAAGTTTCTTGTTGAACCAAGATAGGTTTAGTTTCACATAGGTAATGTTAAAAAAGCTGTCCATTTAGTTGGAGAGCTTTTTTTATGCTTTTTTTAAAAGAAAGGCTTACCTCTAGCGAATTTTCTTGATTAAGCATGAATTTATGTTAAAATAGTTATGGGAGCTAACTCTAGACAAAATGCATCAGTTTTAATTTTAAATACCGGGGTGTTTTAATTGCATTTAAAAAGACTTGAAGTGCAAGGCTTTAAATCATTTGCTGAAAAAATTAATCTTGAACTCAATTCCGGGATAACAACTGTGGTAGGACCAAATGGAAGCGGCAAGAGTAATATTTCAGATGCCATAAGGTGGGTACTTGGAGAACAAAGTGCTAAAACCTTAAGAGGTGGAAAAATGGAAGATGTTATATTTGCTGGTACAGAACACAGGAAACCTTTAGGGTTTGCTGAGGTTTCACTGTGCTTTGACAATTCAGATAATGTTCTTCCTATTGAATACAGTGAAGTTACAATAACCAGACGTGTATATCGTTCTGGTGAAAGTGAATATAAAATTAATAAAACTAATTGTCGTTTAAAGGATATTTCTGAGTTGTTCCTTGATACAGGTATAGGTAAAGATGGTTATTCAATTATTGGTCAGGGCAGAGTGGACGAAATATTAAGCACCAAATCAGAAGAGAGAAGGCACATATTTGAAGAGGCTTCTGGAATAATGAAGTACAAAGTTAAAAAGCAGGAATCAGAGAAAAAGCTTGAGATGACAAGACAGAATCTTCTTAGGATTAATGATATTATTTCAGAGCTGGAAAATCAGTTAGAGCCTTTAAAGAATCAATCTGACAGAGCAAAAAGATTTCTTTCTTTAAGAGATAACTTAAAGGAATTAGAAGTTAATGTTTATATAGAAAGCATATCAAAACTTAAAAGTAAAATAAAGGATTTTGAAGATAATTATATTTCTGTTAAGGATAATATTGACAGCGAAAGCAAAAAGTTAGAAGAAGTAACAAGTCTTAATGAGAAAAACACCATTTGTTTAAAGGACATGGATGAAAGGCTTGAAGTGTCTAAGAAGGGATATTATGCGTTAGAGGGAAATCTTGAAAGATGTAGCTCGGAAATAAAGTTAAATGAAGAAAAGAAAAACAATCTTACATTAAACAACAATCGTTTAGAGAATGAAACAAATGAAATAAATAGAAAAATAAAAGATTTGGACAGTGAAGAGAATGTAAAAAAAGAAAAAATTGTTTATTTAAATGAAAGATATTTAGAATACAATAAAAAACTAGAAGAATATAACGAAAAGTTGCAGACTATTTTAGATGACTTAAGTGAACATGAAAAATACATTGAAAAATTAAAGACAAGTATTATGGATAAACTTGATGTTCAATCAGATAAAAGAACTCAGGCTAATAATGTGAAAAATCATATTGAAATTATCCAAAAAAGACAGACAAGCATTGAAAATGAATTAATGCAGTCATCTTTAGAAAAAGATAATGAAAATACAAAAAAGAACAACCTTAATGAAAGTATTACAAGTACTGATAACATAATTGGTAACATAAAAGAAAAATTGAATTGTTTAAAAAGAAAGAAAAGTCTTACAAATACTGAGCTTGAAGAAATTAAGCGAAATCAAAACAGTTTAAAATCAGAAATACATGTAAAGACATCAAGGCATAAAATGCTTAGTGATATGGAAAGTAGTCTTGAAGGTTACAATAAAAGTGTCAAAATGGTACTTAAGGCATGTAAGCAATCTCCTGAATTTGGAAAGGGGATTCATGGTGCATTAGCTCAGCTTATAAATGTTGAAAAAAGATATGAAACAGCAATTGAAATGTCTTTAGGAGGGGTACTTCAAAATATTGTTACAACTACTGAAGAAGATGCTAAAAGAGCAATTGAATTTTTAAAGAAAAATAAAATAGGCAGGGCAACTTTTCTTCCTGTTTCTTCAGTTAGAGGAAAGTATTTTGACATGAAAATTATAAATGAATTAAAAAATGAGAGAGGTTTTATTGGAGTTGCTTCTGACCTAGTAAATGTTGATTCTTTATATAAGGGAATTACACTGAGTTTTTTAGGAAGAGTTGTAGTGGTTGACAATCTTGATTCAGGAATAAAAATAGCTAAAAAGTTTAAATATTCATTTAGAATAGTAACTTTAGATGGAGATATTATAAGCAGTACAGGTTCTATGTCAGGAGGTAGTAAAAGTCATAGAGAATCAGGTATTTTAAGTAGAAACAGAGAAATAACAGAGCTTATTGAAAGTATTAATAAATTAAAAGAGGATGAAAGCCTTTTAGAAAATAAGGCTATTGAGCTTACTAAAATGTTGAGAAATTTTATTGAAGATATATCTATTGAAGAGGAAAATTTAAAAAATAAAGAACATTTAAAAATACGAGATGAAAGTCAATTGATGCAGGTTGAAGAAAATATAAAAAGAATTAACTCTAAGATAGATATGTTAAACCAAGAAACCAACCAGCTTAATAGGCAGCAGGGAGATACTAAAAAAGAACTTTGCAAGTACAGTGAGGAACTTAGAAAAATAGAAGAAGATATAGAGAGTACAAAGAAAATAGTTGAAGAATACCAAAAAAAGCATAAAAAAACTCAGTCATCTAAAGACTTAATTCATGCAGATATTACTGAATATAAAATTTCTGTTAATTCTATAAAAGAAAACATTTTGGGTGTTGAAGAAGCTTTGGAGAAAATAGTAAATGAAAAAAATGATTTATATAAAAGTGTTAAAAATAAAGCTTCAGAAAAGGAAAATAATGAAATAGAAATTCAATCTATTGATGAAAAGAATGAAGGGTTACTTAAATTGATAAAAGGGTATGAGGAAGAAAAAACAGGAAAAACTCTTGAGATAGATAGAATAACAGAAGAAAAAAAGGTTTTAGAGGAAGAGTCTTTAGAAATGATAAATAAAACATCCCAAATGAATAAAAATATTATGCTTTTAAAAGAAGAGTATGCAAGATTGGAAGTTAAAAAAGCTAAAATTGAGTCAGAAATGGAAGCTATACAAAATAGAATGTGGGACGAATATGAGCTTACCTATACAAATGCTTTAGAGCTCAGAAAAGATATAGGAAGTGTAACTAAGGCTCAAAAAAGAATAAATGAATTGAGAAGTGAAATTAAAGACCTTGGACATGTTAATGTAGCAGCAATAGAAGACTATATAAAGACAAAAGAGAGATATGAATTTATGTCAGTTCAAAAAAATGATATGGAAAATGCTCAAGAGAAACTTCAAAAAGTTATTAGAGAAATGATGTCTATTATGAAGAATCAATTTATGAAGCAGTTTAAGCTTATTAATGGCAATTTTAATATTGTCTTTAAAGAATTGTTTGATGGAGGGCGGGCAGAACTGATTTTAGTAGACAAAGAAAATGTTTTGGAAAGCGGTATAGAAATAGAAGTACAGCCTCCTGGGAAAAAACTTCAAAATCTTATGCTCCTTTCTGGAGGTGAAAGGGCATTTACTGCAATAGCACTGCTTTTTGCAATACTAAGGCTTAATCCAACTCCTTTTTGTGTATTAGACGAGATTGAAGCAGCCTTAGATGACGCCAATGTGTATAAATTTGCACAGTATTTAAAGAAATATTCCTCTTTTACTCAGTTTGCTGTTATTACTCATAGAAAGGGTACAATGGAGTCATCAGATGCACTTTATGGTGTTACAATGGAAGAGCATGGTGTATCAAAAATTGTATCACTTAAAATGGGAGATAAGGTAAGTTGATAGGTTTATTTTGTTTAATTCTAAGGTGGAAATTTTTAAAAATAGAAAATGGAAAAAGAATTGGAGGATAATAAATGGGTTTTTTTGATAAGTTAAAAAAAGGACTGAAGAAAACAAAGAGCACAATTACTGAAAGAGTAGATCAGGTATTGGTTTCCTTTGGGAAAATTGATGAGGAATTATTTGAAGAACTAGAAGAGGTTCTTATAACCTCAGATGTAGGAATTGACGCCAGCATGAAAATTATTGAGGATCTAAAAAAGAAGGTAAAGGAGACAAAGACCACTGATCCTAGGGAAGTAAAAAAACTTTTAAGAGATGAACTAAATGAAATTTTAGGGAATGAAGAATCAGAATTAGATATTAAAACAAAGCCTTCTGTTATTGTTGTAGTAGGGGTAAATGGTGTTGGAAAAACTACATCAATAGGTAAAATAGCAAGTGTTTTGAAATCTCAGAATAAAAAAGTGGTTTTAGCAGCAGCAGATACATTTAGAGCAGGTGCAATAGAGCAACTTGATATATGGTCGGAAAGAGTCGGCGTTGATATAATAAAGCACTCAGAAGGTGCAGATCCTGCCGCTGTAATTTATGATGCAGTACAAGCAGTAAAATCCAGAAATTCAGATATTTTAATATGTGATACAGCTGGCAGACTCCATACTAAAAAGAATTTGATGGAAGAACTTAAAAAAGTATTTAGAGTACTAGAGAGGGAAATGCCTGAGTGTTCAAAAGAAGTACTGTTGGTTTTAGATGCAACTACAGGTCAAAATGCAATATCCCAAGCCAAAACATTTGGTGAAGCCACAGGTGTAACAGGTATAGTTCTTACCAAGCTTGATGGCACGGCCAAAGGGGGTATAATTATTGCAGTTTCTTCTGAATTAAACATTCCTGTTAAGTTTATTGGAGTAGGAGAGCAGGTGGATGATTTACAGCCATTTAATTCTACAGAGTTTGTAGATGCTTTATTTTCAGATAATGATAGTGATTAAAAAAACACAGGTTTGTTTATTTGCTTTTTTTTAATTGTAAAATTAAATCTCTATATTTTATAGCAGTTTTGATTTTATTTAAAAATATTAACCTGTTAATATGGTCAAGGGGTTTTGTGATATAATCAAACACCTCAAATTCAAGAATTTTCTCAATATCATTCATGCTATCTATAGAAGTGGTTACAATCACAGGTATTTCACTGTAGTAGTTGGTTTTTGAAAATTCAACTAAAAATTCATAACCGTCCATAACAGGCATTACTAAATCTAAGAGGATAAGATCTACATTTCTGCTTTCAATAAGGTCAAGAGCTTCTTGGCCATTTAAAGCAGAAATGAGATTGTAATTCTTATTATGAAGGTAATTTCTTACAATTGCATTATCTAAAACATTGTCATCTGTAACCAAAATTGTATTATTCATCTAAAGACCTCCTTAAGTTTTATTAAAATGCATTTATTCTAACAGTTCTACTAATTGTACAAAAAATCCTTTGGTAATAAATGCAAACAAGTAATTGTTACATTTATATAAATTATTTTTGAAGTGGTACAATCTTTGTAAGTAATAATGTATAATCCTTATATAGTATATGATTGTAATTACAAATATAATATTGTAGTTTATAATTTGCCCGGAGGTGAGGGTGTGAGCGAAAAAGAGCTGATTGAACAAGCCAAATCAGGTAGCATAGAAGCATTTGAACAACTTATTGAAAAATGTCAAAAAAAAGTTTTTAATATTGCCTTTAAAATGATGGGCAACTATGAGGATGCAAGTGAACTAGCCCAGGAAGCTTTTATAAAAGCATATAAATCTATAAAGAAATTTAAAGGCGATTCACTTTTTTCAACATGGATATATAGAATTACTACAAATGTATGCTTAGATGAGTTGAGAAAAAGAAAAAACAAAAAAGTAATTTCGTTAGATGAATATATAAAATACGATGGTGAAGAAATCAAGCGACAGGTGAAGGATGAAAGTCCTGGTCCTGAAAAAGTTTTTGAGAAAAGAGAAATTAAAAATATAATGAAAAAGTGCATTGATTCTTTGCCTATAGAATATAAAACTGTAGTAGTATTAAGGGATATTCAAGGCTTTAGCTATGAAGAAATAGCTAAAATAATTAAATGTCCAGAAGGCACAGTTAAGTCTCGAATTAACAGGGCAAGAAAAGCACTTAAAGATATTTTAAAAAATAATAAGGAACTTTTAAATGAAGAATACGTCAAATAGATATGGGAAGGAGGGATAGATATGAAAGATTGCAAAGAAATAATGGAATTAATTTCAGGATATATCGATGACCAATTAAATGAAACTGAAAAAAGTAAATTTGAAAACCATATACGTTTATGCGATAAATGTAGTGAAGAACTCCGAGAACAAATGGAAGTTGTCAGCTTGTGTAATGATATAGATGATGTAGAACCTCCTAAAGAATTTAATAAACAACTTCATAATAAGCTTTTAAAGGAAAAACAAAAAAAATTCCCTCTTTTCCATGTAAGTTCTAAACATATTAAATTAGTGTCCTCTATTGCAGCAGCATTTTTATTGATTTTCGTTACAACACAATTTCTTACAAGAGACGATTATATCAACAACATGGAGCCTGGAAAAGAACATGAAGACTCAATCTCTTCAGAAGCTGGAATGCTTGAATCTAAAGAATATAGTGATGGAATATATGCAGAAGATTCAGAAAGTGCTAATTTATTTTCTTTTGATACAGAGGATGCTGAGGCAAAAATTTATGGGAAAGATCAAGTAGATAGTGGAGCTTTGAGAGAAGATATAGATGGGGATTTTGGAGGCATAGAGGATGGTCCTGATGAAGGCATAGGTGATACTTCTGATGAAGGAATAGATGATGTTCCTGATGGAGGTATAGATGATGTTCCTGATGAAGGCATAGAGGATGTTCCTGATGAAGTCATAGATGATACTTCTGGTCAAGGCATAGATGATGTGCCTGATGAAGATGAAGAGCTTGAATTTTCTGCGGAAACAGAGGAAATAGGTGTAAAAGTTTTTGTTATAAATAGATTTTCAAATGAAGAAGACACAGAGTATGTTATAGATACTGCCAATAAAATTGGAATTGAAATTATTGCTGAGAACGGATACCGAGGAAGTAATCAGGAAACTACTACTGCTATGAATGATACAGTTTCTATAAAATTTGAGACTGAGAAAAATAAATATGATAGATTCATAAGAGAATTGGAAATTAAGTATACTGACATTACAATTAATAAGATAGTAGATGAGGAAACTGAAAAAACAGTTGAGGTAATAATAGAGTGATTGGTTTAGCGTTATCTAAATATAGATGCCTTAGGTAACGTTTTAGAATAAGATAAACTAATTTTGAAATTTCAACTTTGGTTTTTAAAAGTTTTTTAAAGAGCAGAGGGGTGAGGGTTAAAAAATATTAAACCTCACCCTTTACTAAGGCTTTTTTTTTGTGTAAAATGACTTTGTACGCTTATTTTTATAAAATTAAAGAAAGGTGGCAATTATTTTGATTATAAAAGCGATATTTGATAGGATAGAAAATGGTTTTGCAGTTTTATTGCCGGATAATTTAGGCATTGAAATAAACATACCTGTTTCTAAATGGAAAAATAATTGTCAAAGAGGGGAAAGTGTTTCTATAATGATTTATGACAATGGAGCATTAAGACTTATTGGATAGATATTAAAAAAATAGCATTAAAGGCTAAAGCGAAAGGATTACTATGAATAAACAAAAAATTATGATTATAGATGGAAACAGCATATTAAACAGGGCCTTTTATGGAGTGGGGCTGTTGTCAACTTCTGATGGTTTGTTTACAAATGCAGTTTATGGATTTATAAATATAATGTACAAATATATTGAAGAGGAAAATCCCCAGTATGTTTGTGTGGCCTTTGACCTTAAGGCTCCCACCTTTAGACATAAGCAATATGAAGGATATAAGGCAAAGAGAAAAGGAATGCCTGAGGAATTAAGTATGCAGGTTCCTTACATAAAAGAAGTATTAGATGCAATGAAAATTAAAAGACTTGAAATGGAAGGTTTTGAAGCTGATGATATACTAGGTTCCATTGCATTGTGTGGTGAAAAAAGAGGATTTGAAGTAACAATAGTTACAGGAGACAGGGATGCTCTTCAGCTTGCTACAAAGACTACAAGGATAAAAATCCCTAGGACAAAAAGTGGAAAGACTCAAACAGAGGAATATGATTATGATAAAATAGTTGAGACTTATGGAATTGAGCCATGTCAATTTATAGATGTAAAAGCTCTGATGGGGGACAGTTCTGATAACATTCCAGGAGTTCCCGGTATTGGAGAAAAAACAGCTTTAAAATTTATTAATGAATATAAAGATTTAGAAGATTTATATGAAAACATTGACAAAATAACTCAAAAAAAAGCTAAAGAAAACCTCATAAATTATAGAGAACAGGCATTTATGAGCAGGGATTTAGCCAGAATTGAGAAAAACATGCCAAATCTTTGTGAGTTTGAAGAATTTAAATATCAAGAGTATGATGGAGAGAAATTACTTAATTTATTTCAAAAGCTGGAGTTTAATAGCTTTATTGATAAATTTGGATTACGAAGCGAGGCTCCCTTAGACAAAATTAGTGTTAATAAAAAAATAGTTAAAAGCATTAGTGAGCTTAAATCTATAAAGGCTAAGATAATTATGTCAGGAAAAGTGTATATGTATTACTTAATTGACAGAGAAGAAAAATTTTCAAAAAAACTTGTTTCATTGACCTTTTCCACTGGAGATGAAGAAGCATGGTATGTTGATTTTACCCAAAACATAGATAAAAAAGAATTTTTTAATCTATATAAAGACCTTTTTGAAGATGAGAGCGTTAAAAAATATTCACATGATACAAAGGATTTTGTTGTATATTTAAGAAATAATGATATTGTGTTAAAAGGATTAGCATTTGACACAATGACAGCTGCCTATATTTTAAATGCTTCAAGAGAATCTTATATGATATTTGATCTTGCAAGAGAATATATAAATGTAGGCATAAAATCAATAGAAGATATGATGGGGAAGGGTAAAAAAGCAATACTTTATAAAGATATGTCTATAGAGGATATATCTGATGCTGTGAGTGTTTATCCTTATGTGATAATGAATTTAGAAAAAGAATTCAAGAAATTATTAGAGGAAAATAAACAAATAAAGCTCTATTATGATATTGAATTGCCTTTAATAAATGCTTTAGCAGATATGGAATATTACGGTTTTAAGGTTGACACAGAGGTATTGGTTGATTTCTCTAAAGAGCTTCAAAATAAAATTAATTCTATCAAAGCAAAAATATATGATATAGCTGGTCAGGAATTTAACATTAATTCGCCTAAGCAGCTAGGAGTAATACTTTTTGAGAAACTTGAACTTCCAATTATAAAAAAGACTAAGACAGGTTATTCTACAAATGCTGAAGTATTAGAGCAGCTAAAAGACAGGCATGAAATTGTTTCAGACTTGCTCACTTACAGGCAGTTAGTAAAGCTTAACTCTACTTATGTAGAAGGTCTTTTGGCAGTTATAAATAAAAATACAGGGAAGATTCATTCAAGTTTTAATCAAACAGTTACTTTAACAGGGAGAATAAGTAGTACAGAACCTAATCTTCAAAACATACCCATAAAGCTTGAAATGGGTAAAAAGATAAGAAAAGTTTTTGTGCCGTCTGATGAAAATTATCTGCTTTTAGATGCGGATTATTCACAGATAGAACTGAGAGTTTTGGCACATATAACAAATGACAAAAATATGATAGAAGCATTTATGAACAATGAAGATATACATACCTCGACTGCTTCTAAGGTATTTGGTGTTTCAAAAAGTGAAGTAACATCACTTTTAAGATCTAGTGCTAAAGCTGTGAATTTTGGTATTGTATATGGTATTGGAGATTATAGCCTCTCTAAGGACTTGGGCATAACAAGAAAAGAAGCAAGAAAATATATTGACGAGTACCTAGAAAAATATCCAGAAGTAAAAGAGTATATGACAAATATTGTAAAACTGGGCAAGGAAAAAGGTTTTGTTACCACTATGTTCAATAGAAGAAGATATTTACCTGAGATAAAGTCAAGAAATTTTAATATTAGATCTTTTGGAGAAAGAGTGGCACTAAATACCCCTATACAGGGAACAGCAGCTGACATTATTAAAATTGCAATGGTGAATGTTTATAGAGAGCTAAATAAAAGAAATCTCAAATCTAGATTAATTCTACAAGTACATGACGAATTGATAGTTGAAGTTTTTAAAGAAGAAATAGAAGAAGTTAAAAATATACTTGAAGAGAGCATGAAGAATGCAGCCTCACTGAAAGTGCCTTTATCCATAGAGGTTAAGTCAGGTGAGAACTGGTATGAGACAAAGTAAAAATTAAAAGGATGTATAAACATTGAGAGTTATAGGTATTACAGGAGGAATAGGAAGTGGAAAAAGTACTGCTTCTAGTATTCTTTCACGCTTAGGCGTAAAAATAATTGAAGCTGACAAAATATCAAGATATATAATGAAAAAGGGATATAGAGCTTTTGATGAAGTTGTAGATTATTTTGGGGATGAAATTTTAGACAAGCAAGGTGAAATAGTAAGAAAAAGACTTGCAGATATAGTTTTTAAAAATGAAAAAAAGCTTGAGGTATTAAATAATATCACTCATAAATATATTTCTAAAGAAATTGTAAAAAAAATAAAAAAATGCGATATAGAAGATTCAGTTGTGGTAGATGCGGCAATTCCATTGAAAAATGGATTTTTAGATGTGTCTGACGAGATATGGTTTATTACCGCAGATATAGATATAAGAATAGAGAGGGTTATAGAAAGAAGCAATTTAACATATGGTAAAGTAATAGATATAATAAAAATGCAACCAGATGATGACTATTATTATTTTATTTCAGACATAACTATATATAATAACGGTAATTACAATGAATTAGAAGAAAAAGTAAAAAATGCATTTAAACAAAGGTGGTAGCTTTAGTGTTAAATAAAACAAAAAAAAGAATAAGCCTGTTTGTGTTTCTTATTCTTTTAGTTATATTAATAGTTTTTACAGTTGAAGTGGCTGTAAAATTTTTATATCCTATAGAATACAAAGAATATGTTTTGAAATACTCGTCTTATTATGAGAATTTAGATCCATATTTAGTTTTTTCAGTTATAAAGGCAGAAAGCAATTTTGAGCCAAATGCAACATCTCATAAAAATGCTCGAGGACTTATGCAGATAACAGACGATACCTCAATCTGGATAGCTGAAAGAATGAAAATGGATAATTTTAAAATAGAGCATTTATACAACCCAGAGACCAATATTAAAATGGGATGCTGGTATCTTAACAATCTCATAGAAGAGTTTATGTATGAAGACGGTGTATATATATATGAAGAGGAACCAGAGAGAAGAAAGCTTGTTTTAGCAGCATATAATGCAGGGAGAGGTAATGTAGCTTTGTGGCTAAAAGACATAAAATTTAGTGAATCAGGAAAGTCATTAGATGTAATACCATTTAAAGAAACTGATCGTTATGTAGATAAAGTGCATAATTATTATGAAGTGTACAAAAAGTTGTATAAAGAAAATTTTTAGAAACAATTTTATGAGGATTTAAAGTGTATTGGTTTTGCTGGTTTTCCTCTATATTCTGATCTATAACCACAGTGGTTAAGACTTGAATAACATAGGTTGCAATATTTACCTGAATGAATTGATTTTCCACAAACTTCACAAAATAAAAAGTAATTTTCTGATTCTATTATTTCAAGTCTGCATTCACGTAAATATCTTTTTATTTTTTTTAAAGAAATGTCAAGAGCACTTACAACTTCAAAAATTTTAGCACAAGGGTTTTCATTTAAGTAGAGTCTAATTTTATCAAATTCTGATTCATCATGTTCTAAACAAGAGGGGCACACTTTATGGAAGCCGTTTGAGGTATAAGTTTTTCCGCATATTTGACAGTTTTCAAGCTCAAACATTTTCTTCACCTCTTTTAAACTATCTATAAACCTTAGTATTTTTGAATATAAGTATATTATATAACAAAAAAAGACTTGTGTTAATGGTTAAAAAGAATTATATTAAAACAGGGACTAGTTCTAAAGACCTATAAAAATTTTAAAAGGAAGCTTCTAAGGGTAAAAAACATCAATTGAAAGGAGCTATGAGATTTCCTATTAAAAAAGAAAACTCATGAAAGATAGCGTTTTTTTAAAGTAGAGGGGGAAGTGTTTTGAAAAAGAATGGTTTTGGCTATTTGTTTTTATTAAATACAGTTATATTGTTTAGTACTTATGAAGTTGTAAGTAAAATAATTATAGATAGAATTAATCCTTTTCAAATTAATTTTTTAAGATTCTTTTTGGCTGGCTTATTTCTTTTTTTGTGTAGTGTAATTAAAGGTGATATAAAGGTTGAGAAAAAACACTTTAAAACCTTTGTTATATTAGGAATATTAAATGTTATCTTTAGCATGAACTTGTTTCAGTTAAGCTTAAGTATGGAAAATGCAAAGGCAGCCCTAGTTGCAGTTATTTTTAGCAGCAATCCTATATTTGTCACTCTTTTTTCTGCAATAATTGATAAGGAAAAAATACATACATACAAAAAAGTTGGACTGATACTTGGCATAACGGGAATAGCAATTATGTCATTTAATGAATTGAGTGTAGACGCTCTTAATGTTTTAAGCCCTCTATTAGCGATGTTTTCAGCAGTATTGTATGGATTATATACTGTAATTGGCAGAAAAGTGTCTTATAAAATTGGAAGTCTTAAAATGAATTCATATTCTTTTTTAATTGGCAGTGTTATTCTTCTTCCATTTTTAATATTTTTTAATATTCCAGTGTTTGATATTGATTCGACAATAACGGCACATGTAATATATTTGTCCATTTTAGTAACCGGAGTAGGTTATCTAACTTATTTCATTGGACTTTCTATTGCAGGTGCATGTAAAGGATCTATGGTTTTCTTTTTAAAGCCTGTTTTGGCAAGTATTTTTGCTGTAATACTTTTAAAAGAACATGCCGGGATTTACTTTATACTTGGTACAATCTTAGTAGTTTTAGGGGTGATAATAATTTTTTACTGGGAAGCTTTTAAGCACTGGATTAAAAATATAAAATTTTAAAGATAAAATAGGTTAAAGAATTGACAAAATTTAAAATTGAATATAAAATAAATGGTAAAGAAGAAAAGCAAAGAATTCTGTTCTGGAAGTATTTATAAAGACAAATTACATATATGGGGGAAAGTAAAAGACCATGGATATAATTAACGAATCAACCATAGAAAAAAGGCTAAAAAATTTACAACCAAAGAGTAGTCATATTTGTTTTAGGTGTGTATTGTTGTTACTGATAGTTCCAATTTTTCTCATAGTATCAGATACATCTGTTATATCAGAGGGATTTTGGATAACCTTTATAGTTGCCTTCTTATATAATGCTGTTTTTATTATTTTATATTTAAAAAACAAATTAGTCGATATAGCATCAAGTATTGTATTTTATATAGATGTATTGTCAATCAGTGCTTTTTCATACTTTTTAGGAGGCCTTCAGTCAGATATATATTTTCTTTTATTTTTCATTATTGCCTATTATGGAATTAGTAGAAATATATCTTCTACAGTAAAAATAAGCATTTTTTCAATGGTAGTATATTCTTTATCAAGCATTTTTTATGAAGTTGATGGTTTAAGCCAGTTTAATTTTTTTAAACTGTTTGTTAGAAATGTTTTTATTATTTTTGTAACCTATGGAATTTCTGCTATTATCGTTCAGGTTAAAAAATATGATGAAATGCATAAAAGAGAGTTTAAACGTGCTAGGACAGATAAGTTAACAGGTCTTGCCAACAGACATTATTTTGATCAAAAGTTAGAAGAAGAGGCTTTATATTCGGAGTATTCAGGAAAACCGTTAAATGTCTTAATGTTTGATATTGACAATTTCAAGGTTTATAATGATAGTTATGGACATGTAGAAGGTGATAAGCTTCTTTCTCTTTTTGGTGATATTATACTTCAGAGTATAAGAAAAGCAGACATACCTGTAAGGTATGGGGGAGAAGAGTTTACAATATTAATAAGGGATCTTAATATTGAAATGGCAAAAAATGTTGGTAATAGAATAAGATATCAGTTAGAGAGGAAAAATATGGATTTGGAAAACAAGAAAAACAGTGTAAAAGTTACTGTAAGCTGTGGCATAGCACAATTTCCAAAACATTCAAAGGATATTAAAAAAGTGGTTGAATATTCGGACAAGGCACTTTATTATGCAAAGGAAACAGGAAAAAATAAAGTTGTATGTTATGACGAAGTAATTAAAGAGAGTAGTACTTCCGAAATAGATAGAGCTAAAAGTAGTTAAAAAAACTCCACACTATAAAGGGTGGAGTTTTTTATACAACTACAAATACAAAGCGGCTTAAGACCTTCTAGCTATATAGTTCTTTCAACTGCATTGGCTACATGACTTAGTTCACTCATGATTTGTGAAAACTTAGAAGGCCTTAAGGATTGTGGTCCATCACAAAGAGCACAATTAGGATCTGAGTGAACTTCAATAATAAGGCCGTCTGCACCAGTAGCGATAGCTCCCTTTGAAAGGGCACTTACATATTTCCATGTTCCAGTTGCATGACTTGGATCTACAATTATGGGAAGGTGTGAAAGTTCTTTTACTACAGGTATAGCACTTAAGTCAATTGTATTTCTAGTAGCAGTTTCAAAAGTTCTTATACCACGTTCACATAGAATTACATCTTCGTTACCTTCTGAAATAATATATTCTGCTGCCATAAGCCACTCTTCTATTTTAGCGGATAGTCCTCTTTTTAAAAGAACAGGTTTTTTATGCATTCCAACTTCTTTTAAAAGTCTAAAGTTTTGCATGTTTCTTGCACCAATCTGAATAATGTCTGCATATGAAGCAACTAGGTCAACATCTCTGGTGTCAACCACTTCGGTTACAAGTTTTAGGCCTGTTATATCTCTTGCCTCTGCCATTATTTTAAGTCCGTCTTCTTCTAGACCCTGAAAGTCATAAGGAGAAGTTCGTGGTTTAAATGCACCACCACGAAGTATTTCTGCACCAGCTTCTTTTACTTTTTTGGCAGTATCAATATAGCTTTTCTCATTTTCAATGGCACAAGGTCCTGCCATTACTACAACTTTGTTTCCTCCAATTTGTACATCACCGACATTTATGACGGTGGGAACCTGTTTTAGTTCACGACCTGCAAGCTTATAAGGTTTCATAATAGGTACAATATTTTCAACTCCTGGCAAGGTGTATATTTCCTGTGTATTTAGATGTCTTTTGTCTCCTATAGCACCTATTACCGTTTTAACCTCTCCAAATATGGGGTGGGTTCTAAACCCCAGTTCTGACAATTTCTTTTGAACATCATCAATATTCTCTCTTGATGCATGTTGATCCATAATAATAATCATTATATTACCTCCTCTTATAAAATAAATATTCTAAAAATAAAAGCTTTAAGGCATCGAACCTATTGGTTAATAAGTCTTTTTTGTGTTATGACTTATTAATAAAAGCTTTTTTTAGTATTTCCTTTGCTTATAAGTCTTTTGCTTTAAGACTTATAAGGTCAAAAAAGCTCTTCATCCCTCTATATAGAGGGACGAAGAGCTTAAATCTCTACGCGGTACCACCCAAATTGGCATAATGCCCACTTTGCAATGCACAGGAATATTCTCCGATACACCCTTTCTTTTAACGGTGAAAGCTCCGGTTAAACCTACTTTAGCAGATGCTGCTTTTCAGCCAACAGCTCAAAGGGGAACTTCAATTATACTTCTTTTTTAGGCTTCCACCATCCCTAAATCGCTTCTGAAAGTCTATATAATTTACTTTCCCTTATCATTGCTTTTAATTATATAATTGTAACTTATTTTACCATACTGAAATATATTAGTCAATATATTTTTAAAAGTTTCGTTCATGTTATTTCAAATCCATCCATTTTATAATCCAGTTGTTTTAAACATATTGTTGTTTTTGCGCCTAGATACACTCATAATAATGCCTATTGCAATATAGTATGTTACCATCGCACTTCCTCCAGCACTTACAAAGGGAAGAGGTACACCTGTTACAGGAAGAATACCTATATTCATACCAATATTTTGTATAAAATTAAATGATAACATTGCAGTTAGACCAATTGTAACATATGATCCATACATGTCTTTTGATTTCAAAGCTACATATATACACCTAAATAAAATAAACATAATCAATGAAATAAGCAATGCTGAGCCAATAAAACCCAATTCTTCACCTATAACGGTGAATATAAAATCTGATTCTCTAACAGGAACGCCAAATTCACTTTGGGATTGAGTTCCACTAAAAAGTCCCTGTCCCCAAATTCTACCTGAACCAACCGTCATTTCTGCACGGTTAACCTGATAAGCTGCACCCTGGATATCCGAACTAGGATCTATAAAGGACAGTAATCTGTCTTTTTGATAGCCTTTTAAAATAAACATCCACGCTATAGGGAAAGCAGCTACAGCAGCAGTAATTATGGCGAATATATACTTAAATGGTATCCCATGCACAAAAGCTATAACAAATAATATAACCAAAAATGTCATAGCTGTACCTCCATCTGGTTGTCGCAAAATAAGCAAAATGGGAATTAAAGTGAAAATTGCAATTTTAATGATAGTCATTTTATCAACTTCATTTGCAAGCTTTTCAAAGTGCTTTGACACAAGCAGTATAAAAAATATTTTTGCTATTTCAGATGGTTGAAAACTCATATTTATTACAGGAATTACAAGCCAGCGATCACTTCCCGAAGTTTCATAACCTTCTCCAATAATAAGAACTGCTATAAGCAGTGCGATACCTATTATATATAAAAAGCCACTTAAAATTTTAAACGTGGTATAATCAAAAAAGTTTATAGCGAGACAAATCCCAATACCTAGAAACATACTGATGATCTGTACCATAACCATCCTTGTTCCACTAGACATTGTTGTTGTTGCACTGCTTAAAATAATAATGCCAAAAACAGAAAGCAATATTACAGAAAAAAACAAGAGATAATCAAATTCAAATTTATTTTTTTTAGTTTTATCTGGTAATGAATACATAATAACACCTTTTAGTAAAATTATTAATGCAAAAACAAAAGTACTAACAATTATTAGAATAAGTACTATAAATTTTTAGTCTGTCTTAAGATTCAACATTTAAAATATTTATTCACTTTGAGTTTATCATAAAACATTCAAATAATCTACATGAAAGATTATGGATTTTTTAATATATCCCCTTTTTTAACTTTAATAATTGAAATACTATACTATTTTATGATATTATTATAATTAGAGGTTTTCAACAATGAATTCTTAACAAATAAAGGCATTTCTTGTTTTTGTAGCATTGATAAAAGTTCAAAAGGAAAGTGAAATGTAGCAATAATTCTAATAAATGAGGAGGTATTATTGTGAACGGAATGCAAATTGTAGTATTTACACTAAATGATGAGCTTTGTGGGGTGGATACATGTCAGGTCAATGAAATTGTTAAATATGAAGGACTTACTAAAATGCCTAAGATGCCTAAGTTTATTGATGGTATAATTAACCTGAGAGACAGGGTAGTACCAGTTGTAAATTTAAACAAAAGGTTTAATTTAGGTGAAACTGAAATCACAAAGAAAACAAAGATTATAATTACAGAAATTGAAAAAAAGTATATAGGATTTATCGTTAATAATGTAACTGAAATTTTAAAATTACCTCCTGAAAAAATTGAATCTACCCCGGATATTATTCAAAAAAGTTATAATCGCTATCTTGAATATGTAGGTAAAAAAGATGAAAAGTTAATTTCTATTTTAGATCTTAGCAGCATATTGACTGATAAAGAATTAGATAAAATAGATGATGAATAGGAATTATATCCATCCTTAAAAATTGAAAAAGGGTGCACTTGCATTGGCAGATTATATAATATATAATTTACTTTGATTTTAATATTTTAACACTATGGACTAATAGATTAAAAAATTCTGACTTTTAGATAAGTCATTTAAAAGTATTATTCTATAAGTTCTATAAGAAAGGAAAGGTTTTTAAATGAAGTTAGGAATAGTTGGGCTGCCCAATGTAGGTAAAAGCACTCTGTTTAATGCTATAACAAAAGCTGGAGCGGATTCTGAGAATTATCCTTTTTGTACTATTGAGCCTAATGTAGGTATGGTATCAGTTCCAGATGAAAGACTTGATGTACTTACTAAAATGTATAATCCTGATAAAACAATACCTACCACAATTGAATTTGTTGATATTGCAGGGCTTGTTAAAGGTGCAAGCAAAGGAGAAGGATTAGGTAATAAGTTTTTATCAAATATAAGAGAAGTTGATGCTATAGTTCATGTTGTCAGATGCTTTGAAGATAGTAATATTGTACATGTTGATGGTTCTATAGGACCTGTAAGAGATATTGAAACAATTGAAATGGAACTAATATTAGCTGATATGGAAGTTATGGAAAGAAGAATTGAAAGAACACGTAAAATGCTTAAATCTGGTGAGAAAAAATATAAAATTGAGCTGGATGTTTATGAAAAAGTATTTAAGCAATTAGAAGAAGGAAAAACAGTTAAATCAATGGAGTTTGAAAGTGAAGAACAAAAACTGGTGGATCAGCTTTTATTAATTACGTCAAAGCCTGTTCTTTATGCAGCAAATTTATCAGAAGAGGATATTAACGATGAAAAATCCAATCCACTTTTAGAAGAACTATTTAATCATGCTAAAAATGAAGGCTCAGAGGTAATGACCATATGTGCAAAAATTGAAGAGGAAATTGCTCAGCTTGAGGAAGAAGAAAGAGAAGAGTTTTTAAAAGATTTAGGATTATCAGAATCCGGGCTGGACAAACTTATAAAGATGAGTTATAAGCTTTTAGGACTTATAAGTTTTTTAACTGCAGGTCCAAAAGAAGTACGTGCTTGGACGATTGTTGAAGGGTCAAAAGCACCTCAGGCGGCAGGAAAGATTCATACAGATTTTGAAAAAGGATTTATACGTGCTGAAATAGTTGCTTTTAAAGATCTTTTGGAGTGTGGAAATTATAATGTAGCAAAAGAAAAGGGACTGGTACGTTCTGAAGGTAAGGAATATGTTATGAAAGACGGAGATGTAACTCTTTTTAGATTTAATGTATAATTGGATAGGAAAGGTATTTTATAAGATAAACTCCACCTTATATAAGGTGGAGTTTATCTTATAAATCTTTAGGTGAAGTTGATTCTCCACCTGAAGCCTCGATGTTTAGCGTTGGCTAAACGAGCTCACTTTCTTCCGAATTACGCCAAAAACATTAAATAAAACAAATGCCACTGCAATAGTATATATAGGGTGAAGAGGAAAAACATATCTAGAATTTCCCTCAAGCACAAACATCATAGCAGTAAAGTACATAAAAATCAATAAAATAAATGTGATAAAATCTATTTTTCTATAACGAATAAACCTGAATATAGAATATAATATAAAGGCAAAAAGCACTATATAAAATGGTCTAAACAAAAGCTTTTGAAGTTTTACAAATCTTGAAGCCATAGGGTGCCATTCATTAATTCCTGTAGTAAATGCCCATTTTATTTCATCGGTTTTTGCCCAGTACGAGTTTTTAAGCCTTAAAAAGCCAAGGTTTATAAATTGTTTTGGATTTTCTTTTATCCATTCTATTGCAAGTTCTTTTCCAGTGTTGTGTATAGCCATTTCATCAAACCACTTATCTGTCCTGTATTGTAAAAAGGGACTGTCAGGATATTTATATGGATCACTCCATGAACCTGTTGCATAATCGTTATTGTTTACATATATTACATAACCACCATTGGTAGAGAAAACAGGTTCTCCAAAAGCTTTATAGTTTCTTATAAGCCATGGTGAAACCACTAGACCAAAAAATATGCCAAATATAATCATATATTTAAATTTTTGCTTTAAAAGCATATCTTTTTTTATGAATATAAAAATAGCAAATATTGCAGGAATAAACATTCCGATAGGTCGTATAAGTGTCAAATATCCAATAAGCAAACCAACTAAAATAGGATTGTTTTTTACAAAGAATAAATAAATTGAAAGCATAAGAACTGCTGAAAATAGTATTTCAGAACCTAAAATACTGTTATAGCAAATAGCAAGTGGGGAGAAGACAAATATAAGCAGTGTGATAAAAGCCACTTTTTCGTTAAAAAACTTTAAAGCCAGTTTGTATGTCAAAAACATAATTAGAGTTGACAATAAAACATTAAATATTTTTCCAACCATAAAACTTGTACCAAAAAAATAATAAAGAATGGCTAAAGTGCCAGGATAACCAATAGGTCTAAAAGCAGTAGGGAATCCTGGATTTCCTATGTAATGAGGATAAATTCCATTTAAAAAGCCTTTTCCTTCAGAAAGTTCTACTCCTTTAACATGGTACCACATAAAATCTGTATATGGATATGTGTCCATAATGAATATCCATACCAGCCTTAAAATAACACCTAAAGATAATAAAATTAAGAAGTGATATTTTTTTATAAAATCTATAACTTTAGTATTCATGCCGACTCCTTTTTAAGATTAATTTTTTACACATCATCACTGTATATTTTACTTTTGTGCAAGATAGTATGTCAATAGTAATTTTTAAATCTCCTTTAATCACAGTAAATTTAAGCAAGTTATATAAGTATTGAGTTACTTTATTTTATTAAAAAGTTAAGAAATTAGCTTTTTGTGCCGATATTATTATAAATAAAATGTTTAAATTGTTAAACATTAATTTTAATACTATTTTTAAGAGTATAGGGTGGGTTTAATGAATAATAGACCGAGGAAGAAACTTGGAGATTTGCTAACAGAATCTGGTATAATTAGTAAAGAGCAATTAGAAACTGCTCTCAGTCTGCAAAAATCTACAGGTAAAAAACTTGGAGAAGTTTTAATTTCAGAAGGTATGGTTACACAGGAAGAGATAATCCAAGTGCTAGAGTTTCAGCTGGGAATACCTCATGTAGTTCTTGAAAAGTATAAAATAGATCAGGCAGCATGTCTTCTCATTCCCGAAAGCCTTGCTAAAAGATATGAACTAATTCCAATAGAGCTACAAGGTGGAGTACTAAAAGTTGCAATGAGTGACCCTCTAAATGTATTTGCCATAGACGATGTAACTATTTATTCAGGAAAGGATGTTCAGCCTGTTATTGCTACGTCTGGTGAAATTATTCGTGCAATTGACAAATATTATGGTAAGCAACATGCCCTTGAAGCAGTAGAAGAATTTAAAAAGGAAAATGAATCTACATTTAATATAAAGATTGATAATACAAGTCCAGAAATTAATGAAGAATTACAAAATTCTCCAGCTGTAAAATTAGTGAACTCTGTAATAGAACAAGCTATTAGAAATAGAGCTAGTGATATTCATATTGAGCCATTTTCAAATAGCATTAAAATTAGGTATAGAACTGATGGTGAAATGTATGAAGCAATGAAGACCGAGATAGGTATTATGAATGCTATTGCCACTAGAATTAAAATTATATCTGGCATGAATATAACAGAAAAAAGAGCTCCACAAGATGGGAGGTTTTCTGTAAAGGTTGATGGAAGTGATTACGACCTTAGAGTTTCTATTTTGCCTACAGTTTTTGGGGAAAAAATAGTGATGAGAGTAGCAGATAAGAATGCGTTTGTTTTATCGAAGGATCAGCTTGGATTTTCAAAAATGGATAAGAGAAAATTTGAAAAGATACTAAAAAATCCATATGGAATTGTTTTAGTAACCGGCCCTACAGGAAGTGGTAAATCTACAACTTTATATACTGCTGTCAGTGAAATAAACAAGCCCAATATAAATATTGTAACAATAGAAGATCCGGTAGAATGTATTATTGAAGATGTAAATCATGTTCAGGTTAACAATAAATCTGGTTTATCTTTTGCCTCAGGTCTTCGCTCAATATTAAGGCAGGATCCAAATGTAATAATGCTTGGAGAAATAAGGGATGCAGAGACTGCTCAAATAGCCGTAAGAGCTGCGATAACAGGACATTTGGTGTTAAGTACTTTGCACACAAATGATGCACCGGGAACAGTTATAAGGCTTGTTGATATGGGAGTTGAACCATTTTTAGTTGCATCTTCACTTGTTGGTGTTATTGCACAAAGATTGGTTAGAAAAACATGCAATAACTGTAAAGAAGAGAGATGGGCAAGTGAAAAAGAACTTGCATTATTAGGAGTAGCTGAACCTTTGAAACTCTACCATGGAAGAGGATGTGCAATTTGTAATGGAACTGGTTACAAAGGTAGAATAGGAATATATGAAATTATGATGATTACAAAAAAACACAGAGAATTAATAAACAGTGGATGTACTGAAGAAGAATTAAGAGATCTTTCTTTAAAAAATAAAATGAAATCTTTAAAGTATAATGCAAAGGCTTTGGTATTAGATGGTGTTACTTCTATAGAGGAAATACTAAAAATATTATTTTCAAATGATAATTAAGACTATATATAATTTTTAGATGTTTTAAATATATATTAGGATATAACTTCAGGAGGGCTTTGTATGAATTTAGAAAAATTGCTTGAAACCTTAGTAAATGAAAATGGTTCTGACCTTCATATTACGGTAGGAATACCACCTACTATAAGAAAAAATGGAAGATTGATAAAAATTGGTGAAAAAGATCTTTCAGCACTAGAGACTGAAGATTATATAACGCAAATTACAGACAAACCACAGATGGAAGAAATATTAAATAGTGGACATGTGGATTTTTCATTTTCACTAGAAGGAATAGGTAGGTTTAGAGTCAATTCTTTTAAACAAAGAGGATCTTTTGGTGCTGCCATAAGACTGGTAAATTCAAAAGTTAAAACTATACAAGAGTTAGGCCTTCCAGATGTTGTATCTGATATGGCAAGAAAAACAAAGGGGTTGATACTTGTAACAGGTCCTACAGGAAGTGGAAAAACCACTTCATTAGCTGCAATTATTAATCAGATAAATGAGGAAAGAGATTGTCATATATTAACTCTAGAAGATCCTATAGAATATTTACATAGACATAAAAAGGCAATTGTAAATCAAAGAGAAATAGGAAATGATGCAATATCATATTCTACAGCTTTAAAAGCAGCTCTTAGAGAAGATCCAGATGTTATACTCGTAGGAGAAATGAGGGATATTGATACAATATCTATTGCAATAACAGCTGCTGAAACAGGACATTTGGTTTTATCTACTCTTCATACAACAGGTGCTGCTAGTACCATTGATAGAATTATAGATGTTTTTCCTCCTCATCAACAGCAACAGATAAGGATTCAATTGTCGGTTATTTTACAGGGCGTCGTATCTCAACAATTACTTCCGAGATTTGATAAAAAGGGCAGGGCTATAGCAGTTGAAGTTATGATGGGAACTCCTGCTGTAAGAAATCTTATAAGAGAGGGTAAAACACATCAAATAGATTCTTTGATACAGACAGGCTCTAAGTTTGGAATGCAGTCTATGGATTCTAGCCTAGTAAATCTTTACAGAGACGGTTTTGTGGACTATGATGATATTTTAGCATATGCAGTTTCTTCAGATAACATATTAAGATTAATAGGAGGTTCATTGGGAGGAGGATCCTTTTGAATACTTATGATTACAGGGCAAAAACGCCAGCTGGAAATCTATCAATTGGAAATTTAGACGCAGCGGATAGAAACAGTGCTGTAGAATTATTGAGAAAAAGGGGTTTATACCCTATTGAAGTTAATAAGATAAGTAATTTGGACAAAAGCTTAAAGTTTAGTACGAGCAAAAAAGTATCTCTCAAGGAAATATCTATATTTTGCAAACAATTCTATACAATGATAGATGCTGGTGTTACTGTGATAGCAAGTCTTGACATGTTAAGAAAGCAAACAGAAAATCCTAAACTTGCAGAGATAACAGGAAAGGTATTTGAAGATGTTCAAAAAGGAATGTCCCTTTCTGAGGCTATGAAACTTCACAGCGATGTATTTCCTACAATCGTAACAAGCATGATGGAAATAGGAGAAGTAAGTGGTAATTTAGATGTGGTGTTGAAAAGGTTAGCTTCATATATTGAAAAGGAAAATAAGGTAAGACAAAAGATAAAAACTGCTACTGTATATCCTAAGGTGCTAGCGACAATTGCTTTTACAGTTATTATATTTATGATGATAGTTGTAGTACCAAATTTTGTTGATATGTTTTCTAGAATGGGTGCAGAACTTCCCTTACCAACAAGAATAATTTTAGGCATTAGTAATCTAATTAAAAATATATTTTTCATACTAGGAGCTGTCATAACAATAGCGGTTTTATCAATGGTTTTGAAAAAATTTAAAAAAACATATAGAGGAAAATATTTAATAAGCAGCATTAGCCTAAAAACCCCTGTTGTGGGAAAAATTACACAAAAAATTATTGCATCTAGGTTTAGCAGAACACTTAGTTTATTGTTAAAGACAGGTGTGCCTCTTATACAGGCGTTAGAAGTGGTTTCAAATCTTTTGAATAATTTATTAGTGGCAGAGGGACTAGCAAAGGCAAGAGAAGAAATAAAAAGAGGTTTAGATCTTGCTGAGTCACTTGCTGCAGTAAATATTTTTCCTGTAATGGTCATTCATATGATTAGTATAGGAGAAGAATCGGGTTCAATTGATTCAGTGGTAGAAAAAGTGGCGGATTTCTACGATGATGAATTGGACTCAGCAATCGGCAGGCTACTTTCTATGTTGGAACCTATAATGATTGTAATTATAGCAGTTGTAGTGGGGGCTATTGTAATCTCTATGATACTTCCTATTTTTTCAGTCTACCAAGAAATCAACTAAGCAAAACGACAAACAAAACAAAGCAATAAAAACAAGGAGGTAAATTTATGTTAAATATTTTCGGAAAAAGAGTAAAAAACAAAAAAGGTTTTACACTAACTGAACTAATAATCGTTGTAGCTATTTTAGGTATTTTAGTGGGTATTGCTACGCCGTTACTAATTGGCTACCTTGATGATGCAAGGGAAAACACAGATTTGGCAAATGCAAAAACCATAGAAAATACTGTGTTGAGGCTTGAAGCAAGAGGAACTTTGAGTATTGCTAATGCCGATGCACAGGATATAATTGACGCTATAGAGACAGAAGTTCAAATTCCGTCTTGTGAACAAGATGGTATGAATTTTATACTTAATACAGAAACTGGAGATGTTAGTGTCGCAGAATCTGCTGGAGCTGATGAAATTAATTTAAATGATCCATCCTAAAGCCTAAACAAAGAATACAGAACTGACGCCACGCAGTTCTGTATCCTTTAAATAGCCCCCATATTACTAATTTTAAAAATTAATATAAAAAGACTTTTAATTTGTGAAAAATTTATATATAATTAATATGTAATTATATATAGGTTAATATAAAAAATACTAAAGAAAAGGATAAATAATATGCCAGTTGATATAATGGATATTTTTGCGTATACATATGTTATTTTAATAGGTCTTTTGATTGGGTCATTTCTAAATGTTTGTATTTGTAGAATACCTGAGGGAGAATCAATAGTAAAACCTTCTTCCCACTGTGTGAAATGTGGACATAAATTAAAGTGGTTTGAACTTGTACCAGTCTTTAGTTATTTGTTTTTAAGAGGAAAATGTAGAAAATGTGATGTAAAGATTTCACCAAGATATGCTTTGGTTGAAATGCTTACAGCGATTGTTTTTGTAATACTATTTTTTCAATATGGCATATCTGCCATATCGGATTTTGTTGCCTCAGCATTTTTAATGTCAATAATGATTGTTGTGTTTTTCATTGATCTTAAATATATGATAATTCCCGATGGACTTGTAATAACTGGTTTAATTGGTGGAGTGGTAACAGGTATATATAATGCATTTAATCCATTGGAGATATATGGAGATGACAGGTGGTGGAATCCACTTTTAGGTGCTGTCATTGGTTTTGGAATGTTGCTTCTTATAGCTGTATTAGGGTATCTTGTATATGGTACTGAGGATGCAATGGGAGGCGGAGACGTGAAAATCTTTGCACCTATAGGTTTGTTTCTTGGGTGGAAAATGACGATAGTGGCACTTTTTATTTCTGTTGTTCTTGCAGGAGTGATTGGATTAATTTTAATTCTTACAGGAATTAGGGATAGGAAAAGTGGTATACCCTTTGGTCCTTTTATTGTCATAGGAACTTTTTTAACATATTTATTTGGCTGGGATTTATTAAATTGGTATATTGGAAGGCTTTTTTGATTTGTTAGATTCATGATATAATGATGTGTAAAGTACTTTTTTCTAATATTAACGTTTCTTTTTTCCGATACTTACTCTAGGAAGATGTAAATTTAATTTTAAAAAATAAATAAAGGGATGGTGTTATAATGCCACAGGTAAAGAATTATATGGAGGAAGTGGTTTTTTTAGTGATGAAAGAGATTTCAGAAGATATAAATGTTTGCACTTGTGAAAAATGCTCATTAGACATTTTAGCAATAGCATTAAATGATTTGCCTCCTAAATATATAGTAAGTGAAAAAGGTGAATTGTATTCTAAGATAAATGCATTAAAACAACAATTTGAAGTTGATGTTATAGCTGCATTGACAAAAGCTGCTATTTTGGTAAAAAGAAATCCAAGACATGAATAATTACATTTATAAAGGCAGGTGTATTAGATTCCAATGAATAAAAAAATAATTTCTATCGATATTGGAAGCAATAAAATTAAATTGGTCTATGGATATGTTCGTAAAAACAAATTGATTGTTAAAGAATATGCTATTGCAGATACACCTGAAGATTCTATAGAAGATGGGAAATTACTAGATATTTATAGTTTGGTAGATGTGATAAAAAACAGCTTAATTAAAAAAAACAAAATCAGGTGCAAAAACTTAGGGCTTATTATTAAGGGAACTGGGGTGATTGTAAGGGAAATACAGATACCAAAATCCACAGAAGACGAGATTGAAAAAATGTTGGAATTTGAAGTTGAACAGTATTTTCCCATAGGTTTAGAAAACTACGTTTTAGATTATAGAATTATTGATGAAATAGAAAATATAGAAGGCATTCTCCAAAGAGTTTTAATTGTTGCGGTACCCAATAATCAAGTTGATGAATACATGAAGATACATTCTATGCTAAAGATGGAAATTGAAGCTATTGATATACCAGCAAATGTTATATATAAGATTTTGTTAGACAGGATCAAACTTGAAAAACATCCAAAAGAATATGCTGTTTTAGACATTGGAGCAAAAACCACAGGGGTCTATATCTTTTCAGAAGGAAAATTAAAATTTAACCGTATACTTTTAAGAGGCAGTAGATATGTTGATGAAAGCATCTCAAATCATTTTAGTGTAGATTTTAAAAAAGGAGAAGAATTAAAAATAAGTGCTAAAAATTTAGATGAAGAAACTGAGACAGGATATTTAGAAAGTGAAAAATCAGCAATTAGCAGTGTGATTAAAAGTGCAATGGAGGATATATTAAATGATGTAAATAGATTTTTTGATTTTTACAATTCAAGAAGGGCAACAAATAAATTAAGAAAAATATACATTTGTGGTGGTGGAAGCAAAATTAAAAATCTTGATAAATTTATAAGTATGTACTTTAACTTGCCTACAGAAAACTTAGTGCCTGATGAAAATATAATTTATGAAGGCAAAAAAGATTTTGAAACATTTAAAAAAGATTTCCCGTTTCTTGTAAGTAGCATTGGAGCAATAATTAGAAACAGATAAGATAAAGAGGGGATGATATGAATATAAAAGGTAATAAAGGTATAACACTTACAGAATTAATGATGACTATTGCCCTTTTAGGCATAATAATTCCATCTGTATCTTTGGTTTTATACATTGGGTATAAAAGTTATTATGTTGAAAAGGATACTATGCAGGCACAGCAACATGCAAAAGAAATTATGGACATGATAGTTACAGATTTGAGAAGATATGACAATATCAATACATATATAAATGAAATAGAAAAAAAGCTTGTTATTAAAGAGGAAGAAAATGAAGAGCTGATATATACTTATTCTAAAGAATCTAAAAATATATATAGAAATAATGAACCAATTATAGAATATGGTAAAGAAATAAAAATAACCAATTTTAAAGTAGAGGAAATTGATTCTGAAGATTTTGATAACAATTTATTTAGTATAGGTATTTTTGTAAAAGCTGAAAGGACAGAAGAGATAAAATTAGAGACTTTATACAGAAGAAGAGTGAAAGTCTTGTCAGAATAGATACATTAAGGTGGTAATGTACATTGAAAGACATAAACTTAGTACCTAAAAGTTATATTCAAAAAAAGAAAAGAAAATCAGAAATTATACAATTTAGTATAATTGGTGTTATCATTGTTAGTATTTTTTTGGTGCATATTTTTATACCTGTGCTTACAAAGAGAAATTTAAATAATAGAATAGAAATTTTGAAAACTCAGATAAATGAAATGAATACATATATAGAAATAAAAGAGGAATATAAGATAATAGAGTCCATGTACAATCAAAGAAAAGCTACTGCAGAGAATTTATCATCAGTGGGACTGGATTCTCTTAAAATAATCGAAAGAATTGAAGAGAGTGTTCCAGAAGAACTATTTATTATAAGTTTTTCCATAGACAATATTTCCAGTAAAGAAAAAGTTGTTTCTTTACTGGGTGTATGTGAAAGTTATGATGATATTGCTTCATTTGCAAATTATTTAAAAAAGCATAAGTCTTTTTCAGATGTTTACATTTTAAACGTGGACAATAGTGGAAGCTATGGTGAGGAAAAAGGATATACTTTTGATTTAAATATACATATTTCCTCAGATATAAATAACAGGTGACAAAAACTAGGTTTTAAGTAGTGAATATAAAAAGTAGGAAGTGATAGGATGAATAAGCTATTAAAAAATAAAAAAATAGTTGTATTAATAGTTTTTGTAATGGTTTTTGCATTCTATTATATAGGTGTGTATAGAAAACAAATGCTTGAAATTGAATTACTAAGAGATACTATTTCTACTTATGATGAAATTTCTAAATCCAATCAAGATGTGGCAAAAAGAGCAAAAAATATTGACGGGGAACTAAAAATAATAAATGAAAAAATGGAGAAAATAAGAAAAATATTCCCTCCTAAAATAATACAAGATGAACTGCTCATAATGGTAAAAAACACTGCGAATGATTCTGGAATGACAATTGATAGAATTAGATTTTTTGAAATAGAAATGGCTGAGAAAATAGAGGAATCTAATTTTAAAAATGAACTTAGCAAAAACACAATACAGAGTGAGAATATGTTAAATGCTTTAGAAGATATGGGATTTAGTTTTAATGCGATGGATTTAGAAAGAGAAATTCCTGATGGATATGGATTTTTATTAAGGGTAAATATATCAGCAATTGGAACTAATTCTAACATTAAAAACTTTTTAAGTAATGTTAATGAAATAAAAAACAAAATAGTTGTTGAAGAATTGAAAATCGATGCTGTTGATGGAGAAAAGCTTACATGTAATTTTAACCTTTTGTTTTATGGAATTATGGACAAAAAGGCAGCTGAAAAAAGAAGTTACATGGACTTGTCATGGACACCTAAAAGACCTTCTAACAGGGATAACATTTTTATAATTGATGACAATTTAGATGTGGAAAATAATATTCAAACTAGGGAATATGAGGTTGATAAGTATGATTTTACAATGAAAGTTAATCCCTACGGCGAAAATATGAGCCCTCCTACTGTGTCACTTGTTTTAAAGAATTTAGAAACAGGATATGGAGGAATACCTGTTGTTTATGGAGACAGCATAGACAAGGAAAGGATTTATATTTATATTGAAGAAAAAGATGGACAATATCTTTCTAGGTTTAAAACTGAGTTGGATTCTTTCCCATCGGGGGAAAGTGGAGAGCTGGCTGTTTTTGAACCTGAAGGTGATAGATTAAATATGCTTATAAATTCAACAAGAAGAATTTCTGAAGAAGATCATTCTAAGGTAAATGTTAGTATAGAGAATAATACAGATAAAGATTTTATTATAGAAGTTATAAATGATGATAAAAACAGACCAAGGGTTATAATAAATGAGATTACAGATAATGTAATCATCAATAAACATTAAAACATAGGGTTATATATATGCTTTAGGAATTTAAAAATTTAGGTGATATGAATGAAGATTATATTTTTAAAGTTTTTCTATAAATTAGAAAAACAAAAAGTCGTGAGGTGTGTATGCTTTTTTACTAAAAAAATAAAAAGTAAAAAAGCTGTAACGCTTATTGAACTAATAATTGCCTTATCTATTCTTGCTATTGTTGCCGCTCCTTTTTTGATGACATTTTTGTCTTCAACTAGAAATAATGCTTTTTCCAGAGAAGTTATAGATTCAACAGTTTTAGCTCAGAAAGTTATGGAAGAAATAAAATCTAGACCATTATTTTTGAGTCAACAAGCATATAGTGATAATCAAACAGCGGAATATAAGGAATATGACATTTATGAGGATTACAAGATAAAGTATAAAATTGTGATGAAAGAAGGAGGATTGTTAGAAGATAATCAGGAATATGAATTTTTGTCTATTGAAGAAAAAGAATTTGATATTATTTTTATTATTGATTCAGGAAATTTAATATTAAACCATGAAGAGAATTTTAATCTTTACGATGGCGATCCGTTAGAATTTTTTTTAGAAATCAGTGAAGAACAGAGCATTTTTTCCTATGAATTTTTTGATATAGATGAAACTATATATTACTCCCAGAATGTTAATACTGAAATAATGACAAGACCTTTGAGAATAAAAGTACATTATGTTAATTACAGTGTAGACTTATTTAGGTTAAATGTCGATATAGATAATATAGGAGATAATAATCAGGTTAAATTTTATGTATTAGATGACATAAATAACATGTTTTTAGTTAATAATTCAGGAAAAAAATCTTTTTATAAATTTAACAGAATTTCCAGCCAACATGTAGAATACACTAACGTTCTTTACAAAATAAATCTAATTGTAGAAAAGGATAATGAAATGATAAACCAGCTTGAATCTTATGTAAAAAAGAACAGGTGATTTTATGTTTAAAAAGCTTTTAAAGTCAAATAAAGGATCAGCACTTGGGATTGCTTTGCTTATAGTAATAATGATGTCTCTTATGGGCATTTCTCTTATGACTTTATCTTTAAGTTCTCTAGAGATGAGCAGTTTTTACAGTGATTTAAACAAAGCTTATTTTTTAGCAGAAACAGGAGCTGAATTGGCTGCAAAAAACATAGATCAAAAGGTAGGAGAAATACAAGAGAATGCACGTAAAGAGGCTTCTTCTAAAATACAAAATATGTTAAAAGAAAACCCAGCACAATTTAGGGAATATGATGGTTCGATAAGCACAGAAGAAGTCGAAACTTATAAAGAATCAAAGTTAGAAAAGGAATTTAAAAGTTTATATTATGATTTATTATATGAGAGCTTTCAAAATGAATTTTCTAATATAAATACCCTTGAGTATATGAAGTCACTTATAAATACACAAGAAGATGACGGTACAAATGCTTATAGGTATATGGAAAGTGAAATGGAGAAAATTGTGTTAAAAGAAGCTCTATATGATTATGAAAAACATACTATAACTTTAGGTGTATTAGGAGAGTACAATGAGTACAATAAAAAAATAGAGGCGATATTTGACTTGATTCCCGAGCCAGATGCAGCTTTATATCAACCTGTTGAAAAGTCAAAAGTTAGAAATCCTGTAAGACATGAAATTTTAAAAAAAGCTGTTGTTGCAGAAAAAAATATGATTGTATCTGGAGGAGATGTGAACATATCAGGAGATGTTTTGGCCTTTGGAACAGTTCCGGTTATTGATAAAACCGTACCTCCTAATAATATGCAGGAAGACTATGACGCCCCATGGTACAAATATGGAGGTGTTATGGTGGGGATGTGTCGTGATACAGCACTTAGAAGTGATGAATTTGGATTTGACGAAGATAAAACAGGTCTTTTTTCAAGAGGTTCTCTTACAGTTGATGGAGATGTATCAACTATGAGTTATATTCAGGCTCTTTATAGTACTAGTATACATCCTTCAAACATCTCAATTACAGGTGACAGCTATGCAAGGTCAATAAGGTCACAGGTATATGCAAATTACTCAAATTTCAACTTTAATAATGTGTATGCACTTGAAAATCTGCAAATAGATTCTAACAAAAGTGTGGTTGATGTTAACGGAAAGTATAAGGGAATTGTGGACTCATGGTATGCCATTGATGGAAGTGGGGAATGGGAAGCTCCTACATATGAAGAAATTCCCAAAAGGACAAGCAGTGTTGTGGTAAATGGCGACTCAATTATAAATTTTAAAGATGAAATTTTTATAGGAGGAAGCACATATTTGGGAAATTATTTAGATGAAAATGAAAATCCGTATATGACAGGAATATCAGCATTAAAATCAACAAGAAGGATTGAAAGTGCATATATGAAAGATGACATATCAAATCCTGATAACAATATATTCTGGTATGAAGATGGACAGTATGTAGAGACTTTACCCCAAGCTTCGTTTAAGACATATAACAGAAATGAGGATTCTTTTTTGATGATGGATGGTACAGAAGATAATCCAGGTTCTTTTAATTTGATAAACAGGGGAATGCACTTTAAAGGAATATGGGAAAACTTATGGAAAGTTGATGATATTTTTTCTCTTAACATAAACCCATTTAATATTAATATTGAGGAAAATGCCATTACAGAGGATGGTAGAATACGTGGCTATTCAAATGGTGCAATTATTGCAAATGGAAGAGTTTATGATATTCATGAGTTTGAACAGGTACATGATCCTGTAAATTTTCATTTAAATGTTCAAAAGCCTGGAATTGAAGCATATTACAAAAAAATACAAGGACTTTTAAGTGAAGAATTAGATCTTTCTGCACCAAGGCTTAATTTTCCAGCACCAACAAAATTTATAGAAGACTATGTAGATGAAAGATTTGTTGGCACAAATAGAATAGTGCCTGAAGAAATGTATATTCCCCTTGATTTAAATGGTGGATTTGTCTATTATGGAAAGTCTGATGTAGATATACATAGAATAGATGAAAATTGGTATATTGGAGAGGAGCAAATGCCTGTTAATAGAGGTATTATATTTGTTGAAGGAAATGTGTATATAGAAAGTGGTTTTGAATTTACAGGAGTTATAATGACATCTGAAAATATTGTTTTTCTGGGAGATTCAAATATAACATATGATGAAAGTTTAGTAGAGCAACTTCTTAGTACGGATGTAAATATAAATGGATTTTTTACTCAGTTAACCTATGATATTCCCTATGAAACCCTTGAAAGTCAAAGAACATCTACTAAAAATATCAGCATAATCAGTATAAGAGAAGTAGAATAAGAGGGAGGATTTAGTAATGAACAAAAAAATAAAGGTCTTGTTTATACTTGTAATATTTCTTTTTGTTCATATTATTTTCCAACTTGACTTTGATAAATTATTTGCCTCAACAGAAGTTTTAGCAGAGGATGATTTTAAAAGTGGCAACTGGACTGGTGGATTTGGATGGGAAGATACATGGGCATATGAGGGATTGAGTGAAATAATAGATTTTGATTACTATAGTCCAGATTATTGTATGAGACTTTCAGGTTTAAACAGCCGTGCCCAAAGAACTGTTGATTTATCCCAATACCATAATGTTACACTTTCATACTATTGGAGTGGTTCGGGTTTTAGAGGAAATGATACTGCACAGGTTAGGATTTTTGATGGACAGTGGCATACCGTTCATGTAATTAGAAGACAAGATGCTACTGGTCAATACAATTATAGCAGTATTGATTTGTCAGAATATAACATGACTGATGACTTTATAATTCAATTTGAAACAAATATGAGAAGGGATACAGGTTCGATTTATATAGATGATATTGTTATAACAGGAATAGAGGAACCTGAACCAACTCCTACGCCGCCTCCCGGAACTCCTCAGGTGATGGTTGAAATGTATAATGAAGATAGAAGTGATACAACAAATGATATTAGGATAAACCATAGGATAACAAATACTGGAGATGAGGATATAAGTTTAGACCAGTTGAAAGTAAGGTATTACTACACAATAGATACAGAAGCACAGCAAAATTATGACTGCTTCTGGTCCAGTGTTGGAGATTCTAACGTTACAGGTTCTTTTGTAGAAATGGAAGAATATTATCATGAAGCTGATTATTATATGGAATTAGGATTTACAGAAGGAGCAGGTGTTTTATCTCCAGGATCTGATGTAGTAATATTTTCTAGGTTTCACAAAACAGATTGGTCAGATTATTATCAGACAAATGACTATTCATTTAATGCCGTAGCTTCCGATTATGTTGAGTGGGAAAAGGTAACAGCCTATGTAAATGATGAACATATATGGGGGATAGAGCCTATTGGAGATTATTATACTCCTCCGCCATCACCAGATACTTCTCATATAATTGTTGAAATGTATAATCATAATAGAGAAGATACGACAAATTCTATTATGCCATTTTATAGTATAACAAACGTAAGCGATGAGACCATAAATTTAAGAGATTTAGAACTACGATATTACTATACAAAAGAAGGTAATGAGCGAGAAAACTATTCCTGCTATTGGTCTACCGTAGGAAATAATCGTGTAACTGGCGATTTTATAGAAATGGAAGAAACATACCCTGATGCAGATCATTATCTTAGCGTAGGATTTACAGGAGGAGCAGGACAGCTTGCACCGGGAGATTATATTGAAGTGCATCAGGAATTCAATAAAAGAGACTGGTCTGATTACGTGCAGACAAATGACTATTCATTTAATCCAGAAGCTACCGATTACGTTGAGTGGGAAAAAGTAACTGGATATATTAATGGTGAACTGGTCTGGGGGATAGAACCATCATTGTCTCCAACACCCACACCTACACCAGAGCCCACACCTACACCAATTCCAGAAATAGGAGAGGGTACTGGACTTAGAGGTGAATATTATAATAATATAGATTTTACAGATATTCAGGAAATAAGAATAGACTCTGAAGTTGATTTTGAATGGGGAAATGAATCACCTGTACCTGATATAGATGAAGAGGAGTTTTCTGTAAGATGGAAGGGAAAGGTAATGCCCAAGTTTTCAGAAGAATATATCTTTTATACTTATACAGATGCAGGTGTGAGACTTTGGATAGATAATGTGCTTATCATTGACAACTGGAACTTTTCTGGAGGAGAGAGTAGTGGGGTTATATCTTTATCGGCAGGTGTAAAGTATGATATCCGGCTGGAGTACTTTAATGATAATGATTTGTCAGAGTCAAAGCTTTCATGGGAGAGCAGTACCCAGTTAAAAGAAATAATTCCTCAAAGTCAGTTATATCCTCCTAAAATTTTTACTGCAGTAGAGCACAGTGTTAGAACAAGTGAAAACAACTTTTTAACTGGTGATTTTATTCCTTTAAAAATTGAGACAGATATTTTATGGCCTATATCAAATCCAGTTTTGAGTATAGATTTAAATATTAAAAAAGATGATGGAAGTGATAGTGGATTTCTAATTGAAGAAATTAGACAAGGTAATGATATAAATAAAAATTATTATGATGTATTTGTAAATGATGTTTTACTTGAAGATTCAGATTTTACAATGTGGTCTGGAAGTAGATTAAATATAGAAATTCATGGAAATTATGACTATGGTGATCAAATTAGTATAAGGTATGTTGTAAAATCAACTGCCACAGAGGAAGTGTTTACAACAGGAATAGGAAATTATTTAGAAGAAAATCATTTAGAAAATACGGATTTAGAAATAATATATGAAATAAGCCAGTGGGTTGACATGGGGCTTTTATTAGATACCCCATATTCAATTAATGATGCAGAAAACTTAGATGAAAGGGAAAGCTTTATTGCTCCTGTAAGAATCGAAGATCCCAATATATTTCAGTAACGTGAGTGCTAATTTTTTAAATAAGTAAATTATTCAAGCCTGACCCCAAAAATATGTTTTAAAAATAGGTAGGATTAGTTATAATAGTATTATGCCAGATTTGGTGTAATACTTTTTTATAGGTGATTATTTTGATAAGATTTGGACCATCGGGAAATTCAGAGAGCTTTTACAATGCAGGCTATAAATCTTCGGTTGATATGCCTAAATGGCTGGCTGATATGGGACTTAATGCATATGAATATCAGTGTAACCGAGGTGTAAGAATAGGAAAAGAGGCTTCAGGGAAAATAGGAGAAGAGGCACTAAAACATGATATTTTTCTCAGCATACATGCACCTTATTATGTAAACATGGCAAGTCCTGAAGAAGAAAAAAGAGAGAATTCAAAAAAGCATATTATAAAAACACTTAATGCTGCAAAGTGGATGGGAGCAAAGAGAATTGTTGTACATGTTGGATCCTACAGTAAAGTTGATAAAAAATGGGCCTTATACACGGTTAAAAAAGGACTTTCCCAAGTGATAGAAGAAGCGGATAATTCAGGACTTGGAGAAATAACAATTTGTCCTGAAATTTTAGGCAAAAACAATCAATTAGGGTCTTTAGAAGAAATACTTGATTTGTGCAAAATTGATGAAAGGCTGACACCCACAGTTGACTTTGCTCACCTGCACGCAAGAGGACAGGGATCTCTCAGTTCTCCAGCTGATTTTGAATCTGTACTGGATATTTTAGAAAATTCTTTAGGAAAAGAAAGATTTAAAAATCTTCACTGTCATTTTAGTAGGGTAGAGTTTACAAAAGGTGGAGAGAAAAAACACTGGACTATGAAAGATATACAGTATGGGCCAGAGTTTTCACATTTGGCAGAAATAATTTTAAAAAAGAAAATGGAACCTGTGATAATATGTGAGTCAAGAGGTAAAATGGCAGAAGATGCCTTGAAAATGAAGAAAATATATGAAAAAATTAAAGGAGGGATTTAAAATGAAGAATGTTCTTGTTATAAATGGACCGAATTTGAATTTGCTTGGTACTAGGGAAAAAGATATATATGGCACGGAAACTCTTGAGGATATAGCAAAAAAAGCAAATGCAGAAGCACTAAAACATAATATTGATTTAAGTTTTATTCAAACAAATCATGAGGGAGAAATAATTGATAAGATACACGAAGCAAGGGATGGTATAGACGTTATAATAATAAATCCAGGGGCATATACTCATTACAGTATAGCAATAAGAGATGCTGTGAAATCTGTTCAAATACCTACTATAGAGATTCATTTATCCAATGTTCACGCAAGAGAGGAATTTAGAAGTAAGTCTGTAATTGCTCCTGTTTGTGTTGGACAAATAAGTGGTTTTGGAAGTAAAAGCTATATACTTGCAGTAAATGCAGCAGCTTTAATATAAACATAACAACAGGGAGATGAAAATGATAAAAAAGAGATTAGAAAAATTAAGGCTAAAATTAAAAAAAACAGATATGGATGCAATTTTAATTACAAAAAGAGAGAACTATATTTATATTTCAGGCTTTACAGGTACCTTTGCCCATGTTTTAGTTACACAAAATGATGCTGTTTTGCTTACTGATTTTAGATATGCCAGTCAGGCAAAGAAGCAGGCAGAACAATTTGAAGTTGTAGAATTCAGGGGAAAACTTTTAGAATCTTTAAATGATATTATTAAATCTAAAGATATTAAAACTTTAGGATTTGAAGAAGATAATGTTACATACAAAAAATATATAAGCATGAAAAAAAATTTAAAGGTAAAAAAGTTGCAGCCTATTGATGGTATAGTAGAAGATGTACGTGTTAGAAAAGATTCTGAAGAAATAGAAAATATAAAAAGAGCTGTAAAAATTGCAGATGATGCTTTTTCACATATACTAAAGTATATAAAGCCTGGAGTTAGGGAGTATGAAATTGCTTTGGAAATAGAGCATTACATGAAGAAAAAAGGTGCAAAAGGCATATCATTTGAGACAATTGTAGCTTCAGGTTGTCGTTCTTCACTGCCCCATGGAGTGGCTACAGATAAAAAAATTGAAAACAATGAAGCAGTAACACTTGATTTTGGAGCTGTATACAATGACTACTGTTCAGATATGACAAGAACTGTATTTGTTGGACAACCAGAAAAAGAACTTATAAATATATATGATATTGTGCTTAAAGCTCAAGTAGCTTCTCTTAAAGGAGCCAAAAAAGGCCTTTTGGGAAAGGAAATTGATCTTATAGCCAGAGGTATTATTGATAAAAATGGGTACGGAGAGAATTTTGGACATGGACTTGGGCATGGAGTAGGACTTGAAGTTCATGAAAAACCCAGTTTATCTAAAAAAGGGGATGTTGTAATGGAAAATGGCATGGTTGCTACAGTTGAGCCAGGGATTTATGTTGATAATTTGGGCGGGGTTAGAATTGAGGATATGGTGGTTATAAATGAGGGTTCTCCAATAGTTTTAACAGGGTCTACTAAAGAAATAATAGTATTATAAAATTATATGAAATTTTTTCTTGAATTATCTTTGATTTTAATTTAATATTAACTAGAAGGATTATATTAAAAAGAGAACATCTTTATTTGGAGAAAGACACAGATGATAAGATAAAATTTTTGGAGGGATAGTTAATGATTTCAGCAGGTGATTTTAGAAACGGAGTAACTTTCGAAATGGACGGAGATATATACCAGGTAATTGAATTTTTACACGTTAAGCCTGGTAAAGGAGCAGCTTTTGTAAGAACTAAGCTAAAAAATATTGTTACAGGGTCTACAATTGAAAAAACTTTTACACCTACAGACAAAATGCCTAGAGCTCACATAGAAAGAAGAGATATGCAGTACTTATATAATGATGGGGATCTTTATCACTTTATGGATGTTGAAAATTATGAACAGATTCCACTTGGGAAGGATGTAATAGGTGATGCATTCCAATTTATAAAAGAAAATGAAGTTGTAAAGCTTTTATCTCACAAAGATAATGTATTTGGTGTAGAGCCTCCTACTTTCGTTGAACTTGAGATAACAGATACAGAGCCTGGATATAAAGGGGATACGGCAACAGGAGCAACAAAGCCTGCAACTGTTGAAACAGGAGCAGTAATAAAGGTACCTTTATTTATAGACAAAGGTGATATTGTTAAGATTGACACGAGAACTGGAGAGTATATGGAAAGAATATAGTGGTTATACTATATAAAATTTGCTTTTTAAACGGGAGGTATTTATGGGTTACGTAAAAGAGAGAGTTGCATATCTTAAGGGACTTGCTGAAGGCATGAAGATTGACGACTCAACAAATGAAGGAAAGCTTTTAAAGGAAATGATTGAGGTTTTAGACGACATTGCTAATTCGGTGGTTGATGTGGAAGAAGTGCAGGATCATTTAGGTGATCAGGTGGATAATATTGATGAGGATCTTGCTGAGATAGAAAGGATACTATATGATGACTATGAGTATGAGTATGAAGATGAAGATGGATTAGTTGCAGAAATTGAATGTCCTCACTGTCATTCAACTGTTCAATTAACAGAAGAAATGCTAGACAATGAAGAGGATTCTTTTAAATGCACTGATTGCGGAAAAGATATTGTTGTTGAATGGGATTGTGATTGTAAAGAATGTAATGATGAAGAGGATAAAAAATAAAAAAACAATAATATAAAAGTTTAAAAAGTAGTATATGTATCAACTGATACATATACTACTTTTTTTTAGTCATAATTTTAGTCATAATTTTGGACAAAGTACATACATATTAAAAGAGTGATATGTTTAAAAAAAGGAGGGAATAAACAATGATTACCAAAGACAAACAAATTGTTAAAATGGAGCAGGTGCGTTCTTTTGAAAGAGATATTTTAATGTTTTTGTGTAATGATTTAAAAGATGCTTTTAAAAAAGCAAACCCACTTGAGCTTGTTAGTCTTGAAGAAATAAGACTGAGGGCTGGAAAGCCGGTTATGATTCAAAATAGAAGAGGAAGCTTTTTTTTTAGTCGTGAAGGAAAGATTACAAATAATAGGTTTAATCTTTTTTATGCCAGCCAAGAGCACATTTTAAAAACTTTAGCACTTATAAGTGAAAACTCTATTTATGCATTTCAAGAAGAAATTAAAAATGGTTTTTTAACGCTAAAAGGAGGCCATAGGGTTGGAATAACTGGCAGAGTTGTTTTAGAGGGTGGAAATATAAAAAATATTAAAGACATATCCGGTCTTAACATAAGAATTTCTAAAGAGGTAACAGGTTGTTCCTCAAGTGTAACAAAATACATAATAAATGATAATAATCAAATTTTTAACACTCTTCTTGTTTCACCTCCTCAGTGTGGAAAGACAACCATGCTTCGGGATATAACAAGGAGTATAAGTGATGGAATAGACAGAATGGGATTTAGGGGAGTAAAAGCAGGAATTATAGATGAGAGGTCTGAAATAGCTGCTTGTCATAAAGGGGTGCCGCAAAAAAGAGTTGGTGTAAGGACGGATGTTTTAGATGCATGCCCAAAACAACTGGGAATGGCGATAATGTTAAGATCTATGTCACCTGATGTTATTGTTACAGATGAAATTGGTGGAAGTGGTGATAAACACTCAATAATGCAGGTATTAAATGCAGGAATAAAAATCATATCAACTGCGCACGGATACAATATTTCAGGGCTTAAAACCAGGAAAGAAGTATTAAGCCTTATTGAAGAAAAAATTTTTGAAAGATTTATTGTGCTAAGTGCTGCAAAAGGACCTGGTACTGTGGAAGAAGTAATTGATGGTAAAAATATGAAAGTGCTTTTCAGGAGGGAGGAAAATGGCTGTTAAAATTTTAGGATGTTTGATTGTGTTTATTTCAAGCAGTCTATTAGGACATATATATTCAAGAAAATGTTCTAAAAGGCCTAATGAACTTAGGACTTTGCAGGCAATGCTTCAAATGTTTGAAAATGAAATTAGCTTTTTATCAAACAAACTTTCAGACGCATTTTATAAAATTTATAACGGAAATGAAAGCACTGTTTCAAACTTTTTCAAATCTACTGTAAAAAACTTGTGTAAAGAGCCTGGAATAAGTGCTTCTAAAGCCTGGAAAAGTGCAGTTGAATCTAACATAAAAAATACTTCATTGGATAAAGAGGATGAACAAATAATAATTTCTTTTGGGAAAATGCTTGGAACTTCTGATTTAGAAGGACAGATAAAAAATATCAGAATGACACTAAATCAATTAAAGCTCCAAGAAGAAAAGGCAGAGGAATTTAGAAAAAAAAATGAAGCTATGTATAGAAATTTAGGCATATTAGGAGGGTTGGCGATAATAATCATATTGTTTTAATCTATTTTAGAATATTTTTATAGGGGCAATGAATATACTTGTACAAATGGTTAGTTTTATAAAACACATAAGGAGAAAGGTCAGTATATGGATATAGATTTAATTTTTAGAATAGCTGCAATAGGAATTTTAGTCTCTGTCTTAAATGCGGTACTAAATAAATCCGGCCGGGAGGAACAAGCTATGATGACTACTTTAGCGGGACTTATCGTGGTGCTTATGATGATTGTTAAGGAAATAGCACATTTATTTGAAACTGTAAAAACTATATTTCAATTTTAGGGGCTTAAATTGTGGAAATATTTCAAATAGTTGTTCTAGCAGTAATATCAACCTTAATAATCATCGTGCTAAAGATTCAAAGACCTGAAATTGCATTACAGATAAGTCTTATTACAGGAGTAATTATATTTTTTGCAGTTTTAGGAAAAATATCCGCTGTAGTTGAGCTGTTTAGACAATACGTAGATAAAGCAAATATAGACATGGTGTATTTTTCTACATTGCTAAAAATAATTGGTATTGCATATGTTGCAGAGTTTGGGGCAGAAATTTGCAGAGATGCTGGTGAGGGAGCTATTGCATCAAAAGTTGAACTTGCAGGCAAGGTTATCATTATGGTGTTAGCTGTGCCTATAGTGACATCACTTTTGGATTTGGTAATAAATATGATGCCCTAGCCTTATAAACAAAAGTATAGTGGGGAAGAAATGTATATGAATAACAAAAGATATTTAAAATTAATGAAAAAAATATTTTGCATAAGTCTCATGGTTTGTTGTGTAAATTTCTGTTATATAAATGCAGAAGATGAAGATATACAAAACAGAATAATTGAAGAACAGACTCAAAGAAGTGAGATTAACAATGTTAAAGAAAACCTTAAAAAATATACTGATAAAAATATTGAAGAAATTATCCCTGGATATGATCCGGAAAATATAATCTCGGATGTGGCAAAGGGTAATATTGATTTTAATTTTATGGGGATTATAAATGGTATACTAAAGTTTTTATTTAAAGAAATATATTTAAATGTATATATACTGGCAAGGTTAATTGTTTTGGTGGTTTTGTGTGCAATATTAAAAAATTTGCAAACATCTTTTTTGAGTCAGAGCATAGGGGAGCTGGCCTTTTATACATGCTATATAGTTTTAGTTTCAATACTTTTAGTTAGTTTTAATACAGCTGTACAGTCAGGAATAGAAGTAATCAACTCAATGGTAGACTTTATGCATTTGTCCATACCTGTTTTAATTGCATTACTTGTATCTTCAGGTAACATTACTACAGGAGCTGGAATGCAGCCTGTACTTATTTTAATTGTGCAGGTTTTTGCAGCTTTGATAAAAAATATTTTGATACCAATTGTAATATTATCTACTATTATATCGGTGGTTGATAATATATCGGAAAAAATACAAATTTCCAAACTGGCTGGATTCTTAAAAAGTTTAACTGGATGGTCTTTAGGGCTTATATTGACCATTTTCATTGCAGTAGTGACTGTTCAGGGGTCACTTGGAGCAGTGGTAGATGGAGTTACAAGCAAAACTACAAAATTTGCAATAGGTGCTTTAATTCCAGTAGCAGGAAAATACCTAGCAGATGCAGCAGATGCAGTTATCGGTTGTGCATTACTTATAAAAAATGCAGTTGGAATAGCAATGATGATAGGCATTGTTGTTATGTGTGTTTTTCCCATGTTGAAAATACTTGCGGTTATAGTTTTATATAAGCTGACGGTTGTTCTTCTAGAACCGGTGGCTGAAGCTAGAATCATAAAGTGTATAAATGCTATCTCAGACTCAATGTCTGTAATTCTAGGAATTATGGCCTCGGTTGCATTTATGTTTTTAATTACAATTACAGCACTTATTGCAGCAGCAAATTTAAGTACAATGGTAAGATAAAGCCGAAAGACAAACGGAGGATAAAATAATGGGCTTTTTAAAGGAATGGATTTTAAATATTGTAACTCTGTCTATCTTCATAATATTGATAGAAATACTTGTGCCTTCAGGAAAAATAAAGAAGGTTGTGAATTTAGTAACTGGTTTTATTCTTGTGATTGCACTTATTAATCCTATATTAGGTCTTTTTAAAATGGACATAAATTTAGAAAATTTTAAATTTAAAGACAGTAATTTTATTGATGCCAGAGAAATATCCATAAACAGTGATGTTTTAAAGGAAGATCAGATTAATCAGATGACATATGTGTATAGAGAAAAAATTATATCTCAGTTTGAATCTTTGGCCAAAGGAGTTGATAAGGTTGGTGATGCTAGAGCAGACATTATGATTAATGAAGACTATGACTGTGAAAATTTTGGTGAAGTAAAGAGAGTATATTTGCATGTTTTAATGGATGAGGAAAAAAACGATATTAAGCCTGTTTTAAATGTTGAAAAAATAAGAATTGGTAAAACATCATCGGAAGATAGAGAAGATACTGACGATTATAAAGACTTAGAAACTGAAAAAAAACTAAAGGATAAAATCCATGGACTTTTTAAAATACAAAAAGAAAACATTATTGTTTCTTTTGAAGATAATTAAGGGGGTCACAAAATGGAGAAAATAAAAAAGTTTATTAAAAAATTAAAAAATATGTTTGATAAAGATAATAAAAAACTTGGAGAAAATTTAGTAATACTAATAATTATAGGAGTAATAATAATTATAGCAGGAGGCTCTTTTTTTGGAGGGGATAAAAAAGAAAATACTAAAATTGAAAAGGTTGAACTTGAAGAAGTAGAAACTTCAGGAATTGTTGAGAGCTCAGATGAAAAAGAAGAACTGGAATTAAAAATGGAAGAGATACTGTCACAAATAGAGGGTGCAGGAAAAGTAAGGGTATTGATAACCTATGAGTCGGGAAAGGAACTTGTACCATTTACAGATATAAAGAAAAATGATGATAATGTTGATGAAGTGGACAGTGCAGGGGGAACTAGAACATCTGAACAGAGTAGTTTTGAAAGCAGTGTTGTATATGAAGAAGAGGGAGGAGGTGTGAAGAATCCATTTATTGTTAAGGAGGTATATCCTGTTGTAAAAGGAGTTGTTGTCGTTGCAGACGGAGGGGCGGATTTAACTGTAAGAGAGAGTCTTTTAAAGGCTGTACAGGTTTTGCTGGATGTTCCAGTTCATAGAATACAAGTTTATGAAAGAAAAAAATAATTTAAGCTATTCCAAAAAAAAGATATAAATTGGACGGAAATATAATATATATGATAGTAAAAATTAAGTTTACTATAAAAAATTAATGTGCTTAAAGGGGGATTATTAATGATGGTTTTTAAAAGAAAACAGGTTGTTGTATTGTCTTTGATTTTGATGATAGTAGTAGCAGGGTATTTGCAGTATAGCTACAATAAGAGCAGTGTATCCGTTAATGAATGGGACGATGTTTCTGTTGGTGATTCATACGAAAATGTAACAATTGATGAAACAGAAGAAAATGATGTTCGACTTGGCGAAGCTGTATATGTAGACAGAGATTTAATGGGAGATGATATTGAAGCTAAAAAAGAGGATGAAGAAGAGGATAAAGACGATAAACAAGAGGCTCTAAAAGCGTCTCAGGACACCAATAATTTTTTTGCCCAGGCAAAAATAAATAGAGAAATAACCAGAAGCAGGGACAAAGACGTATTAAAAGAAATTTCAGAAGATGTTGGGTCAAGTGAAGAACTTAAGAAAAATGCACAGGAATTAATGATGAAAATAATAGGAAACTCGGAAAAGGAAATGAGAGTTGAAACGTTAATAAAGGAAAAGGGCTTTAATGATGTTGTTGTTTTATTTGGCAGTGATGGCAGCGTTGATGTAATAGTTAAAACTCCAAGCCTCACGTCGGTACAGGTTGCTCAGATAGCAGATATTACTTCGAGGCATGCTGAGGTAGATATTCAAGATATATATGTAAGGCCAAAGTTTTAATATAAAAATAGTTTATTTAATTATTTCCTTTGTGTTGATATCGCAATTTTGAAATGATATAATTATCTATGGATTATTTTCAAGAGTTACTATAGGTATTTCCTTTATAAAGCACTATAAATTTTTGGATGCCCAAAAAGGAGGTATTTAGGCTCTTGGTTTCTGTTTGTAGCAAAGGAGGAGTTTTAATATGGAAGAAGCAGATCAAAGTAATATACAAAATAAATTAACCGAAGCAGGAGAAGTACGAATTTCTGAAGAAGTAGTAGCAATAATTGCTGGCATTGCAGCTATGGATATTCCAGGAGTTGCAGGTATGAGTGGAGGAATTGCTGGAGGAATTGCTGAAATGCTAGGAAGAAAGAATTTGTCCAAGGGTGTAAAGGTAGAAGTTGGTGACAAAGAAGCCGCAATTGACTTATATATAATAGTTGAATATGGATGCAGGATACCAGAAGTTTCTTGGGATATACAAGAGAGGGTAAAAGATGCAGTTGAAGCAATGACAGGACTTAATGTTATAGAAGTAAATATCCATATACAGGGTGTGAATATTGAAAAAGATTATAAAAAAGAACCTGCAGAAGAAATTGCTAGAGTAAAATAACTAAAGGGATATTTAAAAATAATATCTATATTTTAATTAAATTACAGGTATATATTAAATATTTCTTGGAAAAGATAAAATAATAACCCTGTAGGGTTTATTTTTTTATCAAAATAAAATATAATGTAATAGAGTCTTTTGAAAACACAAGATAAAATAAAGGGGTGGTACTGGGTATATGAATATTATTTTCAGGACTTTGTTAGCTTTTTATGCTTTTTGTCTTACAGTTATATCGCTGATTATGATGATTATCACTCTGAATAAAGGAATGTTTGTAACTGCAACAGATTTTTTGGCGGAAAATGTTCTGGCCAACAAAGCTTCTGTTATATTACTTTTTATAATAGAGTTGATATTTTTTGGACTAAGTCTTATGTTCTTGCTTTCTGGAGTAAGAAGTGAAAGAAACAGAAAATCCATAAGCAAGTTTAATAAGATAGGAGAGGTGAAAATATCACTAAATACCATTGAAAATATAGCTCTTGCTTCATCAAGAAGAAATAATGGAGTGAGGGAGTCAAAAGCCTATGTTAAAAGGGCAGGCGAAAATGTTTCAGTACATATTAAAACGGTTGTTATGCCTGATATCAACATTCCAGCCCTTCTTGAAGACGTACAGCGTAGAGTTAAGAAGTCTATTGAAGATACTTCTGGTATTTTAGTAGATGATGTAAAAGTATCTGTAGAAAATATATATGCAGGTTACAGGTCAAGAGTTGAATAATGGAGGCATACATAGTGAATAAAGAGAAGATTTTAAACTTTTATCGTTCACATTTTGGTGAAATAAATGGTGCCCTTGGAGGCCTAATTATTTCAGTATGCATACTGTGGATTGGATTTATAAGAACTATTTTTATTGCAATATGTATTTTGGCAGGTTATTATATAGGAAAAAAGATTTCTAATGACAAGGACTACATAAAAAATCTTTTGGATCGTATATTGCCGCCAGGTACATATAGGTAAAGATTTTTTGGAATATAGTTTGGGGAGGTATATACTAATAATGGGGAGAAGGGCATCAAGAGAAGTATCTATGAAGCTTTTGTATCAGCTTGAAATCCGAAAGGATTCAAGAGAAGAACAAATTAAAAGCACTTTAGAAGAATATAATTTAAAAGATAAAGATGTAGAATATATAACTGATATAGTTGATGGAGTGTACAAAAATAAAGAAAATATAGACAAGACTATAGAAAATCATTCAAAAGGCTGGAAGATATCTAGGATTTCTAAAGTTGATTTGTCTATTTTAAGACTTGGAATTTATGAAATTGTTTTTAGAGAAGATATACCAATTAATGTATCTATAAATGAAGCTGTTGAACTTGCTAAAAACTACAGTGGTGAAGAAAGTGGAGCATTTGTAAATGGTATACTTGGTAAAATCAGAAAAGACAATTTCTTAGCTATTGAAGAAAAAAAAGAATAGGATTTAAAATTAGGTGAAGTATATGAATTTAAATAATAGCAGAATTTTAACTGTTACTTCTATAAATAGATATATAAAAGAGGTTATGTCAAGAGACTTTGTTCTTTCAAATCTATGGATAAGAGGTGAAATATCTAATTTTAAAAATCATTCTTCAGGGCATATGTATTTTACTTTAAAGGATGAAAATTGCCTGATAAGGTGTGTAATGTTTAGAAATTGCAACTTAAACTTAAAATTTATGCCTGAAGATGGAATGAAAGTTATAATAAAAGGATATATTTCTATTTTTGAAAAGAATGGTCAATACCAGTTATATGCTCAGGAGATGCAAAATGATGGCACTGGAAATTTACATATAGCATTTGAACAACTTAAGAAAAAGCTCTTTAATGAAGGGTTGTTTGATGAGGGTATCAAAAAAGACATACCTTTTTTGCCTAAAAATATAGGAGTGGTTACATCTTCTACAGGTTCTGTAATAAGGGATATCATTAATGTATTAAACAGAAGATTTTATAATACAAGCATAAAAATATATCCTGTCAGAGTACAGGGAGAAGGTGCAGAAAAGGAGATTAGCAGAGGTATATTAAAGTTTAATCAGTTAAAATGTGTAGATGTAATAATAGTCGCAAGGGGCGGTGGTTCTTTAGAAGAGCTATGGCCTTTTAATACTGAAGAAGTTGCTAGGAGTATATTTGAATCTGATATTCCTGTTATATCTGCAGTAGGACACGAAACTGACTATACAATTTCTGATTTTGTGTCAGATGTCAGAGCTCCAACTCCATCCTCTGCTGCAGAAGTAGTTATTCCTGAAAAATTAGCTATTGAAAATAAAATAAAAGAGTTACATTTAAGGCTTGTAAATTCCCTTCATGGTAATTTAAAGATAAAGAGAGAGCAGCTTTTGAAAATTCAAAGTTCCTCTGTTTTAAGACAACCTTATGATCGGATATATCAGGAGAGAATGAGACTTGATATATTAAATAGGGATATAAAAAAGGCTGTTTTAGTTAAACATGAAAGATTATCGGCTAAATTCAATTTGTTAATTGGAAAACTTGACACACTAAGTCCTCTGGCTGTATTGTCAAAAGGTTATGGAGTTTTAAAGTCAAGAGAAAAGGGGATTTTCATAAAATCAATAGATGATGTAAATGTGGGTGATGAAATAGAAGTTGGTTTAAAAGATGGAAAAGTAATTTGTTCGGTGCTTGAAAAAGAGTGATTTTTTAGCTTATTGTAGGAAGGTAGGTAAGAAAAATGTCTAAAGAAAAAAAGACTTTTGAAGAGTCTATGAATGAATTAGAAAAAATTGTTGAAGATCTTGAAAAAGGTGAAATGCCTTTAGAAAACTCAATAGAGGCATTTCAAAAGGGAATGGGACTTTCAAGAAATCTTAGCAAAATGTTGGATGAAATGGAGAAAAAGATAACAATATTGATAGAGGATGAAAAGGGTTCTATTAAAGAAGAGGACTTTAACAAACAGTAACCACGGGTATATTTTAACATTATAAGAAATTGCAGACAAGTTATGTTAAAAAGTACTTATTGGAGGAATGTGAGTGAATTTGCTTAGTGAAATATTATCTAATAGAACAATAACAGTGCCTGTATTTTCATGGTTTTTAGCTCAATTAATTAAAGTATTTAATGTTGTTATTATTGAAAGAAAGCTGGATTTTACTAGGTTTGTTGGTTCTGGAGGAATGCCTAGTTCCCACTCTTCTTTTATTGTTTGTCTTGCAACTGTTGTAGGAAAGAGCCAGGGGTTTGATTCTGTTGAGTTTGGAATTACATTGGCATTTGCGTTTATAGTTATGTATGATGCAGCCGGGGTAAGAAGAGCAGCAGGAAAACAGGCAAAGGTTTTAAACCGATTGATTTTTTCAAGTAATAATAAAGAGAGTATAGATGAAAAACTAAAAGAACTTATAGGACACACTCCTTTTGAAGTATTTATGGGAGCAATCCTTGGAATTATGATTGGTTTTTGGTTTGGATAAAGTCTATTCATAGTAAAAATTAGATTTCCTAAATTTGAGATTACAGGTGCATTTATAAGATAACAAGTTTGTTGTGAGATTTATCTAGGGTAAAATTATAAAAGAGATATTTACATGATTTAGACTGTGAAACCTTAGTTTCTGGAATGTTTTTTTGCACCTTTAATATATACACTTGGAATTAAAGAAAGGAATTAAAAGGCTAGTTGCACAAAGTACATAAATATGATATAATTTTTTATCACAATAAGCGAGAAATGCAGTATAAAAAGCTGATTTATTGTTATAAAAGGTTATTAAAACTAAATAAGAAATAAGCCAATAATAAAAATGTAAATTTATTAGTTGGTTTTTAAAAAGCTAATGAAAACAGGATGGAGCAGTATTCTAGTCAGTACTGCCGATTCTGAAGACGGGGCTAAAAATCCGTCAAGGGCACATCGATGAAGTTCCTGGTGTCGGCTTGTTACGCCCAGTAGTGGGCTGGTGCTGGGAGTTAAGGTTTAGGGGCGATCCGCAATGGCATGTGGGCGTTGACCCCTCTACCGTGGAGACCCTAACTTGTGGAACATACTTAAAGTATGCCATGTTGACTACGAGTAGGGAATAAACCTGTTATGCGGTACAGTAAGTGCTGTGTACAGTGTAGCCTGCCTTGAGTGGTGTTGGCGGATAATGGTCAGGTATGGATGTATTGGCCAATACAATCTGTACTAATGCAGTTTGAAACCAACATTGCAAAAGAGGCTAGGAATCGGTTAGACTGTTGGGGAAATCCCCTAGACTGTTCTGCTTAGAAATGTGTTGAGGATTGAAGTGTGGACTAAGTGGCAATCAGGCATCATATTTGGTAACAATATGGGTGGAATCTTAAAGGGAAACCGCTGATTTGGTGACATTTCAGTGATTCCAGTGGAAATCAGGCCTGACCTAAGCCGCAAAATTTACTCAACACATTTCCATCCTGTGTTAATACATAAAATTACTTTTGGAGGAAAACATTTAAGTGGATGAGCATATTAAACATCCTAACAATGGTAAAAAGGTTAAGTTTAAATCAAATTCTGTTGGTTCCAAAAAAGAAAATACCAGATGGGTTATAGTTATTACTATAGTGGGGTTTATTTTGTCTTCAGGACTTTCATTTGCTTCTTCTATTTTGTTAGAGAATGTTGACTTAATTTTTTCTTTTTTGATAGTATTGATTATAGTAGTAGTAGGAATAATTTTTGATACCATAGGTATTGCAGTGACAGCAGCAGATGAGGCACCCTTTCATTCTATGGCATCTAGAAAGTTTTACGGTGCTAGGCAGGCAATAAAACTTGTAAGAAATGCAAATAAAGTTTCTAGTATATGTAACGATGTTGTAGGAGATATTTGTGGAGTTATAAGTGGAGCTGCCATAGGTTTTATTATTATAGCTATATCTCAATCAGCAAATTTACCAACATCAACCATTGTGAGTTTGAGTTTGACAGGTGTTGTAGCAGCACTTACAATAGGAGGTAAGGCAATAGGAAAAACTATTGCTTTAAAACACAGCAATTATATTGTTTATAAAGTAAGTATAGTGTTGAGTTTTATAACAAAAAGACATTTAAAAACCAAAATTTAATATAAGCAGGAATTTATTTCACCTTGTATTGAGTTTTGAAAATATTAAAAAAGCTTGAAAGTGAGATGAAAAGTAGTTGCAGAATATATTAGACAATATAAATTTTCCTGAGGACGTTAAGGAACTTAGTGATGAACAACTTAAAGAGTTGGCCTTTTCAATAAGGTCATTTCTCATTGAAAAAATATCAAGAACAGGTGGACACCTAGCATCAAATCTTGGTGTTGTGGAGCTTACCATGGCTCTTCACAGAGTTTTTAATACTCCTTTTGATAAAATAGTATGGGATGTAGGTCATCAATGCTATGTTCATAAAATTTTCACAGGCAGAAAAAATATGTTTGACAATATGCGTAAATTAGACGGGCTGTCAGGTTTTCCTAAGGTTAATGAAAGTTCCCACGATTCTTTTAATACCGGTCACAGTAGTACATCAATTTCAGCTGCGTTAGGTATTGCAAAAGCTAGAGATATAAAAAAAGAAAAGTATTCGGTTATATCAGTAATAGGTGATGGTGCATTAACTGGGGGTATGGCTTTTGAGGCTCTTAATGATGCAGGAAGGTCTCTAAACAATCTTATTGTCATATTAAATGATAATGAAATGTCTATATCCAAAAATGTAGGAGGACTTTCTAGTTATTTAAATAAAATAAGAACAGAGCCATTTTACTATAAAGTAAAAGAGGATATAGATATAATATTAAAGAAAATTCCAGCTATAGGTAAAAGTGCAATAAGAGCTATTGATAAAGTCAAAGGTTCTATAAAATACATGATAATGCCCGGGGTTATATTTGAAGAACTTGGGTTTAAGTACATAGGTCCAATTGATGGACATGACATGACAGAATTAGAAGATGTACTAAATAGGGCAAAAAGTATTAAAGGTCCGGTTTTTGTGCATGTTTGTACTCAAAAAGGAAGAGGATATAGTCATGCAGAAGAAAATCCAGATGTGTTTCATGGAATTGCACCTTTTGAAATAGAATCAGGCGAAGTTATTTCAAGTAAAAGTTCAAGTTACTCAAATGTTTTTGGAAAGGAATTGGATGAAATTGCCCAAAAAAATGAGAAAGTTGTTGCAATTACTGCTGCAATGCCTCATGGTACAGGTTTAGGCACATTTTCTGAAAAATATCCTGATAGATTTTTTGATGTTGGAATTGCTGAACAGCATGCGGTTACTTTTTCGGCAGGGCTTGCTCGCAATGATTTAGTGCCTGTGTTTGCCGTATACTCTTCTTTTTTACAGCGTGCGTATGATCAAGTACTTCATGATGTAGCACTACAAAAATTACATGTGGTTTTTGCAATAGATAGAGCAGGCATAGTAGGAGAAGACGGGGAAACACATCAAGGAATATACGATATATCCTTTTTAAGTCATATTCCAAACATGACCATCATGGCACCTTGTGATTATAGTGAGTTTAAAAAGATGCTCAACTATGCTGTGGAAGAGTTTGACGGACCTATAGCAATAAGATACCCAAGAGGAAACGGGCAGGAAAAATTATTTGATGCACCTGATATTAATTTAGGACAATCTCTTCTTTTAAGAGAAGGCGAAGATATATCTATTATAGCTGTTGGGAATAAAGTGGAAACAGCTCTTGAAGTTGCAGATTTATTGGAGCAAATAGACTTATCAGCTGATGTTATTTATTCACGCTTTATAAAACCTATTAATCCAAAGAATATAATTAATTCTGCAATTAAGACAAGAAGAGTTATAACAATTGAAGACAATGCCATTGAAGGTGGTTTTGGAAGTAAAATTCTTGAGTTGATAAATCAAAGAGGTATAAATGTTAAGACAAAGATTTTTGGTTACCCTGATGAGTTTATTTATCATGGTTCTAAAAATGAATTACAAGAAATATTCAGATTGGATACCAAGTCAATTTTTAGTGATATACTAAAAATGTTTAATAAGAGCAGAGGTGTAAAAGGTGAAGCTGGAGGGAATTTAATTTGAAAAAGGAGAGGCTGGATGTACTTCTTGTCCAAGAAGGGTACTTTGACAGCAGAGAAAAAGCTAAAGGCTCAATAATGGCAGGTGTAGTTTTTGTAAATGAAAATAAGGAAGATAAGCCTGGAACAAAGGTTGATATAGATTCTAAAATATTTATAAAAGAAAACATTCATCCATATGTAAGCAGGGGTGGACTAAAGCTTGAAAAGGCAGTAAGGGTTTTTGATATTGATTTAGATGGAAAGACTACAATTGATATAGGAGCATCTACAGGCGGTTTTACTGATTGTATGCTTAAAAAGGGTGTTTCTAAAGTTTTTGCCATTGATGTAGGCTACGGACAGCTTGCTTGGCAGCTTAGAAATGATAATCGGGTAGTGTGTATGGAAAGGACAAATATAAGATATGTAACTAATGAGAAAATTGGAACATTAGCGGATTTTGCATCAATAGACGTATCATTTATTTCTTTGAAAAAAGTAATTCCTGTGGCAATGAATCTTTTAAAAGCAGATGGTGAAATTTTATGTCTTATAAAGCCTCAATTTGAAGCTGGAAAAGACAAAGTAGGCAAAAATGGGGTAGTAAGAGATAAAGAGGCACACATAGAGGTTATAGAGGACATTTTAAACTTTGCATTAGAGTGTGATCTTAAGATAAAAGGTGTTGATTATTCACCTATAAAGGGGCCTGAGGGTAATATTGAGTTTTTGGCATACCTTTCTAAAGTGGAAGGTGATGTTTCTTTTGATTTCAAAAGCGTTGTAGATGAATCACATAAATAACATAGGTCTGACTTTTGTGGGTGCATGTTATCCACCTTTAATATATACACCCAACTTTTGTCTGTATATTGTGAAAAAAGATTATTTATGATATAATTGACTTGTAAGAATAACTTTAGCAGGCAATGGCAATTCTGACAAAAGTCAGAGGTGCTATTTTTCTTTTTTTTGTTTTACTAGAAAAATATGTATTTAAGCAATTATTAGTGTTTGAAGGGGATATTAAGAATTAATTTTAGGAGGTTGATTTATTATGACAAAGCAGCAAGAAAGCAATTCAGATCTTTTAAGTAGATACAACTCAGAAGAAGAACCACCAAAAAAGAAAAAAGTTTTAAAGACTGTTTTATTTATTCTTTTAGTTATTGTACTTATGGGAGGTTCAGTTTTTGGAACGGCTTTCTATTACGAAAACTACATTATGACAGACACTTCAGCAACAACGATTGTAGAATCTGACTCTGAATCTGTAGATTATCCTGAATTTATTGCACTTCAAGTAAAGGATGGGAAAATCAGTATTAGCGAAGTTGAAAATACTTTTAATGAAAATGAAACAGCTATTATAAGAAAGAAAGCAGGATTGATTGACTTTTCTGATGGAAATTTAGAAACAAAAATTAGAAATCGGATTGACAAACCAACTGGAGTTATATTTGATTCTGATGTATCAAATATAAGGTCTTTGGATTTAAGCCATTCTTCCATTCAAAATCTTAATGGATTAGAATTTTTGACTAACCTAAGAGACTTAAATTTAGACGACAATTATATAAGCGATTTAAGTCCTATTCAAAGCCTAAATAATTTAAGTAATATAAGTTTATCTCGAAATCAAATTACAAATGTAAGTGCATTAGGACATATGAGTAATTTAGAAGAATTAAATTTAAGTTATAACTTTATAAGTGATATACATTCACTTAGTAGTTTAACTTCTTTAAACAGCTTAGATCTTAAGGGAAATAGAATTGTAGATGTTTCACCTTTGAGTGATTTAAGTTCTTTACACACATTAATACTTGCAGAAAATGATGTTGTTGAGATTGGTTCATTAACTACCTTGTCCAATTTAAAGGTACTTGATATTAACAGTAATCAAATAACAAGCATTCATGGATTAGAGAACTTATCAGGTATTACTGAATTGATATTGTATAATAATAAAATTGAAGATATCAGCCCGCTTAGTGGACTTACAAGCTTAACTAAACTGGATTTATACAACAATTTAATTTCAGATATAAGTGTATTAGATAACTTATCTTCACTAGAGGAGTTAAGTATTGATCGTAATCCTATAAGTGATGTTCAAAGGTTAGAAGAATATAGAAGCATCACAAACATTGAAGAAGAAATTTATATTCCTGAGGAGGAAGAAGAAGAGTTTATTCCTCAAGAAGAGTTTAATGATGAAGAAGAATATGAAATTGATGCTGAAGAAGAAGTTGATGATGAAGAGTAAAAAAAGAGGGGTATATAGTCCCCCTTTTTTGTTTAAGACCTATTAAAAAACAGGCCTTTAAAAAAGCCTGTTTTTTTTTAATGCCTAATTATTTAAAATACTCATTTATCGAGTCTTTTGCAGTCTTTACCATAAAGTCCATATCTTCATTTTCCACTATATAAGGGGGCATGAAATATATGATATCTCCTAATGGCCTTAAAAGTACACCTTTTTCTAGAGCCTTTTTATATATGTTGTACCCAGCTCTTTTCTTTCCATCAAAAGGTTCTTTGGTTTTTTTGTCTTTTACAAGCTCAATTGCACCTATCATACCTATTTGTCTGTATTCACCAACTTGAGGTATATCAAGCAGTTCTCTTTTTGCCAACTCCATAAGGTAGGTCTGTTTTTTTCTGTTTTTCTCTAATATTTTTTCATCTTCAAATATGTTTAAAGTTTCAATTGCAACTGCACAACCTAAAGGATTTCCGCTATAGCTGTGACTGTGTACAAAGGCCTTCATTGTTGAATAATCATCATAAAAGGCATTGTATATCTTGTCTGTCATAACAGCAAGGGAGAGGGGTAAATATCCTGCAGTAAGTCCTTTTGACATACACATTATGTCCGGGGAAATGTCTGCGTGCTCGCATGCAAACATTTTGCCAGTTCGTCCAAATCCAACGGCAATTTCATCTGCAATAAGGTTAATGTCGTATTTGTCACAGAGTTTGCGAAGTTTTTTAAGATACACTGGAGAGTAAATTTTTATTCCGCCTGCACCCTGAACTAAAGGCTCTACAATTACAGCACTTATTTCTTCATGTCTTTTTAAAATATCCTCTTCAATCATAGAAAAACACTCTGCGCTGCAGGTATCTCTGTGTTTATTATATTTACAGCGATAACAGTCAGGGCCTGTAGAACGTATAACATCAACTAATAGCGGCTTGTATATTCTGTTGTATAAATCAACTCCGCCAACTGAAAGAGCACCTAGAGTCTCTCCGTGATAGGCATTGGTAAGAGCTACAAAACGCGTTTTTTTAGTTTTGCCAACTTGTTGATGGTATTGAAAACTTAATTTTAAGGCAATTTCAACAGCGGATGAACCATTATCTCCAAAGAATATTTTGTTAAGACCCTCTGGAAGCAGATTGACTATTCTTTCTGACATCTCAATAGCTGCTTCATGGCTAAAATTAGCAAAAATTACATGTTCTAATTTGTTTGCCTGCCTGTATAAAGCTTCATTAATACGTTTGTTTGAATGACCAAAAAGGTTTACCCACCAAGATGATACAGCATCTAAATATTTTTTGCCGTCTATGTCCTCTAAATACGCACCATAACCCTTTTTTATTACGATTGGAGGAAAGTCCTCATAATCTTTCATCTGAGAGCAGGGATGCCATATGTGTTTTAAATCTTTTTCCTGAAGTGACTTCATAGTGTTCATTTTAAAAAAACCTCCTCATTTTTAAGACAGGGGGGACGGTTCTCTTGTCTCAAAATAATGAGACAAGAGAACCGTCCCCCTGTCTTAGTTTTATGTGTTTTTCATAGCAAGCCTTAATGTCTGAAATTTTATCAGTCTTAATAAAAGGCATTACTGAAACTACAGGAATACCTGTTATTTTAGTAATTATATCTATATTGTCCTTTTCGCAAAGTTTTCCCTTATATTCGTTTATAATGATTCCATTTATTTTAATTCCCTTGAGTTTAGCAAATTCACAGGTAAGGGCAGTGTGGTTTATTGTTCCTACTCCTGCTCTTGCTACCAGCAAAACAGGAATATTCAAATCTTTTATTAAATCATACATATAATATTTATTTCTTATTATGGGAACAACTAAGCCTCCAGCTCCTTCAACCAATGTATAATCATACTTTTGATTTAAGTAATTAAAATCAGCTATTATCTTTTCTCTGTCAATTTGAATGTCTTCCAATTCAGATGCCAAGTGAGGTGAAACCTCTTCTTTTAGGCAGTAAGAGTTCATTTTTTCATATGGCTCATCAATATCGGTTATTTTTTTTATAAAGTCTATATCTCCCGGGATAAGAGAGTGGTTAGATTCTATTCCGCCAGATTGCACCGGCTTAAAGCTGCAACATTTATAGCCAGCTTTATTTAAAGAATAATTTAACCCTGCAGTAATAAAAGTTTTTCCTACATCTGTATCAGTACCTGCAATAAATATTGCCTTTCCCATTTTAGTGCTCCTTTCAACCCCAAGTATTTAATGATTATTTTTGCAAACTCCTTCTCACAGGCTAAATCCAGCCTCAATTATCATATCTTTATCTTGGTCAACATTACTTCCTGTCGTCGTGAGGTAATTACCAGTCAAAGCTGCATTTATACCTGCCTTAAAACCTAAGGCCTGCTTGTCTTTTAAAGCCATTCTACCACCTGCATACCTAATGTATGAGTCTGGCAAAATAAACCTGTAAACAGCCATGGTTTTTAAAATTTCCATAGGCGACAATACTTTTAAATCTTCAAAGGGAGTTCCCTTAATTGGATTTAAAACATTTACAGGTATTGATTTAATATTAAGGCTTTTTATTTCAAATGCCATCCTTATTCTGTCCTCTAAACTTTCATTCATTCCAATTATGCCTCCGCAGCAGACTTCCATTCCTGCTTTTTTGACATTTTCTATTGTTTTTATCCTGTCCTCATAGGTATGACTTGTGCAAATATTTTTGTAGTGGCTGCTACTTGTCTCTATATTGTGGTGATACATACTAACACCAGCATCTTTAAGCTTTTTTGCCTGCTGATAAGTTATAATGCCATGAGAAGCACAGAGTTTTAAATTAGTGTCCTCTGAAAGCCTTTGGTATATTTTAGAAAGTTTTTCAATGTCTTTATCTCTATCAATTCCTTTTCCGCTGGTAACAAGAGAGAATCTGTGTGCACCATTTTTTTGAACTTCTAAAGCCTTTTCTAAAATCTCTTCATAATCTAAAAGATCATACTCTAAAACTTCTGTGTTATAGTGGGTAGATTGGGCACAGTATTTGCAGTTTTCAGAGCATTTTCCTGACCTAGCATTTAGTATTGTGCAAAGATTAGCCTTTTTACCAGCTAATTTTTGGCGTATCTCATTAGAAGATTCAAATAGAATATTTGTATCTTCTTCATCTACTTTCAGAAGCGTTACAGCCTCATCAAAAGTAATACTTTCACCATTTAGAATTTTTTGTTTTAAGTTTAAAATAAATTCTTTCATATTAAATTACCTCCAAATACATGTTTACTCTGGCATATATAAGTACTCCTAGTTTCAGCATTTTGTAATAAAACCAAATAAATTGTGGTAAGTTGCCACTACTCTGTCATTTTTTCTAAAATCCCTGTCATATATATCAATTACCCTGTCAATAAAGTCAGGCTGAATTATATTGGGCTTTTTTTGACTGTTATTTGCACCTATCTTTTTAATTGAATAGAGAAAATCTCTACAACAGTCAAAATACTCATATTCATAAACTTCTTTTAAAGAAAAAGTGTAGTTATCGTCTAATATACTACTGCATATTTTTTTGTAATCGTCAATTGATAAAAAGGACTGACCTGGATAGATCGGATCTTTTATATCAAAAAGTAAATTTACCTCTTTGTAACATTTTTTAAGTTCAGTAAAGGTGTTTTCACCAAAGGTAGAAAAGCACATAAAGCCTTCAGGGGATAGAAGACCTGTAAGTTTTTTCAAAGTGTCTTTTAATCTGTTAAACCACTGAAATGCAGCATTTGAAACAATAAGGTCAAAACTTTCAGATAAATGTATTTCTTCAATGTCGCTACAAATAAAATTTACTCTATAATTTGAAATTGTAGATTTAGCATGGTCTATCATGCCCGGAGCAATATCAACTGCAGTTATATCAGAGTTTTTAAAATGTCTAGAAAGAGCTCTTGTAACATATCCTGTTCCACATCCTATTTCAAGTATATTTTTGTATTCTATTTTTGTAGACTTTATTTTTTCAACTAAAATATCGCCCATTTTTTTCTGTACACCTGCATATCTATCATATTGCTTTGCATTTCTGCCAAATCTTCTTTTTAATTTTTCCTTATCAATCATAAACTTTCTACCTCAATATGTTTTTCTATTATTTCATAACACGTATCAGGGTCAGTATAAAAGGGTATATGTCCACAACCTTGTAATTTTACTAAATTTGAGTTTTTAAACTTTTTATTTATATATTCACCTGATTCATATGGGCAAATAACGTCCTCACAGCCATGTATAAGCAATGGAGAAATATCAGGTGATATATTTCTTAAATCCATAACTTTAAGGTACTCAAGGCCGTTTAACAAGGAATTTACACTGTAATCAGCTTTAGTACATTGGACTTCACTAATAAACCTTTTATAATGTCCAGCACTTTTTTCACTTTTGGAAAAAAGATTTTTATAAAATTTATTTAAAATTTTATCTTTGTCTATCTTTAACATATAAATCATTTTATCTATAGTTTCTTTTGTCCATAGAGTGCTGTAAAGTTTTTTTTCATCCTTTACAAATCTCAAAGTCCCACTTATTAAAATCAGATTTTCAATTTTTTCAGGGAAGTGGGCTGCTATATCCATTGCAGTTATAGAACCTAAAGACCATCCCATAAGAGAAAACTTTTCTAGTTTTTTTTCACTCAAAAGAGAAAAAACCTTTTTCTTAAAACCATCAACTGAAAAAACATTCTCCCAGTCTACAAAAATAATCTCAAAATGCTTATTTAAAAGGCTAAGTAAGGTTTTCCAGGGAAATTTACCTACTGACCATCCTGTCAATACAACCATACGTCTTTTCATCTTATATCAATCCCAGTTTCCTTCCGTTATTTTTAAGGCTTTCTATAACATATTTTAAGTCACTTTTTGTATGAGCTGCTGTAATTGATATTCTAAGCCTGCTGCTACCTTTAGGTACTGTTGGAGGCCTTATTGCCGGAATATATATTCCATCTTTTAAAAGATATTGAGAAAGATTCAGTGTCTTTTTTGCATCTCCTATAATTACCGGTATTATTGGAGTAATTGTGTTTGTAACTTTAAATCCTGAGGATTTAAGCTCATCTCTAAGCCAGCTTGAAAGTTTTAAAAGCGTTTGTCGTCTTTCAGGCTCATTTTTTATAATATCTAGTGCCTTAATAGATGCTGCTAACGATGAAGGTGGCAGTGCTGTTGAAAAAATAAAGCTTCTAGAGAGGTTTTTAAAATACTCAATAAAGTATTTCTTTGAAGCTGCATAGCCTCCTAGTGAGCCTACAGCCTTACTTAGTGTTCCCATGTGAATGTCAACTTCATCGTTAATACCAAAATAAGAAGCAGTACCAGAGCCATCTTTACCTAGAACCCCAAAACCATGAGCATCGTCAACCATTGTGATTATGTTGTGTTTTTTTGAAATCTCTACAATTTTATCTAAAGGGGCAGCATTTCCATCCATGCTAAAAACTCCGTCTGTGACAATTAAATTATATTTTCCCTTAAAGTTTTTTATTTTATAATGCAAATCATCCATGTCACAATGTTTGTATCTCAATAATTTGGCTCCACTTAAAAGGCAGCCGTCTAAAATGCTTGCATGATTATATTTGTCGCAAAATACTACCCAGTCTTTGTTGCAAAGAGCCTGTATAATTCCTAAATTAGCCATGTAACCTGTGTTAAATACAAGGCTTGCCTGTGTATTTTTAAAATTTTTAATTTTTTCTTCAAGTTCACTGTTTAAAACATATGAACCTGTTGTAAGCCTAGAACCTCCAGAACCTACACCATACTTTTCTATTGATTTTATACAGGCTTTTTTTATTGCATGGTCATCACAAAGTGCTAAATAGTTGTTTGAGCCCAATAAAATTATCTCTTTGCCTTCTATAAAAACCTTTGCCCCTTGTGAGGACTGAAGGTCTCTAAACCGCCCTCTGTACATGTCTTTATTTTTTAAATAAGATAAAAATTCTTTTATATGTTCCAAAACATCCTCCACCTAAATTACAAGTACTACATTAATAAAATATAACAATCAAAAAAGATTGTCAACTAAATTCTTAAAACAGGTTGACAATATAAATTTGTTTAAAGATAATATAGTTTAGATGAGCAGATGATATTAAATTTTAAAATATTGTAAAACTTTAATTTTGAGATTTCTAAATATATATAAGTTAAAGAAGTTGGAGGTTTTTAAAAATGGTATTTGAGGAAGTTAAAAAAATAATGATAGATGTTATGGGATTATCTGAAGAAGAAGTTCAATTAGACAGCCATCTTTATGACGAATTGGATGCAGACTCACTTGATATATCCCAAATAGTTTTGGCACTGGACAATAAATACAAAATAGATATTGAAGAATCAGAAATTTTAAAATTTAAAACTGTAGAGGACATTGTAAAATGTGTGGAAGGACAGATTAAATGAAAAAAAGAGTTGTGGTAACAGGTCTTGGTGCAGTGACTCCTATAGGAAACAATGTAAAAGACTTTTGGAGTAATGCAAAAGAAGGAAGATGTGGAATTGACTGTATTTCTCTATTTGACATAAAAAATTCAAAAGCTAAGCTTTCGGCAGAGGTAAAAGAACTTAATCTAGAAGATCATTTTAAGAAAAAGCAAATTTTAAGAATGGATCGTTTTTGTCAAATTGGGATAATTGCTGCAAGAGAAGCATTTGACAATGCAGGACTTTTAGGCATTGATATTGACAAAAACAGATTAGGTGTTGTAATGGGAAACGGGGTAGGAGGAATTAACACCATAACCCATGAAACCTCTAATTTATATAATGGTGGGATGAACATGGTTTCACCTCTTTTAATTCCTAAATCCCTTTCAAATATTCTTACAGGAAGCATTTCCATGGAATTTGGTGCAAAGGGAATATCAAATGCAGTTATAACAGCATGTGCAGCTGGAACAAATGCAATTGGCGAGGGCTTTAGAAATATACAATATGGTGATGCTGACATAGTTATATGTGGTGGAAGTGAAGCATGTATAAACCCTCTTATGGTAGCAGGTTTCACAAATATGAATGCACTTACTTTAAGTAAAGATAAAAACAGAGCATCCATACCATTTGACAGGGAAAGAAATGGCTTTGTAATAGGTGAGGGGGCAGGAATACTTATATTAGAGGAGTACTCACATGCTATAAAAAGAAATGCAAAAATTTATGCGGAGGTTTCTGGATATGGCTTTACTTCTGATGCATATCATCTTACAGCCCCAGACCCTTCAGGTGAAGGGGCAGCAAGAGCAATGAATTTAGCTCTTTTAAATGCATCTGTAAATCCACGGGATATTTCATACATAAATGCCCACGGAACATCCACAGTTTTAAATGACAAATACGAGACAAGGGCAATAAAAGAGGTTTTTGGCGACTTAGCATATAGTATTCCAATAAGTTCTACAAAATCTATGACTGGACACCTCCTTGGTGCATCAGGTGCTATAGAAGCTTTGGTATGCATTAAATCAATAGAGGATGATTTTATTCACCAGACTGTCGGCTACAGAGAAAAGGATTCAAATTGCGACCTTGACTATGTAGAAAAAAGCGGTCGAAAAAAAAGACTAGATTCTGTCCTGTCAAATTCCTTTGGTTTTGGAGGACACAATGCTTCTATTGTTTTTAAAAGATATAATAAAAAATAAAATGATGGTTAAACTATTTTTATCTTTTGATAAATTCACTATTATTTAAATTAGAGGAGATAAAAATGGAAACTATTAAGCAAAGATATAAAACTGATTATTTAAAAACAAAGTTTAATTCTAAATCTATTCCAGAAATCGATTTAATAGAATTTGAATTATACAACCTGCTTTCAGACAGCAAGGGAAAAATACGTGAAATGTGTATAGAAATTTTAAATGCCGGTGGAAAGAGAATACGGCCTTTGCTGGTTATGTACAGCAGTCTTGTTTTTTCGCCTGTAAACAAAGATATGGTAAAAGGGGCAGCTTCAGCAGAGTTGATTCACATGGCTTCACTTGTCCATGACGATATTATAGACAATTCAGATTTAAGGCACAATAAACCGTCTGTCAAAAGTTCTTGGGGTAATCACTTTGCAGTTTTGTGTGGAGACTATCTTTTTTCAAAAGCCTTTGGAGTTTTATCTAAATTAAACGTTTCAAAGTGTATGGGATTAATGGTAAAATCCATTCAAAATATGTGCCATGGTGAGATTTTACAGGCAAATAACAAAAATAATTTAGATATTGATGTTGACACATATTATGAGATAATTTACAAAAAGACAGCAGTTTTAATTGAGAACTGCTGTAAAATGGGTGCAGCCATATCAGGTGCTGGGAGAGAGTATGAAGAGGCAATGGGCAGATATGGATTGCATATCGGGCTTGCATTTCAAATAATAGACGACATAATGGATATTTACGGTAAGGTAGATAAAATGGGAAAATCACAATTTGAAGACTTAAGGCAAGGTAATATAACGCTTCCATTCATCATTTTATTAAAAAATAAAGATTACAGTGAAGTTGCAAAAGATATGCTTAGAAAAAGAAATGATTTAGAAAAAACAGTTATGATACTAAGGGATTTAAATATTATAAATACCTGCTTTGAAATTGCAGCAGGGCATATAAAAAAAGCACAGAGTTATTTATCATTTCTCCCACAATCAGATTATACTAAAAAGCTTTATAGCCTTTCAGATATACTTATGATAAGGGCAAATTGAAAAAAGAGAATTACAATAATTTAAAAACTCTTAAGGTTTTGCATATTTTGTGATAAAAAATAGTATCACATCCTCCGTGTTTTACAATGTTTATACTGGATTTTTTATTATGTTTTTCAAAAGCCTTTGAATCTGACAGATACATTGCAAGAAGGCCTTTTACCACTGTTTTATGAAATAGAGGATATTTTAATGTATTGCACATTTTTAATGACTCTTTTGTAAAAAATATTATTCTATCTTCACACATTTTTAAGTCTTTGTAGTAAGAGGTGAAGTTTAATTGTTTTTCTTCTAAATCTTCCATATAGTCAATATAATAGTCTAATAAAATGTGAAGTCCGCAAATCCAAGGAAAATATGCCTTGTCTATAGCTAAAAAATCCTCATTCTTAAAAAGTGGATTATGAGATGCTGCATACATGGCGAAAATCCCCAAGGTTGAGCCTGTGGCAGCAGAGAACTCCCATAGACTGATTAGTGGATAATCCTTTAAATATGTTTTAGCCCAGTTTTTTAAGTACATTTCTCTAACATTTGTATCAAGGTGTTTGTAAGTCTGTAAATTAGAATACCAGTCTACATATTTTTTTATAAATGGCAATGCCTCTTTATATGAATAAAGCTTGGACAGGGAAGACTTACATTCAGTGACAAGATAATGAAGATAATTGTTATCTTGTTTGAAAGGATAGTACTTATAGTAATCGCTTAAAAATGATGATATCTCTATAGCGTCGTACATTGATAAGTGAAGGTGGCGAAAAGCACTTTCATCTGATGTTTTGGTTTTATCACAAAGGTTATCAAGATAGTCGCTTATTGTTTGAAAAGCACAAATAAACTTTAGCGTAGAATTAAAATCCACATCTGGATACAGGGCATAGATACTACCGCCTATACAGTGAAAGCTTTTTGTATGTATACTAGAGAGAGCCTGTTTTTTTAGCTCATTATCATTGAATTTACTTAAATGGTTTTTATATCCATCAAGATTTTTTTTAACTTTTGGAAACACCCTATTTACATATTTTAAAATAAGTTTTAAACCGCTATCATACCTAGATTTTATTGAGATAACCTCCTTTTTAAGAAAACTTTTTATTTATTTTTCCCATAGTTTATGCATTTTATCATTAAACTTAAGAATATGAATAAATAGTATCATTATAAAAGAAGGTTTTTATATATGGTTATAAATTTATCTAAATTTAGGACAAAAGTTTTGTTTTGTATAACTAGCATAACTTTAGTATCTCTTTTTATTTCTGCAATATTTAGTTTGAAGGTTATAAAAGAGAGTGATGCAAATATTTTAAGTGCTAGATCCAGTGCATACGAGAGAACAATGAAAAGAGATATTTTAAGCTTAATGATGGCCTATCCTGAACATATAACAGGTGTTAAAAAAAGTGAAAATGGGAAAGTTTATATTGTAATGAAGTCAGGAAATGAGATAATATATGATGATGAAAAGGAGAAAAGCTTTGATGAAAAAATTTATAATGCAGATCTTCAGGATATGTTAGAGGAATTATATCCATTGTGGGATACTGAAGACATAATGGAAAAAAATACAGACCCAGGTCGCATCAGAGTATACAGCTTATTTAAGGAGGTATATGGAGACTCACAGAGTAAAGTGAGTTCAAATCTTGAAAATGTATTTTTAGGTGGAAGTGGTTTTGGATTTAACAGCAATAACAACGCCTCAAAATCTTTACAAAAAGCTTTTGAAGAAATTAGTGCACTGGCTAAGTGTAAGCCTGAGATTTATCAATATGTATTTCCTGTTAACGGGACGTTTAACTATCGTTTTATTGCAGGTACTAATTTACTAAGTCCCCATGCATTTGGAATCGCAGTGGATTTAAAAAGTGACAGCAGAGATTATTGGAAATGGGCAACACCGGAGCAAGGCCAGCAAAGACTTGACAGCTATCCAAGAGATGTTGTTAAAATTTTTGAAGATCACAATTTTATATGGGGAGGGAAATGGTCTCATTTTGACATACTTCATTTTGAGTACAGACCGGAAATAATAATAAAGTCAAAGTATTTTGTAGAACAGCATGAAAAAATAGAGCCTTGGTATTATGGTTTTCCAGAAGGCGATAAAAATGTTTTAAAATACATAAAAATAATTGAAAAAGCATTAAATTAAAAGCTATTTTTTTAATTTAATTGAATAGTACACCCAAAAAGTAACATTTGCCATTGCCCAGATTAAAAATATAACAATCCATAATAAAAGCATCCTAGGCAATTTGCCGGTTAAATTAGCTATTGTAGTGTCATATCCGTATGCTGCTAAATCAAATAAAAAATTAATAACTATTACACCGACAACCACAGCAAGAGATACATAAAAAGGCTTTATAAAAAATAGCATAAATTTGCCTTTTTCCTTCATGTATTGCCAATGTTCTTCTTGAGTCATCAAAATAGGGAGTTTACGCATATTTTTCCTTCCAGTTAAAAATATTATTGTTTATATCTATTTTAACACTAAGTTACTGTGTTTTGTCAATAGGATAAAATTGTTTACATTTATTTTTTATTATAACTTGTTATATTGGCAAAAAAAAATTATACTAAAAGATGAAATATCTTTAAAAAAATTTAGTCAATAGGTATTAAAAAATTGGCTTAAAAATATTAGTATGGTAAGAAATAATATAAAAAAGTGGGGATTTATTATGAGAGGACTAATTTGTTATTGTTCAAATACGGGGAATACAGAGCTTGCATGTAAATATCTTGATAAAAATATAAGCAATGCTCACTTTGATTTTTACAATATTTCAGAAGGCGGCTACATCAATTTAGATGAGTATCAAATTATAGGCTTTGCTACTTTTACACATTGGTGGGGAATGCCGGAAATTTGTGAAAAGTTTTTAAATTCTTTAAATTCACAAAAAAATAAAAATGCATTTATTTTTAATACATATTCATATTTAAGCGGCAATACAAAAAGAGAAATGTATTCTAAATTAAAAGAAAAGGGATTCAAAGTGATTTCTGCCCATTCATTGCGTGTTCCTACAAGTTATCCACCAAAGAGAGCACGAGAAAAGAAAAGTTCTACTTCGCCAACCTTTAAGGAATTTTGGAAGTTTAATTGTTTTATAAATAAACTAAATGAATACATTGAAAAACTTTCAAGGGATGGAAAGGTGGATGAAATTAAAATTAGACCAGACATGCTTGGGGTTGTACTATGCAAATATCCAAGAACAAAGATAAAGGATAATATGGGGAAAAAATTTGTAGATACAAAGCTTTGCATCAGATGTGGTGAGTGTGAAAAGGTATGTCCCTATGATGCTGTTAGTTTTAAGAAAAAGATTACTTTTGATCAATCTAAGTGCAGAAGCTGCTGGGCATGTTTTAACAATTGTCCACAACAGGCAATATATACAGAAAATATTAAGGGGTCTGGACATTATAAAGGACCATGCAAGCAGCTAACCATGAAGTTGAAGTTGAAGTGAACTAAAGGGTGTTCGTTTTTAATAACTTATTGAAATATTGATAAAGGGGAATGAATAATGGATTTTGAAAACCAAAATAAAAATTTAGACTCTAAAAAGTCAAAAGATTCAAATGCTAAACCATTAATTATTATTTTTGCTACAAGCATATTATCGTTTGTAACTGCATTTTTTAGTTCTACTGATATAAATGGCACTGAAGCATATAAAGCTGGATATAATATTGGGACTTTTTTGAATCCATTCGTGTTTGGATTTATTATTATGCTTATTTCTAAAACATTTGTTAAAAAGAAAAAAAACAGACTTTTTGTATTTTCTATAGTATCATTTTTAGTTGCTGCAGCAAATAGTATGTCAGCATTAGCATAGGGAAGGTATTTGAATTTAACAAATTAGCAATCAAGTGCTACGAAAAAGTGGGTTTTAGAGGTTGGCTAAACGTAGAAAGCGTTATATTTTAAATTGAAAGAGGTATGATGAGTTTTATATGGAGATACTTAGAGAAAACTTTAACTTTTCTTACCTAGATGGAGTAATTCCTGAGTTTATTTGACTTAATTAAAAATTACTAAATAAGCAAACCTGCAACTTAAAAGGGTTTTGGCATATGGAGCAAGTTACATTATATAAAATTGCGTGCATTAATTTTTAAGGCAAAGTAATATAAATAGGAGAATTTGTTTATGAAATATAAATACATATTGTTTGACCTAGATGGAACACTTACAGATCCTGCAGAGGGGATAACCAATTCTATTATGTATGCCCTTGAAAAATATGGTATCAACGTAAGTGACAGAAAAGAACTATATAAATTTATTGGACCTCCTTTATTGGAGTCTTTTGAAAAATATTATGGGTTTTCAAAAGAGGAAGCAAAGACAGCAGTTGAATACTATCGTGAGTATTATAGGGACAAGGGTATATTTGAAAATTTAGTTTATCATGGATTTGAAGACTTACTTAAAACATTAAAAGATAATAACAGGATACTTATAGTTGCAACATCTAAACCAGAAGTATTTGCGAGACAAATATTGGAACACTTTGACATTGCTAAATTTTTCACCTATATTGCGGGCAGTAATCTTGATGGAACCAGAGTGAAAAAATGTGAAGTTATCAAGTATGCAGTTGAAAGTTGCAATATTATAGACTTGTCAAAAGCAATAATGATTGGAGACAGAGAGTATGATATTATAGGTGCAAAAGATGTGGGCATTACTTCAATTGGTGTTTTATTTGGATACGGTAGTAGAAATGAACTTGAGAAAGCAGGTGCGGATTTTATTGCCAGCTCAGTTGAATATATTGGAAAGATTTTGTTGGAACAATTTATTTGATAATAAAAGATTAATGATTTCTGTTTTATCACATGCCTAATGATTTCAAAAATGATTTTTGAGGAGGTTGTATTATTGTTAAAAAAAGTTTTTACAATGGATTTTGGTGCAATAACAGTTAAAGAGATATTTAAGCTTATATACGGAATTGGAGTAATTTTTATTATTATTGAAGCAATAATAGGTATTTTTATTGCAAACAATATTATTTCAATGATGTTGAGTTCTTTTACACCATCAAATGTTATAATTGAACCCGGACTAATACTTTCAGCTTTTTTTTCAATTATAGTATCTTTAGTTTTGGTGATTTGCTGGAAACTATTTTGTGAGTTGATATATTTGATCTTTCGTTCATTTGAAATTTATATAAATAAAAATAATACATAATAATTTAGGTGAGAGGCTAACTTAAAATTAAGGAAAAATCGCAAATAGTAACATAATTGAATGTTATACAATTTACTTTAAATTAAAACAAACAACAGCTATCGCATAAACAATTTAGTTCACAAATAAAGATAAAAGGATTAATTAATATTAAATTTTGGAGGTCAATATGATAAATGAAACTTTTGATATTAAGACTGATGCCATAATAAATCCAGAATCTTGTTATGGCTATAGAAATAAAATATGTGATATTTGTATAGTTACATTCTCTAATGTTGTTGTCGATAATATCTTGAATAAATTTAAATGTACTCAAATTGCTACAATTAGTTCTGCTAATGGTAATTTTCCTATTTATAAATTTAAATATAAAGAAAAAGAAATAGCATTTTACATGTCAATGGTAACTTCTACAGGTGCAGGAACATTTATTGAAGAAGCTCGCTGCTTAACAGGTGCAACAAAGTATATTATGTTTGGGTCTTGCGGTACATTAAATAAAGAAATAACAGCAGGAAAACTTATCGTTCCTACAGCGGCATATCGTGACGAGGGTTTTTCATATCATTATGCCCAAGCAAACGACTATATAAAAATTAAAAATGCTGATTTTGTTGCCAAGACCTTTGATGAATTGGGATTACCTTATGTTATGGGAAAAACTTGGACAACAGATGGGATCTATCGCGAGACTAGAGCAAATATGGAGAAAAGAAAAGCAGAAGGATGTATAGCAGTTGAAATGGAATGTGCAGGTGTTCAAGCTGTTTGTGATTTTAGAGGTATAGAATTATATAATTTTTTAATAAGTGGTGATTTGCTTGATGCTCCAGAATGGGATAGAAGGATTCTTGGAAATGAAGAGGAGAAAAATCACCAGATTAAAAGCTTCTTAATTGCATTAGAACTTTCATTAAAAATATGAGTATATTTTGTTTTGGAAATAGTGTGGAAGAAAAATTGTATTAGTAAGCATTTAAGAGTATTATTAAAATTGGTATAATTCAATAAAGGTAAGCGAATTATGTTTGGATTAATTGATAAAAAAATGGGGGAATGCAAATGAAGGGTTTATCAGATTGGATTGTTGCTGTAGCAGCATTATTGATAATGGTACTATCAGTATTTCTTGTGACAAATCCTCTTGAATCAGCAGGAAAAGAAATAGTCGATGAAATAGATGAAAAACATGATGAGAGTGTTATGGGATATATAGAGGACTTAGATGCAAATTCAGAAACAGAGTCAATTGATGAAAAAAAGGATCTATCCACCTGGAGTTTAATTGTGGATAAAGAGTGGAGTAATTTTGATAACTGGGCTGGATCTGGACTTTATTTTTATGAGGAGGATAACATTAGATATTGTACTTTTAAGATATATGGAAGTGGAGTTCCAGTTATATATGATTATACTACTGAAGTAATGATTGAGGAAGAAGGCATTATATCTTTAGAACTGCCTGAGAAATATTTTGACGAAGAAAAGGAAAATAGTGATAAAACTGCTAAAATGAAAGTGGAGTTTGACGATGAAGTTATTAAATTGACAAACAATGGGACGGTTATTTTGTTTGCTTTCAAAGAACAAAAAGAAGATTTAGATGATAAGGCACGTTCGTTTATTAATAAATATAATCTTAATATTGAAGAAAAGTTAGATAGAGAAAAAATAATTCTAGAAGATGGATTGTCATTTGAATTATTCTGTAATGCTTCAAATAAAATTGGTTTAGATTTGAATAAGTACAAAAATGAAGAGGTTGACGTTTATAAGTACAGGTTAAAGGAAGAGTCGTTACAGGAAAGAAGTAGATTAATTGTTGCTAATATACTATTTAATAACCAAGAAGAAATAGTAGGAGCCTTTTTGCATACAGGAAATATGCCAGGAGTTGTTTCATTAGATGAAAAGAGTATAATAAAGCCTGAAAATCTTAATCCAGAAAAGTTAAATTTTGAAGGTGTAAATAAAATTGAAATATTAGGGCCAAGGGAAGAGACACCTATAGATATGTGGAGTAAAAAACA
>NZ_JAVDDS010000040.1 GCF_030848475.1 Herbivorax alkaliphila
AAGTTTTAAATTATTATCATTTTCTATTGACAAATTACAAAAATGCAAGTATAATAGTTTTTGTTGTTAAATTTGATATGCGGATGTGGCGGAATTGGCAGACGCGCTAGACTTAGGATCTAGTGTTTAACGGCGTGGGGGTTCGAGTCCCTTCATCCGCACCAAGGGTTTAAGAGAACTTAAGTTTTCTTAAACCCTTTGTTTATGCCCACATTTCTAACGAATGCACTAATAAATGTATTTATTCAATTTCTACTGTATCCAAGAAATTTAGTATTATTTCATTTGACAAAGCAAAATTTAAGTTTTCTCCTTTAAGAAGTTTAAAAGAGGTTATACCAATTAATTGTCCTTTTTTATTTAATAATGCCCCACCAGAATTCCCCATGGAGATTGCAGCATCTGTTTGAATATATTTACCATTATGAGCTTCTCTTAGGCCTGTTATGTGGCCGAAGGACAGAGTATTAAACAGTCCTTCAGAGGAACCTATTGTAACCACTTTTTCACCTAATGTAATTTTATCTTTAGGTGCAAATTCAATAAATCCATCCAGTGATAATCCATCAACATGTATCAGTGCAATATCATCAGCTTCGCTATAATCAATTAACTTAGCTTCGATAAAATCGGAATTTATATAATAATTTTCATCTTGAAAAGCAACTGAAATATTACCTTCATTTACCACATGGTAATTAGTCAGAATATAACCTTGATTATTAATAATTACTCCAGATCCTAAAGTATAATCTGTTTGTATTATACATACATATTTATTGAGTTTTGCTATTTCTGTAAAAGGCAATTCTATATCCTCATAATTAATAGTATATAGGGATTTATCCTCAGTCTTTTCTATAGGTATAGAACTGGTGGCCTCAGGTTCTTTATCTTCTAAACTGTTTTGATCTGAAATTGAAGGTGTAGGTTCTATTTCTTCACGGGCATTATGAGTACGTGCCTGCACGGTATTATCTTGGGAAATGTGTAGTATTCCAATAAAGCCAAAAGCCAGTATAAAAGGTACTAAAATAGCTGCTGCCATAATTATATATTGTTTCTTAGTCATAAAACATTTCTCCTTATATGATAATAAATAATATAGTTTTTTTAGAAATATTTAAAATAGCTGTAAATTAAAAATATGTACTGGTGCAGTTAAAAAAATAGAAAATCTTTCAATAATAATATCGGCATAGTAAAAAGATAAAATAATAATCCTTGTTTTTATTATATAAAAAAATAGACTTTTCTTTTCAAATGCAAAATCTACTGTTATCATATATATTATAATTTATAAATCAATATAAATTTTTGACGATAGATTAAAATTAAGGATTTGAAATATAATATGAAAAAATTAGTAATTGGAATATTGGCTCATGTGGATGCAGGAAAAACTACATTATCGGAAGGTTTGCTTTATCTGAGTGGAAAAATAAGAAAAATAGGAAGAGTGGACAATCAGGATGCCTACTTAGATAACTATGAATTAGAAAGGGCTAGGGGCATCACTATTTTTTCAAAACAGGCGGTATTTGAAGTAGATAATACTCAGATTGTTTTACTGGATACCCCAGGACATGTAGATTTTTCGGCAGAAATGGAGAGGACACTTCAGGTTTTAGACTATGCTATTTTAGTTATAAGTGGTGCAGATGGAGTTCAGGGACATACAAAAACACTATGGAGGCTTCTTAAAATATATAACATACCTGCATTTTTATTTATAAATAAGATGGATCAAAAGGATGTGGATAGGGATAAATTAATAAACGAAATAAAAAAACAGCTGGATGATGGTTGCATTGATTTTGGACAGACTGATAAAGATGAATTTTACGATCAGATTGCTATGTGTAATGAAAAAATTATGGAAACCTATTTGGAAAAAGGACAGGTTGAAACTAAGAAGATTATAGAAGCTGTAAGAAAAAGAGAAGTTTTTCCCTGCTTTTTTGGCTCTGCACTAAAATTAGAAGGAGTTGAAGAATTTTTACAGGGTATTGTAAAATACACCATGAAGCCTTGCTACTTGGATAAATTTGGGGCTAAAATATTTAAAGTAACAAGAGATGATAGGGGAAATCGTCTTACACATATGAAGCTGACAGGTGGAAAACTCAAAGTAAGGGATCTTTTGACAAATGGTGTGTGGGAAGAGAAAGTAAATCAAATTCGTATATATTCGGGAGATAGATTTGAAGCGGTAAATCAGGTTTATGCAGGGGAGGTATTTGCAGTAACAGGACTTAGCCAGGCTAAGCCAGGGGAAGGGTTAGGGAAGGAAAAAGCTTCAAATGCACCAGTGCTAGAATCTGTACTTCTATATCAAATTATACTACCAGAAGGCTGTGATCCAAAAGCTATGCTTCCAAAACTTCGTCAGATTGAAGAAGAGGAGCCTGAACTTCATATTGTATGGAATGAACAGTTACAGGAAATTCAGACAAAGGTTATGGGAGAAGTGCAAATTGAAATTTTACAAAGTCTTATAAAAAGTCGTTTTGATATTGATGTAACTTTTGATGATGGAAGAATTGTTTATAAAGAGACTATTTCAAATATGGTTGAGGGTGTAGGTCATTTTGAACCATTGAGACATTATGCAGAGGTTCATTTGCTGTTAGAACCAGGTGAGCAGGGAAGTGGTCTAAAGTTTGAATTAGAATGCAGTGAAGATATCCTGTCTAAAAACTGGCAAAGACTTATTATGACTCATCTAAAAGAAAAAGAGCATAAAGGAGTTTTGACAGGATCTGAAATCACAGATATGAAAATTACTTTAGTTTCTGGAAAAGCACACAATAAACATACAGAAGGTGGCGACTTCAGGGAGGCTACTTATCGTGCAGTGCGTCAGGGTTTAAAAGAAGCAGAGTCTTTATTGTTAGAGCCTTATTATGCTTTTTATCTGGAATTGCCTGAAAAAATGGTAGGAAGAGCAATGACTGATATTGAAAAAATGCATGGTACTTTTGAAATATCTCAGGTAAGCGAGGATATGACAGTTCTTGTGGGAAGTGCACCTGTTAGTACAATGAGAAATTATCAAAAAGAGGTGACGGCATATACCAAGGGATTAGGAACGCTGTTTTATAATTTGAAAGGTTATGAACCTTGCCATAATTCAGAAGAGGTTATAGAAAGTATAGGATATAATTCAGAAAGAGATGTGGAAAACCCTACAGGCTCTGTATTTTGTGAGCGGGGTGCAGGATTTTTGGTAGAATGGGATAGGGTAAAGGATTATATGCATATTGAGAGCTATTTTAAAGAAAAAGCTGATTTAGAAGTAAATAAAATACAACACTCTAAGTACTCGGAAGAAAAATCAATTAGTTTAGAAGAAATTGATAAGATTATAGATAAAACTTTTTATGCAAATCAAGGAAAGAAGTCTTCTTGGAAAAAACGGAAAACGGCCAGTGAAAGCTATTACAAGCCCTCTACTTATTTAAGTAAAGGGAAAGAGAATAAAAAAGAGTATCTTTTGGTAGATGGATATAATATCATATACGCATGGCCGGAACTAAAAGAGTTTGCAGATGAAAATATGGAGGGGGCAAGAGTTAAATTACTTGATTTTTTAAGTAATTATCAGTGGATTCGAAAGAGTGAGATTATTGTAGTATTTGATGCATACCGTGTTGAAGGACATCGTGAAGAAGTAATAGATTATTATAATATTCATATGGTATACACTAGAGAAGCACAGACGGCGGATCAGTATATAGAAAAGTTTGCCCATGACAACAAAAAAAATTATGATATAACAGTTGCTACTTCAGATGGTTTGCAGCAAATTATTGTAAGGGGAGAAGGATGTGCGTTACTTTCTGCAAGAGAACTCAGGAATGAAATTATAGAAACTAATGAAAGAATAAAAGATAAATATGGAAAAACAAAGGGGATAGGCCGTAATTATTTAATAGATGCATTGTCTAAAGAAGAAAAAAAACAGATAGAAGATTTAGAAAAAGATGATAGAGAAGTTTAACTTTATTAACTAAATAAGAACTCACTTTTTATAACTTTTTAGTGCAATTTTTAAAAGTTTGTCTTTTTCATTTAAATGAGGATTTTCAATAACCTTTTCTAATAAAACATTTAAAGTATCCCCTATTTCTTTTCCTTCTTCAAAGCCTATATTAATTAAGTCTTGTCCATTTACAGCCAGATTATTTACTTTAAAACAGTGTTTATCTTTAATAATTTCAAAATAAATTTCTGTTATTTTATTCAGCTTATCAAGACGTTCATTTAAAAATTCTAAATTCTGACCTTTTTTATCTGCTTTTTGAACTTTTATAAGGTCTAAAAACATATCTTCACCTACTATGTTAATGGTCTTTTTTACAGATTTGTAATCAGGTGAAATTCTTCTATCATGGTGTTTTACAAGGGTACATACTTTGTTTATTGTTTTATTGTCAAATCTAAGTCTTGTAAGTATTTTTTTTGAAATAGAAACACTTTGCTCGCCATGACGGTAAAAGTGGTCAATTCCTTTAGCGTCAGTAGTTTTAGTTACAGCTTTTCCAGTGTCGTGAAGAAGCATAGTCCATCTTAAATGTTTTATATTTTCTACATTTATAACGGTGTGCAGAGAATGTATTCCAACATTGTATAAGTGGTAAGGGTGATTTTGAGAAATTTCAAAACATATATCAAATTCAGGAAGTATATGTTTTAAAAGTCCTGAGTCTTTTAATTTTACTATGTGAAAAGCATTAGCCGAGCACAGTATTTTTGACAGCTCATCTCTTATCCTTTCAGGACTAACTTTTTTAATAAGGTTACAGTTTGACTGTATTGTTTTTATAATATTTTGATCAATTTGAAAATCTAAAGATGAAGAAAGACGAATGGCTCTTAACATTCTAAGAGGGTCTTCTAAAAAACGTTCTTTTGCTTTTCCAACAGATCGAATAATGGAGTTTTTTACATCCTCCATACCTGAAAAAGGATCTATAAATTTGTAATCTGGGTGATATGCAATTGCATTAATTGTAAAGTCTCTAAATGCTAAATCGTCTTTTAAGTTTCCATCGTTTTTATAAGTGGTTATTTCATAATTTTGTTTGTTTAATACCACTGTAATTGTGCCGTGTTTTAGACCTGTATCAATTGTTTTGGTAAATAGTTTTTTTAGATCAGATGTTTTTGCATTAGTAACAATATCCCAATCTGCTGGTTTTTTACCAGTTAAAAAGTCTCTGACACAGCCACCAACCAAGTATGCTTCGTATTTGTTGTTATTTAATGTATTAATAATGTGTGAAACGTTATTGGGTAAATGTATAGAGTTTTTTTCTAACATGTTAATTTTCCTTTACTTTAATAGTTTAATATATATTATAATATATATTAAAAGGCTCTACAACTTGTGCTACAATGTTGTCAGTCGTTTTAATCACAAAAATTATATCCGCCCATAAGGCAGTATGTGCTTTTTTTGGTGAAAAAACAAGTGAAATTTATAAGGAATATTATGGAATATAATTGGCAAAAAAATGTCCCGTGCATTCCAAAAGAAGAGAAGGGAGAATGCTACGGGATTTAGGGGAGTAACTTTTTAAAATTACTATAACCTACTATACAATAAAAATTTATATTATGTAACATAACGCCGAAACTTTATAAAATTCGACAAAAAAATTTAAAAAAAGCAACGCAAAAGAATAAGAATTTATGTAAAAAGTCACGAATAGTTGAGAGGGGGTGAAATTAAATGGAATGTTTGGAATTTAACAGAATAATTTGCATTGCTAGTGCTCCACCATAAGTTTCCAATATGATGAATTGTTCCATTCTGTTCCTTTTTCTACAAGAGTAAAATCCTGATTATCATATTTTGAAAAATATAATTTATTTGCTTTTTCATTTAAATCCCAAAGAAATACCTTTAAGTTATTATTAAAGTAGTCAACCATTTTTTTATTACCAATGCCTACTAAAAAACTATATGAGGGATTTGAATCTCCCCAGAGTTTAACTGACATTGTTTTCTCTTTTCCAATATAATTTTCAAATTCACTGGTTGTAAGAGTATTTCCCGGTTCAGGAGTAGAATATGTATTTTTTGAATCTAAAAACTTTATATGTCTTGCAAATGATTTGTTAGTTGGCATCATGCATACATATGATGTGCCCATATAAATATCTGATATAAAATCAAAGTTTGTATCTAAAGTTATTTTTGACGGAGAAAAAGAATAGGTTCTTACAACTTGAGCATATTTTTCAGATGGAGAATTGTTTGTAGTAAGATATGTTTCTTCCACTATTTTTAAATTTGAGATATAGTGTTTTTCCCCTTCTTGTAAAAATAATTCTGTTTCTTTACCATTTTTAAAGAACTTTAAACTTTTTAATATTTCATTTTCATGGTTTCCACCTGAAAATTCATATCCACCGGAATGGTTTTTAGATACACGAAAAACATATTCCCAGTCTGAACTTCCATCAGCAAGAGAATAGTGCTTTTTTGAAGGGATTTTATCATCGGTTATTATATACCATCCTCCAATATTCCAAGTGCCCCAAGGTTTTTTAGTGAATTTTGTAAGAAGCATTTTATCATCAGGTAATTTAGAATATATGCCTAAAGTTTTGTCATTTTCCATCGTAACAACCATGGGAACAAGTCCTTTTTTTAAGTTTTTAACCGGATCATTTGAATATTCTAATTTTGCAGGCGTTGATAAAATTATATCAGGTGAAATTTTACCTGTATAAGGTGAAGGAGAATTAAAAAGCACTGATGATTTTGATTGATAAGGAGAAACAGTTGGGTTAGGTGGTGTAATGTTGTTGTTTTGATATATTGAAAAGGCTTTTAGTGTAATTATACAAATACTTGAAACAATAATTATTATTAAAAAAAATTTAAGTAACTTTCCCATTTAAAGCTCCTTTAGATAAAATCTATACTTTTTATAAGTTTAAAATACTGCTTTGGAATAACCTACATAATATTATCATAAAACAAATTTATTTCAAAGAGGGTAAAGGGGTGAAATGTTGTAATCAACTTCTTGACCTTTTATAAAAAAGCTGATATTGTAATTTCGAAGGGAATATAATTTGTATAAAACTCAAAAAGTAGGAGAGTATGCTAAGAAATGAATGAAAAAATAAAGGATGAAATGACGGATAGATTATTTGAAGCTATATTGCTTCTTAAAAATACAGATGAGTGTTATAATTTTTTTGAGGATATTTGTACAATATCTGAAATAAAAGCACTGGCTCAAAGGCTTGAAGTTGCAAAAATGTTAAGAGAGAAAAAGACATATACTGATATAAGTGAAAAGACAGGTGCTAGCACAGCAACAATAAGCAGGGTTAATAGGGCTTTGATGTATGGAGCAGATGGTTACAATACTATTTTAGACAGATTAATAGATAAAAAGTAAGAATTGTTGAAGCGTTTTGGCTATTGATTATATTTTGAAAATAAGATATTATTACATTAGGAATGTCCTAGAAATAATGCCCTATTATCAAGGACAAAATCTCGATTATTTAACGGGTTTTGGACGATGAGAATTGGATGTTGTTTCTTAGTTGTTATTTATTAATATTTTCAATAATGATAGAAATTAACTTTGAGTTTTAGAAAAGTGAAAGATTTAAATGTATTTAACTTTAGATTATATATAAGTAGCTTTGATTAAGATGAGGAAGGTATGAATGCTAAGTAAAATTTTTGTTAGTTTGCTGATTTTATCAGCATTGACTTCAGAGGGAGCAATAAATTTAACAGAGTACTTGTTTAGCCCTTATTTATATGCAGATGAAGGTTTAAGTTCTGTGCTTGAAAAAAGTGACACATGTGTAGAAGAAAAAAATCATCGTAACCAAAAGAAAATTGTTAAAGATGATTATGACTTATTATTTACAGTTTCTTTTAGCAGTTCTTATGTGATAAATATAAAAGATAATTTAAATAAACTTTTTATTGATTTTAATCCTGTAAAACATCAGGACGTAGGTTTGTGTAGCCATTCTAAGGTTTGTTTTCAGCCATTGTTTTTACAAAAAGAAAAAAAAATGGTGCTGAATTCATCTGATTTATCTCCACCAATAATCTAATTCTTAAATAATTATTTTACCTGTTAGTACTATGTTCTTTAACAAAAGGTGAGGTGAAAGCATGCTGTATTTGGTTGTTATACTTTTGGCAATTTTCTTTGGGGTACTTGTTGGAACCATTAAAGGTAAAAAGTTTGACATATCACATGTTAGACTAGAAAAAATGTGGCTGGTGTTACTTGCATTTGGAATACAGACCATTACAAGGGTTCTTTCAATGAGTGGATTTGATTTTCTTGTCAAATACAGCTTTATAACTCAAGCAGTTGTTTTTCTCTTACTGTTTATTTGCTTATGGTACAACAGGAAATATATAGGTTTGTGGATAATTGGGCTAGGTGCCTCGTTAAATGGTTTGGTTATGATGGCTAATGGAGGAAGAATGCCAGTATCTTTAAAGAAGTTAGAAAAGGTAGATTTGCCAGAGGCAATTGAATTATTGAAGGCAGGTGCAGACAATAAACATGTTGTTATGGATGAAACGACAAATTTAAATTTTTTAGCAGATATATTTTATATACCTGGATTTTTAGGTAAAGGAATTCATGTGGCCAGCGTTGGTGACTATATTGTAGCAGCAGGTCTTTTTATATTTATATTTGAAATGGTTAGTCGTTCATATAAAAATGTGTGTTAGGTTTAAATATTTAAATTGGAGGTTTTGATATGCTAAAACTAATTGAAAAGGTTATAGGTAGTTATAGTGATAGAGAATTAAAGAGGATAATGCCTATTATTGAACAAATAGAGAGCTTAGAGGAGAAAATGCAGGCTATGAGTGATGATGAGCTAAAAGCAATGACTCCTCAGTTTAAAAAGAGGCTTTTAGAAGGAGAAACATTAAAGGATATTATGCCAGAAGCTTTTGCAGTGGTAAGGGAAGCCTCAAAAAGAGTATTGGGAATGAGACATTTTAAAGTTCAGTTAATAGGTGGAATGGTTCTTCATCAGGGAAGAATTGCAGAGATGAAAACAGGTGAGGGAAAAACATTAGTTGCAACACTTCCAGTATACTTAAATGCTCTTGAGGGAAAGGGAGTCCATGTAATTACTGTAAATGATTATCTTGCAAAGCGTGACAGTGAGTGGATGGGAAAGGTTTATAACTTTTTAGGACTTAGTGTAGGGCTTATTGTCCATGGACTAGACAATAAAGCAAGAAGAGAAGCCTATGCGTGTGATATAACTTATGGAACAAATAATGAGTTTGGGTTTGATTATTTAAGGGATAACATGGTAATCTACAAAAAAGATATGGTTCAAAGAGAACTAAACTATGCAATAGTGGATGAAGTTGACAGTATTTTGGTGGACGAGGCAAGAACACCTCTTATAATATCAGGAGCAGGAGACAAATCTACAGAACTTTATACTTTAGCCAATACATTTGTAAGAAGGCTGAAATCAAAGGTATTTAAGGAGACTGATGACAAACAACATATGGATGAGGTTGAAGCTGATTATATTGTGGACGAAAAGGCTAATACGGCTACGCTTACACCAGATGGAATAAAAAAAGCCGAGGAGTTTTTTGCAATTGAAAATCTGTCTGATTCGGATAATATGACAATATCTCATCATATAAATCAAGCTTTAAGAGCATATGGGCTTATGCAGAAAGACACGGATTATGTGGTAAAAGATGGTGAGATAATTATTATAGATGAGTTTACTGGACGTATGATGTACGGTAGAAGGTATAGTAATGGGCTTCACCAAGCAATTGAGGCTAAAGAAGGAGTAAAGGTAGAAAGAGAAAGCAAAACATTGGCTACCATTACATTCCAGAATTATTTTAGAATGTATACAAAATTATCAGGAATGACAGGAACAGCTCAAACGGAGGAACAGGAGTTTCAAACCACTTACAAATTAGACGTAGTAGTTATTCCGACAAATGTCCCTGTTGTAAGAGAGGATAAACCTGATTGTGTTTATAAAAACCAAATTGGTAAGTTTAATGCGGTTATAGAGGATGTAGTTGAGTGCAATAAAAAAGGTCAGCCTGTATTGATTGGTACAATATCAATTGAAAAGTCTGAATATTTAAGTCTTATGCTTAAAAAGAAAGGTGTATCACATCAGGTTCTGAATGCCAAATACCATCAGAAAGAGGCATCTATAATTGCACAGGCAGGTAAATTTGGAGCAGTTACGATTGCCACTAACATGGCAGGTCGTGGTACAGACATTGTTCTTGGTGGTAACCCTGAATATATGGCAAAACAGGAAATGAGAAAAAAAGGATATGAAGAAAATTTAATTAATCAGGCTACAGGTTTTAACGATACTGAAGATGAAGAAGTGCTGGAAGCTAGGAGGATTTTTAGAAAATATAATGACGAGTTTAAAAATGCAACAAGTACCGAGAGGGAAAAGGTAATAGAAGCTGGCGGGCTTTATATAATTGGTACAGAAAGACATGAATCAAGGCGTATAGACAATCAGTTGAGAGGTCGTGCAGGGCGTCAGGGGGATCCGGGAGCATCAAGATTTTATATTTCATTAGAAGATGACTTGATGAGACTTTTTGGTTCAGATAAATTAAGCAGAGTGGTTGAAACACTAGGCCTTGAAGAAGATCAAGCCATTGAAAACAGAATGCTCAGTAACTCTATTGAGAATGCACAAAAAAGAGTTGAAGGTAAGAACTTCTCAATTAGAAAGAGTGTACTTCAATATGACGATGTTATGAATAAGCAAAGAGAAGTTATTTATAAGCAGAGAAGAGAAGTGTTAGATGGCAAGAACATTAAAGACAGCTTTATTAAAATGATAGAAGGAATTGCCGATAATATAGTTACGTTGTATTGCAGTGAGAGTCCATATCCTGATTATTGGGACTGGGAAAGTCTTAGAGCATATGCTGAAGCTCCTTATCTTTATGAAGGTGCACTTGAATTTAGCAAAGAGGATATGGAAGATATCACAAAAGATAGCCTTAGAGAAAAAATTCTTGGCATTATGATGGAAAAATATGAGGCAAAAGAAGAAGAGATTGGTTCAGAACTTATGAGAGAGTTGGAAAGAGTAATTCTTTTAAGAGTTGTAGACCAAAAATGGATGGATCACATAGATGCAATGGATCAACTTCAACATGGTATAAGACTTAGAGCATTTGGGCAAAAAGACCCTGTAATTGAGTATAAGTTTGAAGGTTTTGAAATGTTTGAAGAGATGATTCGAAATATTCAAGAAGATGCTGTAAAAGTAATTCTTAATACTCGTATTGATCAAAACCGTATGCCTGAACGTAAAAAAGTTGCACAGCCATTGACTGCATCCCATGGTGAGCAGTCCAAAAAACCTACTGTTAGAAGTAGTAAAAAAGTAGGCCGAAATGATAATTGTCCTTGTGGAAGTGGCAAAAAATATAAAAAATGTTGTGGTAGAGAAGAGTAAGGTTCGTTTTAATATAGAGGTGTATCAAAATGGATTACAATGAGGCAATAAATTATGTAAATGAAGCTTCAAAATTAGGGGTTAACCTTGGTCTTGAAAGAATAAAAGAATTACTGGAATTAATGTGTAATCCACAAAGAAATTTAGATTGCATACATGTTGCAGGTACTAATGGAAAAGGTTCTTTTATATCTATGATAGGCAGCATATTAACTAAGTCAGGTTATAATGTGGGGAGATTTACTTCTCCCTGCATTGAAAGTCCTGATGATTGTATTTGGATAAATCAAAAAAAAATTCCTAAAGAGGATTTTGCAAAAACAACTGAATATGTAAGTGAAAAAGTCCAATTGATGTGTCAAAAAGAAAAGCACCATCCTACAGAGTTTGAAATATTAACTGCTATTGCATTTGTATATTTTTTTAGGATGAACTGCGATTTTGTGCTACTTGAAGTTGGTCTTGGGGGACGATTTGATTCTACTAATGTTATAGAAAATCCCTTAATCTCAGTAATATCTAATATTAGTTATGATCATATGGACAGGTTAGGGGATACTTTATCTAAGATTGCTTATGAAAAAGCTGGTATTATAAAGGAAAAATCCTATGTTGTAACACTTCCTCAAAAAGAAGAGGCAGAAAAAGTAATAGAAGAAGTATGCTGTACAAAAAAAGCTTTTCTAACTAAGACAAATCTTAATAAGACAAATATTAAAAAATTTTCTATAAGTGAGCAGGAATTTGATTATGATAAGAGAAAATCTATAAAAATAGGTTTATTAGGTGAGCATCAGGTAAATAATGCTGCATTAGTTATAGATGCAATAGATATACTTATACAAAAAGGTTATAGCATAAGTGAAACTTCAATAAAAAGGGGACTTTTTTTGGCAAAGTGGCCGGGAAGATTTGAAGTTGTCAGAAAAAACCCTATATTTATTATAGATGGAGCACATAATTTAAGTGGAGTTGCAATTTTAAAAAAGAATTTGCAAACATATTTTCCCGGTAAGAAAATTATATTTATTACAGGGATTTTTGCAGATAAAGACTATGTATCAATGATAAAAGAATGTTCTTCTATAGCGTCAAGATTTATAGTTATGAAATTAGAGAAAAAAAGAGCATTAGATGTAAAAGAGTTGGCACAAACAGCTCGATGCTATTGTAATGACGTTATAGTTAGTGATACAATAGAATGGGCAGTAAGGACTGGTATTAATGAGGCGTCTGAAAATGAAGTGATTTGTGCTTTTGGTTCTTTGAGTTTTGTTGGAAGGATGAGAAAGTTATTAAAGAGTGAATAAATTCCGGTTTTGAATGGGTAATTTTCTAGTAGTGCAAGATGGATATTAAAACAAAGTAATATTGGAGAATAGCTGATTTTAAAATGGGAATGTATTATTTGGTTATTTCTATACTATAACGAGGAGGTGGCATAATGGACTTTTCAAAGGAGCTTTCAAATTATCCACCATTGGATTTGGATAAATTGTCAGAAAGCGATAAGAGTATGCCTGATAAGATTAGAAATTCCATTGTTCTTTATAATAAAGCTTTGGAGGATTTCAAATCAAAAAGTGAGGACATTGCTATAATTGAGCTTAAAAAAGCAATTTCATTAAATCCTGAATTTCAGGAGGCAATAAATCTTTTAGGGGTTTTTTATACCTATGTAGGTGATTACGAAAATGCTTCCGCGACATTTAAAAAAGTTATAGATAAAGAAAAAAATTGTGTAAAAGCTATTGAGTATTTAAAAGAAGTTAATCCTGAATACCAATTTCCATTTGAAACCCTACAAGATGCGAAAGGGACTAAATTAGCAAAACAAAGTAATAAATCCAAGAAAAAGAAGACTAAAAAAGCAAAGGAAAATGGTCTAAATGATAAAATAATTAATTTTGAAGAATTTGGAATAAGTGATGTTATTAAAATCGGTGCAGGATTTATAATTGGAGGAATTTTAGTTTTTGTGCTGACTTTAAGTATTTACTCTATAAGAGATAATGATAATGAAGCTAAAACAGATGAAAATCAACAACTTCAGACAATTGATGAAGAGCAAGAGGCTTATAAGGAAAAATTTTATAAGTTGAATGAAGAATACTCAAATTTAAGTAAAGAGTTAGAAGAATTTAAACAGGAAAGCCAACATTATTTAAATAATTATAGATTAATTGAAGCAGAAGAATTACTAGAAGATGAAAGATATGAAGAAGCTGCAGATAAACTTGTTCTTTTAAAAGATGCTAATTTTGGTGAAAGAGAACAGCAAAAATTTAATAGATTATACGATGAAGTTATTGACACAGCGGCATGGCGTGCGTTTGAAGAAGGAAGAGATTTGTTGCAAGATGAAAGATATGAAGAAGCTTTAGAGAAGCTTAATAAAGTAGAATTATATGTGGACAGGTGGGAGCACTCTCATTATAATCTTTTTTATATAGGTATATGTCATGAAAATTTGAATGACAGTCAAGAGGCATTGAAGTTTTATAATAAGGCTGTTGAAAGATATCCTGATACTCATGGTGCTAGTCTTTCAAGAGAAAGGATAAGCGAAATAAAAAGTGCTTTTTAAAAGTATCTTTATTTTTAACTGAATTTATTATATTATTAAAATAGAATTAAATTAATGTTTTTTATATGTTTCGCCGTAAGATATTTGTCTTAACCCTTCTTCCGTTAGGAAGAGGAGAATGTCAAGCTAATAAGAGTTTAGGAGGAAGTGAAATGTACTACAAGAGTACAAGAGGAGGATTAGATTCAGTATTTTCTTCTGAGGCAATAAAAATGGGAATTGCACCAGATGGAGGATTATTTGTACCTGAAAATTTAGTGAAATTTTCCTTAGATCAGATTAATAATTTAGTTGAGCTGGATTACAGAGAGAGAGCTGTTTATATATTAAAGCAGTATTTGACAGATTATTCTCATGATGAAATTGTTGAGTGTGTTAACAATGCATATTCAGATGAGAAATTTGGAAATTATAAAATAGCACCGGTAAAAAAGCTTAATGAGAATGTCAATATTTTAGAGTTGTGGCATGGACCTACATGTGCATTTAAAGATATGGCACTACAAATTCTGCCTTGGTTTTTGACAAAGGCAGTTAAAAAGACTGAGGATGACAGTGAAATAGTAATTTTAGTAGCTACTTCTGGCGATACTGGAAAGGCAGCTTTAGAAGGATTTAGAGATGTTGATGGTACAAAGATAATTGTATTTTTTCCTCAAAAGGGCGTAAGTGAAGTTCAAAGAATGCAGATGGTTACTCAAGAAGGTAATAATGTTTATTCAATAGGTGTTGAAGGCAATTTTGACGATGCACAAAGTGGCGTGAAAGCAATTTTTACAAATAATGACCTTATAGAAAAAATGAAAAAAAGCAACTATAAGTTTTCATCAGCAAATTCAATAAACTGGGGCAGGCTTGTACCGCAGATTGTATATTACTTTTCTGCTTATGCCGATCTTGTGAAAGAAGGAGAGATTAAAACAGGGGATAAGGTTAATTTTGTAGTGCCAACAGGCAATTTTGGTAACATTCTTGCAGCATATTATGCTAGAGAAATGGGGCTTCCTGTTAATAAACTTATATGTGCATCAAATGAAAACAATGTTCTAACAGAGTTTATAAATACACATGTATATAATAAAAATAGAAAGTTTGTAAAAACAATATCTCCTTCTATGGACATATTGATTTCTAGTAATCTAGAAAGACTATTATATGAATTAACAGATCATGATTCTGATACGCTAAACAACTGGATGAAAGATCTTTCAAATGAAGGTGTTTATAGTGTGGATACCAAAACTGGGAAAAAGATTTCTGAATTATTTTGGGCAGGTTATTCAAATGAGGAAGAAACTTTAAAAACCATAGAGTGTATGTATGATGAATACAAATACGTTGTTGATACACATACGTCAGTTGCAATAGATGTGTATGACAAGTATGTGATTTCAACTGGAGATATGACTAAATCTGTTATTGTCTCTACAGCAAGTCCATTTAAGTTTAATGAAAGTGTATCAAAAGCAATTTTAGGTGATAACTCGATAAAAGGCAAAAATGAATTTGAACTGTTACAGATTTTGTCTAAGGAGTGTTCTTTAAAAATTCCTTATGGGTTGATGGGTTTAGACAAAAAAAGAGTAAGGCATAATAGTGTTTGTAAAAATTTAGATATGGCATCTGAGTTAGAAAAAATACTTGAATTATAAAGTGTGTTAAAAGAAAGGTAATGAGTTAGTGGTGTCATATGCTTGTTTAAGATGAATGCATCGTAAGGGGGAGTTATCATTCCCCCTTATTTCATATCTAAAGCCACCTTTTCATAAAATTAAACTTTAAGGAGGCAAAAAATCATGTCAAATAATTTTAATGTAGGCGAAAATATTAACCTGTTATTTGAAAGATTGGAAAATTTTTTTAAAACAAAAACTGTAGTGGGAGAGCCAATAGAGGTAGGAGATGCTACACTGATTCCTTTTATAACAACAAGTTTTGGGCTTGGTTCAGGAAGTGGGACCAGAGGAGATGATGAAGGAAATGATGGAACTAGTGGGGGCTCAGGTATAAGTGCTAAAATAACTCCAACAGCTATTTTAGTAATTAAAAAGGATGATATACAGGTTATACCTATAAAAAAGAGTGCAAGCATGGAAGAACTTGTAGAAATGGTTCCGGATATTTTGTCAAAGTTTAATTTAAATTTAGGAGACAAGAAAGAAAAGAAAAAAGGAGAGTGAACTCGCTTAGTAACGTCTTAGTTAAAACTAAACATTTGAACTAGGTAGGAGAGTCATAAAAAAATGTTTGAATATAAATATAATAAGAGTATAATAAAAATATAATAACTTATTAAAGGAAAATGTTTCTTTTGTTTAAATTAGGGTAAAAATAGTATTATAATAAAAAATTAATATTTATAAAATATTTTTAGGAGGAATAATTATGGCAAATGAAAAAGTAATAACTCTTACAAATGAAAATTTTGACCAAGAAGTGGTTAGTTCAGATAGCACGGTGGTTGTTGATTTTTGGGCTCCTTGGTGCGGACCATGTAGAGCTGTGGGTCCTGTAATAGATGAGCTGGCAAATGAATATGATGGTAAAGCAAAAATAGCTAAGCTAAATGTAGATGATGCAGGAGACATTGCAGCTAAATTTAAAATTATGAGTATTCCTACAATACTAATATTTAAAAACAGTGAAGTGGTTGAAAAACTTATTGGTGCAAGATCTAAGTCAGAATTATCTGAATTAATTGAAAAACATATATGAAAAATATGTATACCAATACTAAAATTTGGATTTAAGAGGGGTTATCATAATCCCCTCTTAACCTATGCTTTTAAAATATTACAATTGTGGAAAACATATATTAAAAGTTTTTTCGGGAAAAAGAAGGATTTTAGGATAGAAAGTTGAATATAGTACTTAATTAGCTTTATAGTGCTAAATATTTTAGTAAAGTATAGGAGGAACCACAAGATGGCTGGAGAAAAAAGATTTGGTACAGCACTTTTTGGTTTTAAACAATCAGATGTGAATTCTTATATTGAAAAGATTCTCAGGGAATTTGACGATAAACTAAAAGAAAAGGAAGAGGAAATAGTTGAGCTTAAAAATCAATGCAGAGAACTAAGAATAAAGTATGAGGACATAGCAAGAAAGTCAGGTCAAGCTAATGAAGATAGATCTAAAATTGCTGATGTTTTAATAAAAGCACAGGAAAAAGCAGAATTGATTTTAGAAGATGCACAAAAACAGGCAAATGAAGAAAGAAAAAAACTTTCCGAAAAGACAGAACAGGAAAAAGAAAAGCTGGTTGATATGAAAGAGGAAATAAAATTTTTAAAGAAAGAAATCAGTGCTACTTTAAAAAAATATGAATCAGATTTAGATAGCGTAGTAGAATTTGCTGAAACTAAAGCTGAGGAAGAAAATTTTCAAAATTCAAAAAAAGTTGAAGAAGATGATGATTTATCAGAAGATATAATCGAAGAGATTATGGAAGAGTATGCAGGAAAGAATGATAGTGATGATAAAAAGTAGTTTTTTTGGGTTTAAAAGTATGGTTTTGAGTTTAGGGATACTTTGGTGGAGAAATGAAATAAAAAGTTGTTTTATTACTCCTTCCTCCTTTACTTTTATAGTGAGGGATTTTTTGTTATTTAAATATATATTAATATAAATAATTTAAATTGAGAAAATTTTATTTTTAATAAAGTATAATGAAAAAATCTTTAGTTTCGAATAATTACCACGTAGGGTTGTAAGTTGTTTAATTAAATTCTATCAGTTCAAAACTACAAAGGAGTGAATATTTGTGGAAGAAATATTAGAAATATTAGAAAATAACAGTAAGGCTAGTTTAGAAGAGATATCTACAATGACAGGTAAAGGTATAGAAGAGATAAAAGAAGCAATTAATAAATTTGAAAAAGATAATGTAATTTTAAAATACAACACTTTGATTAATTGGGAAAAGACTAGCAAAGAGAGTGTTACAGCATTAATAGAGGTTAAAGTAACGCCTCAGATAGGAGAAGGGTTTGACAAAGTTGCAGAAAAGATATATAGATATCCTGAGGTAAAAGACTGCTATCTCATGTCAGGAGGATTTGATTTAACAGTGATTATTGAAGGAAAAACCATGAAGGAAGTTGCAATGTTTGTTGCACAAAAGCTTTCACCACTAGATTCTGTTTTGAGTACATCTACTCATTTTGTATTAAAAAAATATAAGGATAAAGGGACTATTTTTAAAGAAGGCCCGCAAGACGACAGGGAGGCAATAGTATTATGAAAATGTCTGATATGATTACACCATCGGTTAAAGATATACCACCATCAGGAATTAGAAAATTTTTTGATTTGGTTAATGAGATGAAGGATGCAATATCTTTAAGTGTTGGGGAACCAGATTTTGTTACACCTTGGACTGTGAGAGAGGCAGGTATTTACTCATTAGAAAAAGGCCACACTCACTACTCACCAAATGCAGGTTTTATTGAACTAAGAGAAGAAATTTGTAATTACTTAAAAAGAAGATATTCATTAGAATACAATCCTAAAAATCAAGTTGTTGTTACTGTAGGAGGAAGCGAAGGTATTGATATTGCATTGAGAACTCTTATAGGAGAAGGAGATGAGGTTATTATACCTCAGCCGAGTTTTGTATCTTATAAGCCGTGTGCAGTTTTAGCAGGTGGAAAACCTGTAATTATTAATTTAAGGCATGAAGATGAGTTTAGATTAACTCCAGAACTTTTGAAAAATGCAATTACAGACAGGACAAAAGTATTAATTCTTCCATTTCCGAATAATCCTACGGGTGCGATTATGACAAAAGAAGATTTAGAGGGAATAGTTGATATAATAAAAGATAAAAATATAATTGTTATTTCAGATGAAATTTATTCAGAATTGACATATAATGAAGAACATGTTTCAATAGCAAATTTTCCAGAAATGAAAGACAAGACAATTTTAATAAATGGTTTTTCTAAGGCATATGCAATGACAGGTTGGAGACTTGGATACGTTTGTGGGCATCCAGACTTAATAGAAGCAATGTACAAGGTTCATCAATTTGCCATAATGTGCTCTCCAACAACAGCTCAGTATGCAGCAGTAGAAGCCCTTAAGAATGCGGACTCAGATGTAGAAAAAATGGTAAGAGAATATAATAGAAGAAGAAAAGTTGTGGTAAAAGGGTTTAGAGATGCAGGACTTGAATGTTTTGAACCACTAGGAGCTTTTTACGTATTTCCATGTATAAAATCAACAGGTATGAATTCAGCTGAGTTTTGCGAAAAGCTTCTTGTGCAGGAAAAAGTTGCAGTTGTGCCTGGAAATGCGTTTGGTGAATGTGGAGAAGGATTTGTCAGAGTTTGCTATTGTAGGTCTATGGATAATATTATTGAGGCTGTAGAAAAAATAAAAAGATTCGTACAAAAAAATAAAAAATAGAGGTTGTGATAGAAAAAGTTTATTATTTACATTTGGATTCATTAGAGTTTTTTAGAGCAGACTTTTAAGGATGATTTTTAAAATTATAGTAACCTACAAAACAACTAGTTTTTGTAAGTTACTATAATGAGGATTTACAGGGAGACTCATCTACTTAAAAAAGATAAAAAAATTCGTACTATAGATTCTATAGTACGAATAAAGTAATACTTTATATATAAATTTGTGCAGGATGACACTTTACATAGAACACAGTAACATATTGTGTTCATTAATTTGAAATGGTTTTGCAAAATGGCTACAATATTTTGCAAAACACATACTTGCTTCAATTAAATTCATGAAGCATACTTGCTTAGTTTTAACTGTTGTAACATGTAGTTTGCAATTAATTTGTCAAGTTCCTGACTTGCAGTTAAAATTTCACTATCATCCCCAGAGTCAAGAACTTCATATAAATTTTCCCTAAGGGACTCAATGTTGTCCAAAACATCGCCTCCATTTATAAAATTTTTATAATAATAAATCAACATAATAATTGATTTAATTAGAAACTATAAACTCAATATCTTAAAAATTTCAATAAAAACTTGTTTAATAACAAAAAACTATGATAAAATATATTTTGTTAAGCAGTTCTTCATGGTCATACTTTATTTTACAGCAACAATCTGTTGCTGTCAATAATAATTCAAAAAAAACGTAAACAATTTGTTGCTTGACGTGAAAATATAAAAAAATAGTGTCAAATTGTAATAAGGTGGTAATTTAATGGCTTTCTCAACAATGATAAAACAATTAAGAGAGGAAAAGGGGCTCTCGCAAAAAGACATAGCAGAATATCTGGGAATCACCCGCCAAGCAATTGCATCCTATGAGTTGGCTAAAAGGGAGCCAGATTACGAAATACTCCACAAATTAGCGGACTATTTTGGTGTGTCTGCGGACTATTTGTTAGGGCGTTCTAATTGTAGAGATGTGAATGCTGTAACTGTTGGAAAAAATATTGACTTAATAAAGGGAGGGCGTACATACCAAGAACTATCTCAGGATATTAGTGATAAGCTGGGAACCTTGATATTCCCAGAAATGTTGGAACTTTATGCAAAAGGTGAAAGGATGCCTTTTATTGGTACAATTAAAATTTTAGCCAAATATGCACAGGTAAGAGATAGTTTTTTTTACACTTATAATACTGTTGAGAGCTATGAAGAAGAAAAAAAATTATATTCTATAGAAGTAGGCCAAGAGAAGCTTGCAGAGACAAATGAACAGGCAGGCTCGATACTTGATTATATTAAAGATAAAGAATTGATAATGTGGTTAACTAAAGAAACAAGTCTTCCCTATATAAAACTTGCGAAGGAAATTGAAGAATCAGGTTTGGCAGTGGATGCCTTAAAGCCTCTTTTAGATAGTATAAGCAGCACTCATAAAAATATAAAGTAAGCTATTTATATTTTTCTAAAACTCCATCTTTTATAAGGTGGAGTTTTTCTTAATGCCTTTAGATGGATTAAAATCTTCACGAGTTCACTGTATTTATTTGACACATACTGAGGTGAGGTTGAAAAATTTAGCAAAAGTACTATCTTTTTTTGAAAAAGTATGATAAAATTTAGGGAAAGAAATTGTAAATTAAAAAAAGGGGAGGTTGATTAGATGTTTGGAAAGAAGAAAATGAAGGTTTCTGCATTTGTTGTGGCAATTATGTTTTTGGTTACGTGTTTAACTACTGTAGTACAAGCTGAAATTGATACTGAGATATTGACTTCAGAGGGTGACTTATTTTTAGAAGTTGGTGAAGTAAGTGCTTCAAGTGGTGAAAGTGTAGTTATTCCAGTTAAACTTTTAAATGTTCCGATACAGGGAATTAATAACTGTGATTTTAGATTAAATTATAATGCTGATGAATTGGATATAATTGATGTATCTGTTGGAGATATTGTAGAAGAGGAATCGGATTTTTATTTTAATTGCAATGAAGAAGAAGGAAAGTTATACTTTTTATTTCATGATGAAACAGGTGTGGGATCTAGGTTAATATTAGAAGATGGTATATTTTTCGAAATCGAAGCACAAGTTAAATCAACAGCAGAAAATGATATAATACCAATTACAATGGGAGATTTGGATTATGAGTTTGCAGATTATGATTTAAATAGAGTGTCTTTAGAGTACATAGAGGGTGGTATTGTTTTAGAAAAAGATGATATTGAAAAAGAAGTTTTAATAGAGATTGGAGAAGTATCTGGAGTTAAAGGAGATATTGTAGAAATTCCAATAGAATTGTCGAAGGTACCTGAACAAGGTATTTTGGCCTTTAATTATTCACTTGAATTTGATGAACAAGACATAGAAATTATAGATGCTGTACCAGGGGGTATAGTAGGAGTTCCAGAAGAAGATATGCAGGTATCTGTATGCAATAATGATGGAGCTTTAAGCTTTTTGTTTTGCGATTATACTGACGGCGATAGAATGATAATGGATAAAGGAAAATTTGTAACCATTATAGCTGAAATAAAAAATGAAACAGACAAGTTTTCAGCAATTAAGCTACCTGAATATGATGATAATTTTCCTGATATGTGTTTTATAAATTTTGATCTTGAAAATTTTTCTTTTGAGATTATAGGCGGTGGCGTCAATATAGAAAGATCCTTTACAATGCCTGAAGATGATACACTTTTAATAATGATTGATGATGTAAAAGGAGTTTCAGGAGAGATTGTAGATGTTCCAATCATGTTTTTAAATGTTCCTTCAGAAGGTATAGGTGTTTTGGATTTCACTATAGAATATGACAATGAAAAATTAGAAGTGATTGATGTAGAAATAGGTGAATTGGCAGAAGGAGGTCTACCAGGTTTAGATTATAATAATCGTACTGATGTAGGAAGATTACCTATTATATTTGAAGAAAGAAGGGCTGATGAAGTTATAACAGAAGATGGTGAATTTGCGAATTTACGTGTAAAAATAAAAAGTGAAGATACAGGTGAAATAGTGCCAATTGTATTTGATAACATTGGTCCTTTTGCAAATTATGACCTGAACGAATATCCTCTTATAAGTCAAGAGGGTAAAGTGACAGTTATTGAAGAGGTCTTTACTCTTGACAGAGCAGAAATAGATGTTAAAAGTGTTTCAGGCAAGCCAGGCGACTTAGTAGAAATTCCTGTTATACTTACAAATATGCCGAAAGGTGGTATGAGTAATCAGTTTGAATTTTCTTTAAATTATAATTCTTCTGATATAGAGGTAGTTTCAATAGAAAGTGTTTATGATGAAACCCTTTTTGAAACGTATTTAAATGATGATAAAATCACCTGTGTGTTTTTTGAAGATAGTGAGACTTACCAAGAGGGAGACGAACTGGCAAAAATAACTGCTAAAATAAATGAGGAAGCAGAAACTGGTTTTAGCAAAATATATGATGTCACCACAGAAGGAGTCCATATAATTTATCCATTAGCTCCAATACGATTTAATAATGGAGGAGTAATGATAGAAGAAAGTTTAACTTTAGGTGATATAAATGGAGATGGAGAAATAGATTCAACAGATTATGTGTTATTACAAAGATATGTACTTGAGATTATTGATGAATTTCCAAATGGCGTAGATCCTTATAAAGTTGCAGACATAAATGGAGATGGCGAGATAGACTCAACAGATTATATACTGCTTAAAAGATATGTACTAAAAATAACTGATGAGTTATAAGATTAAAGCATAGTATAAAAAGTGCCCCAAAATATTTTGGGGTATTTTTTATGTGGTTAGACATTTATATGTTAATGTTGTAAAATGAACATTGTATTTTATTTTACTAGAGGAGTTGATGTAAAAGTGTTACAGCTTGAAGAAATTAAACTTGAGCTTCAAAGTTATGAAGAAAAATTAAAAGAAATGGGGGCTTCACTTTGACATTGCAAGTAAAAGCAATGAAATAGAAGAGCTTGAGCAAAAGACGACAGAGCCTGATTTTTGGGATGATCCTCAAAAATCTCAAAATATTTTGCAAAAACTAAAGATGTTAAAGGATCAAATAGAAAAATACAAAGAGCTTTCTTCTAAAAGAGATGATTTGTATACACTATGTGAACTTTCTATTGAAGAGCAGGACGAAAGTGTTATAACTGAAATAGAAGAGGATTTTAAGGTTTTTAAAGAAGATTTTGAAAATCTAAAATTACAAACTCTTCTAACAGGACCTTATGATAAAAAAAATGCAATACTGACTTTGCATGCAGGTGCAGGAGGGACAGAAGCTCAGGACTGGGTTCAAATGCTTCTTAGAATGTATACCAGATGGGCTGAGGGAAAAGGTTTTAAAGTAAGCATGCTCGACTATATTGACGGTGATGAAGCGGGAATAAAAAGTGTTACAATACAGGTTGAAGGTGAAAATGCATATGGATATTTAAAAGCTGAAAAAGGTGTGCATCGACTTGTTAGAATTTCACCATTTGACTCTTCAGGCAGAAGACATACTTCTTTTGCATCTTTAGATGTTATGCCTGAATTAAGTGATGAAATAGAAGTTGAGATTAGTCCTGATGACCTTAGAATAGATACCTATCGTTCTAGTGGTGCAGGAGGACAGCATGTAAACAAAACTGAATCGGCAGTAAGGATAACTCACTTACCTACGGGTCTTGTAGCTGCCTGTCAGAATGAACGCTCACAGTTTCAGAACAAAGATATTGCTATGCGAATGCTAAAGTCAAAACTTATTGCTCTTAAAGAAAGGGAGCAAAAAGAAAAGATTGAAGATCTTAAAGGTGTTCAATTGGAAATAGCTTGGGGAAGTCAAATAAGATCATATGTGTTCTGTCCATATACAATGGTTAAAGACCACAGAACTAATTATGAAGAGGGAAATGTTGATTCTATAATGGATGGAAAACTTGATGGTATGATTAATTCGTATCTTAGCAGTATTTCCGGGAAATAATGCGTGAAAAATACAGGCTTTATAAAACTTATAGTTTTAGTTAAAGTTTTAGCAGGACTTAGTTTTTCCTGCTAAAACTTTTTTAACTAAAGTTGGTGAGGAAAAATTCATAGTCTTTTAGGTGAAAAGAATTATTATTTTAAAGTGGGAAAACCCCAACGCGAAATAACTGGAACCATTGTTGGGGTCTGAACAAAAACAAATGTAGTTGGGTGAAGCAAAATATTATTTTTTGCATTTAAATTACCAATGTTGGCAATTAGTGCGTTTGCATACAAAGCTCTATTTAAGTGTTCTTTTGGTAAAGCATTTTTTTCAATACAAAATGAATCTGCAATTATGTCTATTATATTCATAAGTCTATCATCAGTGAAATCTGTACCTGATGCTAAAAAGTCATTAATAGAAATAAATAATGAGTATATTTTATTATTATGTACTATATCGATTGAATAGGCCAGTCTGTGCCTATCTCTTTCATCAAGATAATTTATTAATTTATAAATATAGAGCACATCATTTTTTTCTTTAAAACTTGTATTTAATATTTTATGAGTTTTATCAGCATATGGGGCAGAATAATTTATAAAAAATTGTTTTAAAGAAGAATTGTTAGTTTGCGTAACAAATTCCAATATATCTGCTTTCGAAAGAACAGGAAGAAAGCTTGATTCATTTACAATGATATCAAGAGAAGCTGAGTATTCAGAACTTTTTACATGAAAAGTGTTAAAGTTTATGTTTTTGGATTTGTTGGTAACAGTCCAACTATCAGGGTAGAGAAAAGAGTATCCTTCTGAATCATTGGTAAATTTGTCGAAAGTTACATCTTCACTTAAGCTATAAATATTATCAGATTCAGTAAATTCAATTGATGAAACAATTTTTTCAAAAATATTAATAACTGTAGAGGACGGCTCTTTAAATTTACTGTTTAAAGAAATTGTAAATAGCTTGGAATCTTGGAGCGTGTAAAATTCTGTAACATACAACATGCCGTAATCTTCTTTTGTTTTATATCTTAAAAAATTATAGTATTCGTTGGATATATTGGATTCCCCATAATCTAACACAGTTAATTTATTGCCATTTAAAGATTTTAACTGTTCTTTTTTGTCCATCGCATATGTATCTGAATCTACTTGGTTTTCAACTGAAATTGAATAATGTTTATTATAGTCTATTTTAAAGCTCACATAGTCAAAACTTTTGACCATACTGTTCTTTAAATAGGGAATAAAAGTTGAAGGATGATAAATTTTATAATTATGTTTTTTATTTGAATATTCAGTAAATTCAATATTTGTTTGGTTTAAATCAGGATAAATACCTTGGTTTGCTCTATCTACTGCCTGTGCATCTGAAAACAAATCTAATGTATTATTACAGTTATCAGAGTTTGGAATATTCAAGGACTTAATTATTGATGATATTGTATTGATATTATCTTTAGTAAGAAAGCCTTTCTTGCCTGTAATGTTAATAGAATAAATGGACATGTTTGAAAATGAGGGAATTGTTATGTTCAAACATGTTTCCTCAAAAACCGGTTGCTTACTGTTTTTAATGGTATTAAAAAGAATTATATTGGAGCTTTCTCCAAAAAGTATTTGGTCATATTCTTTAAATACTTTAATATAGCTTTCAGTTAGGGAATCTTCTGAGCTACCGAAGTAAAAGTCGTCTTTATTATGCTCAACCATAGCTTTAAAGTAGCTTTTTTTATATTCAAATATTTCATAAAAGATTTCTTGGTCAGAAGATGTGTAATCAACAAGTATTTGTCGCATGTTATTTAAAGCCTCATCATTAATTACATCAGAGGTTATCAAAACGGTAAATTGATCTTTTTTATCTGTAAGTGCTATTGAATTTTCATCGTAAGTATTTTTTATGTCAAGTAAGTTAAAGTCAGCAGTGTCAGTAATAGAAAAAGTTTCACCTTTATATTTTAAGTTTGCATATGTAAGATTAGATGAGAAATATAAAAATATAAAAAGTGTAAAGAAAACAATACATATTTTTTTCATAATTAATCCCGACCTTTTAATTTATAGTCATTTATTTGACTGTCTATTATTATGTTATCAGAATACAGATATACAAACAATGAATGTTACTTTATCGTAAAACAATTGAAATGAAAATATTAAATATGCCACAAAAATACGAGATTATTAAGTTGTACTATGGAGATGATTTAAATGAAAATTAACAAAATAGAGAAAAAGAATTAGCAGAAATATGGTTGACATATTTTTAATAATAATGTAAAATGTGCAGTGGTTTTTTCTAAAAGTTACACTTAATGGTGCTAAACAGATTAAATCTTTGTTTACTTAAATAAACAAAGCATATTTTATAAATTCTGAAAACTATCATACATTGAAATTTATCTTATCTTTGCATATTAGTTCAATTATGTCTGTGTTTTCAGCAAAATTTAAACAAATAAAACTATGGGGGTTTTGAAAAATGTATAACAACAGAAAAATTATGTCCGTATTAATGCTAGTAGTATTCATTATTAACACATTTTCGTTTTCGATTGAGAATGTTTTTGCAGTAGCAAGAGAGAGTTCTTTAAATTCTACTGATGATTATTTTCAAGAAAATAAGGTAGATGTAAATGCATCTAATAAAAAAGAAGATAAAGTAGAAAAGGATAATGAAAAGAAAGAAGAAATAGTAGAGGTTAGTGAGGATAAAGACAAAAAGGATAAAGACAAGGACAAAGATAAGTTTAAAGAAAATAATGGAATAATAGTAGTGTACAAAGATTTAAAAAAAGCTGATGAAATAAAGACAAAAGTTGCTTCTAAAAATAAAGCTTCTCAAGTTAAATCTAAAAGAGTAAGTAAAAAATTAAAAATAGATAAGATAGAGGTTCGAGATGAAGAGACACAACAGTCTTTTTTAGAGGATTTAAACAATAACCCTGATGTTCTATATGCTCAGCCTGATTATATTTTAGAAACACTTGATTTGTCTGAAGGGGAGCATTTTGATAATCAATGGGCTCTTATAAATGAAGGTCAGACAGTTGAAGGGCAGAATGGAACAGTAGGTGTGGATATTAATATAAATGAAGCATGGGATATTACCCAAGGTTCAGAGGATGTAATAGTAGCTGTAATAGATACTGGTGTAGATATTTCTCATTCTGAAATTTCCAGCAGTGTATTTATAAATTCAAATGAAAAATTAAATGATAAAGATACAGACAATAACGGTTTGATAGATGATATTAATGGTTGGGACTTTGCAAATAATGATAACAGTGTATATAATTCTCCTACATATGATTTTCACGGTTCTCATATATCAGGTATAATTACAGCAACGTTAAATGAAAATAATATGTCAGGTGTTGCACCTAATACGACAATTTTACCTGTTAAATTCATAGAAGGAAGTGTAGGAAGAACCTCCGATGCAATTGCGGCTATAGAATATGCAGCAAGCATGGGAGCGACTATTTTTAATTGTAGCTGGGGTTCTAATAATTACAATCAAGCTTTAAAAGATGTAATAGAACAAACTGATGGTCTTTTTATTGCTGCAGCAGGTAATTTGTCAAATGATTCAACTTTAGAACCTATATACCCTGCAGCTTATAACCTTGATAATATTATATCTGTTGGAGCGATAGATAACCGAGGGTCATTAGCAAATTTTTCAAACTATGGAGATAATGTTGATATTGGAGCACCAGGGGTTTCAATTATAAGTAGTGTTCCAGAAGAAGAATATGCATATCTTAATGGAACTTCTTTTGCCGCACCTTATGTTGCAGGTGTTGCAGCACTTATAAAGAGTACAGATAATAATTTAAGTTCAGTTGAAATTAAAGAAAGAATACTTAATAATGTGTCAAAATCTAAGCAACTATCAGGTAAGGTTTCAACTTCTGGGTGGCTGAATGCAGGTGCTGCATTACTAAATGAACCACCTGAAGAAAATGATGAAACTAATGAAGTTGTTGTCAATGAAGATTTGTTTACGGTAGAAATATCTAGCGTAGATGCTAAACCAGGTAAGGAAATAGAGGTTCCCATAAAAATAAGCAATCTTCCTGAAGAAGGTATATGTAGTTTTGACTTTACAGTGAGTTACGATAAAACAAAAATGACATATAAGGGATTTGAAGCAGGAAAGCTTACAAAGAATCCTCATGCAAGCATAAATGCAGGAGATGTATCAAGAGGTGTAAAAATATTATATATAGATGAATCTAAGAAATCCAATCAGCCGTTAACTAAATCAGGAGAAATAGCAAAGCTTATATTTGAATTGGATAATTCTTTTGATGGAGCTACACAAATAGGATTTGGAAATGGTTGGAGCTTTGGAAAGATAGGAGAAAATAATAAACTATATACAATTAGGGATGTATCTTTTAAACCAGGGTGGATTTCTGCGGATAGATATTCTCTAAATGCCCAAGACATGCGTGCAAATCCTGAAAGATTAGTAGATATGTATTCCTTATCTACCAAAGATATGCATGCAAATCCTGAAAGATTAACAGCTATGAATGTTGGAGAAGATGGAATAGGCGATGTAAATGGAGATGGTTATTTTGACAGCTCAGATTGTACATTAATGTACAGATACTTAATGGATATAATTGATACCTTTCCTGTAGAAGATGATTACTGGGCAGGCGACGTAATGGCAAGCGGTACTATTGACAGTACTGACTATAATATGATGCAAAGAGTATTAATGGAAATTACAGATGAGTTTCCTAAATCTCGTATGCTGCCAACACCTCCTACAAATCTTGAATGGAGTATTAACTCAAATTCAGATGTAGTGTTAACATGGGATGAATCTTATACTGAAGAGGACAGTTTGTTTGAAGGATATAAAATATATTTAGATGGAGAGGAGATAGCTTCTACATCAGAGCTTACATATACAATAACAGATTTGGATAGTTCCTCGGCACATGTAGAAGTAACTGGATATAGTATAAGTCCATATAATGTAGTTGTTGAATCTTCTCCAAGTGATGAAGTAGAAGTGGTTTTTGATGCTGGGATGGTGAGTGTTGATTTTGATAAAACAACAGCTTCAGTTGGAGAAATTATAACTGGAGAAATTAATATAGAAAATATGCCTCAATTTTCAGGATATCAGATATATGTTTCATATGATCCACATGTTGTAAGACCTGTAAAAGATGATTTGTCTCCATTTAAGGATAAAACTTTCCCGTCTGGAAAAAATGTTATTACAGATGATTACTATGATCCGATGAATTTAGCTGGGCACGACCTTTATAGAGGTGTTTTAGGTTTTGGTGCTGCATATGTAAAAATTCATGACTATAGAAATGATGGTGTAGTAGAAAGTGGAGATACTTTAGGAATAATAAAGTTTGAAGTTTTAAAAGAAAACATGATAGAAATAAAAGTTGGAGCTGATAAAATAAATATAAGTGATGGAATATCATTTCATGATTTAAATGGAAATATAATTGAAGAAGGCTATATGTTAGAGCAGCCAGAAGTAATAAATGAAAACTTACCTGTATTTGAACTGGAATCAATAGATATTTTAAGTAAAACAAATGATGAGCCAAGTGTAAGAACACTTACAGGTACTTCTCATAAAATTTCAGGTTATGTAGAGCCAGACTTTTCTTATGATGAAGAAGTAGAAGAAGAAATGAAAGCTGGTTTTAATGTCGAAGTGATTGCGGATGATGGTAGCATTCTTGATCTTGATGGAGAAACAGATGCCAGTGGATACTTTGAAGTTGAGGACGTTCCTACAGGCAGATATAATATAAAAATAACAAAACCATATTATGTTACAAGAGAAATAAAAAATATTTATACATTATTAGACGATATTAGCCTAGGGACAGAAGATGACCCAATAAAAATGTGGGGGGGTGATATTGTTGATGATGATGCCTTAAATATGGATGATATAATGAGAGGTGTACGTGCTTTTAACACTGTCCCGGGGGATCCAAGATTTGATGAGACTGCTGACATAAATAAAGATGGAGCTGTCAATATGGAAGACATAGTGATTATTATAAAAAACTTCAACAAAACCTCAAATTATTATCCACAAAAAGGAGTTTTGTTAACTCAAGATTTAGAGATAGACGGTGACTTGGAAATAGATGGTGATTTAGAGATAGAAAGTGGAACTCTTAGTCTAAATGGACATACCCTTACAGTAAAAGGTGACCTTATATTAAATAATGATGGTAATCCACCAGAATCGCATGCTACATTAAATATTGATGGTGGTAGTCTCTATGTAGGCGGAAATTTCAAAATGTCTGGATATAGCAGGCTTATAATGAGAAATGAAAATGACTATGTTTTGGTAAATGGAGATTTTGAAACAAAATCAGATATTGATCATATTAATAATAATAATGATCAAAAGGATGGAGACCACGAAGCATGTTTAACAGATGGAAACCTTGAAGTTAAAGGTGACTTTTCGCAACCTCTTTTTAATGATCAAGGGGATTTTACTGGAGGAAATCCACGTAACTTTGCAACCAGCGGTAATCATACAGTAACTTTAAGTGGAGATGAAGTACAAAACATTAGATTTGATAGATCGATTGGACAGTCAAATATTGACCACTCCTTCTTTAAAAATCTTGTTATTACAAAACCTTTCGAAGTTGGTTATACCCTTCAGCTTTTAGAGGAAGGATCAAAATTTGCATGGAAAAATATAAAGGAGAAATTTTCACCAACATCTGATGAGCATGAGCAGGAAGAAATAATGCCAAATCAAAGAGAGGGAATTGGTGTTGCATCTTCTTATGCTAAGATATATGCTTTTGGTGGAGAAAAAGATGGAACCTATTATAAAGGTATAAATGAGTATGACCCAATTTTAGGTGAATGGACTGTAGGGTATTCTGAAGAGATGCAAGAAGAAAGAGCAAAAATGGGAGTTGTTGAAGTTGAAAATGATATATACATACTAGGAGGAGAAAACAGTAACGGTTATACTGGAAGTATGGAAAGATTTTCGAGCGTTACAGGTTCTTCAATTGTTTCAGCAAATGGAAATATGACACCAAGATCAGAGCTTGCAGTTGCAGAATTTGATGACAAGATTTATGCAATAGGTGGATATAGTGGACAAGTCAGTGATGTAGTAGAGGTTTATGATATTATAGAAAATGATTGGGAACAAATAGATGGTTTATCCGAAGCAAGAAGAGGTGCAGTTGCAGTAGCGTTCGATGGATATATATATGTGATAGGTGGTAAGGATGCTTCAGGAGAATACCTTTCAAGTGTTGAAATGCTTGATGTTTCTTCAAGTAATAGTACTTGGGAGACTATTGATAGCCTTGATACTGCAAGAGCTTATCATGGTGCAGAAATAATAGATGGAAAAATATATGTCCTTGGTGGTCGCAAGGATGATACACACTTATCCAGTGTAGAGGTATTTAATCCTGCTACACACGAAGGTTGGGAAAAACCTAACAAAAAACCGAATGTGGTAAAAGTTATAAAAGATCATGGGAATAAACAGACATTACCAGAACCGAGAAGTGAATTTGGAACAGCTTTAGTATATAGCCAAATATACTTGATAGGTGGAAAAGACAGTGAAGGATTTATTGAAAGACCGCAAAAATATGTTTTTGATGACTTGCCAGGTCTTAGAATGTATAAAGGATCACTTATAAGAAATACAGGTGGAGACAGATTACTTTCAGGCGATTACACAACAAGCCAGACTGACTTGAGTATAGATTCACCAGGAGTGTCAATAAATCTTACACGGACATATAATTCCTCAGACAAAGATGAAGAGACTTTTATTGGAAAGGGATGGAGATTTAATTACGATTCCTATTTAGAAAAAATAGAAAATTACGGAAGAGTAACAGCCTCTGCATTAAATGTTAGGAAAGGTTATAGTACAAACTATGAATCAATAGGTCTGGTACCAAGAGATGCGGTTTTACCGTTGGAGGTTGATCAAAATGGAGAAATAGTGGAATACAACGGTTGGTATAAAGTATTTATACAGGATGGTGAGTACTATGTACACAGTGCATATATAAAGACTGAAGCTTCTGGAGTAGAAATAAAGACTGGTGCTGGTACAAGTATTGTATTTGATCATGTTGGTGGTAATGAGTATAGAGCTCCATATGGAAATTATGATAAACTGTTCTATATTGATGACAGTAAATATATACTTGCTAAAAATGATATGTCAAAAAGGGAATATATAAAAAGTGATGGTGATGACCTTTACAGACTTGAGCTTATTGAAGACAAATATGGAAACAAGCTAAATATAGAAGGAAGCACTGATGTAGACGGAATGTATAGGCTTGATGAAGTAAATGACAACAAAGGAAGGTCGTTAACATTTGATTACTCAGGACAAAATGTAAAAGTAATAGACAATATAGGAAGAGAAGTTGAATACATAATAGATGGTGATGGATATCTTACTGAATTTATAAATGAATATGAAAAAGGTACCGAGTATACATATTACAGTGAGAGTTCTGACGATAATTCTGACGATGATTATAATATTGGCAGATTAAAAAATGTAAGGATACAAGAAGAAAATGAATATGGAGAGCTGGTTTATCAGAATATATTGACTAACTTCTATGATGCATATGGAAGAATGTATAAACAAGAAGATGCATTAGGAAAAACTAAATATTGGCTCTTTTTAGATATGAGAGTTGACGAAAACGCTGAGAAAGGAAATGAAGTAAAAGGAGATTTAAAGAGACAGTTTATAGATGGAAATAATGTAACTACGACAATTGAGTACAGTGATTTCCTAAAACATCCTATAAAAGAAATACATGCAGATGGTGGTGTAATTAATCATAAATATGAGTTAAAGCATGAAGGTGAATGGAAAGACATAACAAACATTGGTTCTGATGAATTAAATTTACTATCAGAGAAAAGAGAAAGCAGACAATTTACAAAGGACAAATATGGATACACAACCATGCGTGAAATTGATGCTAATGGAAATCTAGTTAAACAAACTGAACGTTATGTAAAAGGTATTGATGATGTTGGAGGGATTGATGAAGTACCACATACAGCATATAAATACAATAATTACATTGAAGACGACAGGATAATAAATACTATTACTAAGATTGAGGAAAAAAAGGCGAAAGACATAACAGATTCCTATACTAAGTATGAGTATTATGACGATGGAGTAAAACTTGAGAAGGAAATAAAAAATATTCGCTATAATATGAGTGAAAACTATCAGCCATATGCAATAACTACATATGATTATTATGATTATTCAGAATATGGAATTGAAGGTCTTGTGGAAACAATTACAGATCCTGAAAATAACACTATAACATATGACTATGAGCCAAATGGATACTTAAAAGAAATAATAGATGCTGCAGGAAACAAGACATCATACCAGCTTGATGATATTGGAAGAATGAAGAGTGAAACTACAGAGCTAGGCTTTAAGACAACCTATGATTATAATGGCAAAATAGAAAAGGTAACAGTGAGTGATGAAAGAGACAGTGTAAGTAAAATAATTAGTATAACAGAAACAAAACAAGACGGTTATGGAAACATAGTAAAAGAGGTTTTGCCAAGTCAGTATGGTACAGAACATGGAACATTTTATGAATATAACTTGCGTGGAGAGCTTATAGAAAAAACAGAAAATTTAACAACAGGAGATGTTTTTGTTACAGAATATAAATACGACAATGCTGGAAATCTCCAAAAAGAAATAAAACCTGATGGAAAAACTTATATAACTGAATATGATGAAATGAACAGAGTTAAAAGAATAAGTTTTTCTGAAGATCAAGAAGTTATTTTGGAAGAATACTTTTATACTATGCCTGAGCGTCAGCAGGGTAGTGATTTGAGAAATAGAGTAGTAGAAAAAAGAGAGTATTATGAAAAAGGTGAAGAGGGATATACTCCTACAAATTACATAAGTACAAAAACTATAAGAGACTATAAAGATAATACAGAAACAATTAAGACAGATGGTAAGGCAGATGTTGTAAAGTATTATTCTAAAAATGACAACTTGATAAGAGAAACAATTGGAAATGATGGAAGAGAAACTTGGTATGCTTATGATAGCTTAGGTAGAATCACTGCAAAAAGAGCATCAATTGAAAAAGATGGTGAAGACACATACTATACTAAGACAAAATATGAATACTACAAAGATGGTAATTTAAAATCAGAAAAAACAGGTACAGAAAAAGTACTATTGGGTGAGGAGCCATCTACATATATTGGTGAATCATATGAGTATGATAATGGCAGACTAGAAACAATGTTGGTGGATAATGATGGCAGTTCAGATGTTAAAGTCTTAGAATATGGCTATGATGAAGATGGAAATGTAGACTTAGAGACAACATATGTTGATGGAAAAACTAATATTGTAAGGTATAAAAATAATCACCTAGGAGAGCCGGAAGTAAAGTATGAGTTTGTAACACCTGATGAACTATATGAAATACCAAATGAAGAATCAGGTACATTTGCAGTAGTTACTACTTATGAATATAATGAAGATGGTAATGTTGAAAGTGAAATTAGGGAAGCTCAAAAACTTGACCCAGCAGATGAATATGAAGAAATAGAGTCATATGGAGATAGTGTAGAAAAAGTATATGAATATGATGAATACGGAAGACTTTTAGAGACAAAAGTCAGCGGTGAAGTAATATTACAAGATGGAAATTCTCAAGCTGCTACACAGGAAATAACAACAACAATCAAGTATGACTTTGAGGGAAGACCTGATGAAGTTGTAGACGGAAGAGGTAATAAAACAGATTATTCCTATAAATATGAAGATACTGGGTTAGTTGAAAAAGTTACAAGAGAATTAGAAAAAGATGAAGAAATAGTAACTGTAACAAGTGCTGTATACTACGACTGGGCAGGAAGAGTGATTGCGGAAGTATCTCCAGAAAATTATCAACCTAATCAAGATCTTAGCAATATGAACAGAACAGTATATATATATGAGAACAATAAATTAAAAGAGAAAAATTATATAGGTGAATTAACAGAATTTACTTTGGCCTCAAATCCACAAAAACACACCAGCTATATAGATGGTGTATTTAATAAAATGGTAATAAGAGGCTATGAGTATGATGATTATGGAAATCTAATAAAAGAGTGGACTGGAACTGATGAAGGCTATTATACAGAATATGAATATAATCATTTAAATCTTGTAACGAAGGTTATTGATCCTGAAACAGCAGAAGCAGGACAGGACTACACTACCAAGTATGAATATGATTCCTTTGGAAGAGTAGAATCTGAGACAAGTGTTAAAGGAAATACATTAGGAAGTGGTCACCCTGAGGGAGTATTCTACTCAAAAACAGCTTATGAATATGACTATTTAGGAAATGTAAAAAAGACATGGGTTGGAAGAGGAACATCAGACAATTTTGATCCAAAGCAGCAAGGAAACCTTATTGAAGAAAATCAATATGATATATTGGGTAATTTGAAAAAACAAATAGACGCAAATGGAAATGCTACACAATATAAATATAATTCATTGTACCAAGTAG
>NZ_JAVDDS010000041.1 GCF_030848475.1 Herbivorax alkaliphila
TACATTTTTTACGTAAACAAAATAATTCAGGTCAATTGCTGTACATTTCAGGATATGATTATATACGAATTTTTATTATTAATGTATAATATTTGTTGAATTTTACTTTTAAGGTGGTTGCGTATATAGTAAAATTATACTTAATATTCACATAATTATCTCGAATAATGATAAATTTTGAAGTATATAGTATAACATTAAAAAAGTATTTACTGGTAAATTGCAAGAGTTAACCAGAGAAATCAATTAAAAAGTACTTAAAGAATGTAAATGGGGAGGGGTTTTTTTGTTTAAAGAGTTTGACCTTATTACGAAGAAAAGGGAAGCAAAATTGCTGGATATGGCAAAGTATTTGCCAGAACAGGTATATGTGTCAGCAATAGAGGGTTACAGAAAGTTTGAAAAAAGTGGAGAGCCACCAGAGATTAGCTGGATGAGTTTCTTTATAAATGAGATTGGAAAACATTATAGTAAAAAGTTATCAGGTTTTTCGCTACTTAGTTTGGTTGAATTTGGTTTGCACAAAGATAAGTTTTTAGCTCGTAGAATAGATATTAACCATAGTACACAATCAAACAGAAGTGTTTTTAATGAAGCAGGGCGTTTTGCTTTGCCAAATTTTCAATATGATTATCCTTTAGAAAAAGAGCATGCAAGAAAATTAGTTAGTATAATTTTTGATTATTTTTATCAATGCGATTTACCAATCTGTAATGAAAATCTTGATCATCATGATATGAGTAAATACACGCAGGTAGATACATATACAAAATCCCTCCTTAAGAATTTTATAAATGATTATGCCCATAGAAGCTGTTTGTCGGGGAAAGAGCTAGAGCTTTATGGGTTTGAAGCATATCCAGGAATACTATATGCTACAAATAGAGACTGTTTAGTAATGATTGCATTTAAGCCAGTTAATGCTTTTTTTATTGATGAGAGCATATGCGACTTAGAGAATGTATTTGATATATCTGTAGGTTTTTTTAGTAATACAAGTGATGTTTATAATTTTGAATATGAAACACTAGCAAGCTTTTTTAGAAGTTACTCTTTGTTGTTACACCAAAAAGAACTTGAAAAAAACATTCGTGATTCTATAGGTGAATCATCACTAATATCGAGGTATTGGTACACTGATGGGCTAAAAAGCATTACAGACCGCCAAGACGAATTAAATAAGGAAGCAGATTCTTTTGCGTTTTCAAGAACTTTTGTAGAGCAGATTCTGGCAGCTAAAATTGATGGGGTTAAAAATGTTCAAACTTATCCATTTGACAGGTGTTTTATTTTTAAAGACTCTGCTTTAATTGATAAACGCGAAAATGGTGAATATTCTGAGAACGACTCAGTTACTATATGTGCTTGTGAGGCAATGTTGTTTAAAAAAAGTATATCTGAGAATGAGGAAATAAAAGCACAAGATAATTATGTCTATGAGTGGGATAGGTTTAGTTGTAATATAAAAGATTTTGATATTGACTACACAAAAAAACACATTATTTTTAACCAATGGAAATTAGATAGAAAAGAACGTGCAAAATTAGATCATGGGGTTAGGAATAAACTCCATGCTTTTCAAGAAAACGAAGCTTCCTGTGTTGATTTTATGATATATAATTTGATAAGTCATAAAGCAAAAAAAAGACAGCTTTTAGAGTTAGAGAAAGAGTGCTTTACAAGTGAAGATGGTATTTGCTATATGTACATAAAGAATGTAGATTTAGAAAACATGCCTACTTTAAACTATTTTCAAAAAAAATACTGGAAGGAAGTATATAACAAAGACAAAAACATATGTAAATTTATAGAAAAGGTGGATACCCGAAATTCTAAAGTGGTCTTTATTTCTTATGATCCTGCAAAAGCAAAAATGAAAAATGGCATAAAAATTGATCAAAAACATGCTTTTACTATGGTGATTATAGTTAACCAAGACATTCAAAAAAATATTATGGAAATTAATTCTGAAAAAGAAGGTTTAAAAACAGCACTTAAATTGATTGTGCGTCAGAAAACAGAAGCAGCGGAATTAATTAAAATGGAGCGTGAAAATCAAAAAAACTTTATATCAAATCAATTAAAAGTGGCTATGCATGGTATAAAGGGACGTATTAATGATACATATGTAAAATCAGAACTTGACAGGGTTATAAGAGATTTTAGCAGAAAAATAAAGGGCGATTCACTAGAATTAAAACGTATTTATTTTAATCAAAACACTCATGAGGAACGTATGAAACAATTTTTAAGTACACTTGTAGAAAATACTTTTGACTTTGATAGTGGTAAATCTTGGGATGAGGTTGTAAGAGTAGCTATACAAGAATCAGTTTCTAGCTATTGCGTAAAAGGAAAAAATGGTGAAATACTTATCAATGCTAACATTTATGAGAGTTATTTACCTAACTTTGAAATACTAATAGATGAAATAACCCTTCAAGAAGCGTTTCATGTAATTATAAAAAATGCAGTAGAAGAAGCGGAAACAACAAATGATAAGTTTTTTTCTATGCAGATGAATTTAGGTAATATTGAAGGGGACTCGGGAATATTAAACATTCAAGTGGTTAATTCATGCAATCCAATAACAAAAGAGCGGTTAGATGACATGAATACTACAGAAGATATCGTAGCTTTAAATCATAATAAAAGTGGATCAACAGGGGTAGGTGTTGGATCATCAAGGAGACAGTTATTAAGTAGATTTGGTGAAGATGCTAAAATTAAGTACTGTATGATTGCAAAAAATAAAATTCTAACATCATTAACTATGCCAATAAAACTTAGGGAAGAACAGACACTTTTTGCAGAAGATGAAGTTGTTTCTAACAAAAAAACTGTATATGAAATAATTTATTTAGAAGATGAGGAAGCAAATTTTGAATCATCATGTGCATTTTTATCTACTCACTTTCCAAAAACTTTTATTCACCATGCAAATACAGAGGACTTAAAGCCATACATTTATGGAGCTAAAGTGCTATTTGCAGATATAAATGTTCCAAAACACAAAAATGGTGACCCTAAACGCACATATGGTATGAAAGCTATAAAGGCTTTTATGGATGCTAATGAAAATGGTGTTACATTTGTCTTATCTAATGAAGAATCCACACAATTATTGGAAAGTTTAAATGAGAGAGGATTTGAAGGTAGTATAAGTACAGATTTAAGTGATATAAAATCAGGACATGTTTATTTACCAAGCAATGTTAAGTCAATCGAGCAATTATTTAAAGACTATCCTGAAATAGAGAATTTTTTAAAACCTTTAGAGGTGGATACGGTAAAAGAAAAAGGTAATACGATATTGCCACAATCTATTGAAATAAGTGAATGGTCTTCATTGTCTGAATTAAATTGTAATATAAAAAAGCTTACAAGTGGGAATGTTGAGCCATTATATTACATGAAAGTAATGGAATTAGATGAATTAAAAAAGGTATTTCAAATATGGCACAAATCAGAGATATATATAGAAGAAGATGAAGAAAGAGAAGCAATATCAAATCCTGATATTGTGAAAACACTTTTAATTTTGCAGTCAGGTAAAAGTCTTTCATGTAGTATTTTAGACGAAGTATTATTTGGATTAAAGTATAATGTGCTATTTTTACCAAAACACGAAGAAGAGATTTATAAAAAATGTATCGATATAATTTATAACTACAATGGAAAGATAAGCTTAAAGAGCAATGGCATTTTATCTTCATTAAATCATGATTTAGCAAAATACAATAGTGAACGTATTAAAAGCCTTAGATCAAAAGTTATGTCATTAAATATTTATAATAACATTAAAATTAGAAAACCAACTGATTTTCTAAATGAAAATACAGAAGAAAAGTTAGAAGATTTTTCATTGATTCAAGAGGTTAAAAACAATTTGGAGATTCATGCAACTAATCATAAAGATGCACTTCTTGAAAAGCACATAAATAACTTAAGGTTTTATATTGATATTTGTAAAGTATTAAAGGGGGAGGGATAATATGTCTTTTTCATCAAATAAGAGGGCTGAGATTATATGGATTGATGATATTTTTGGACAAGAAGCTATGTCAAAGAGATTGGATGAAGGTATAGATTTTTGGAATGAAATGTTTCAGGCACCTGAAAAAATCTATCGCTTGTTTGACATTAAAATTAAATTGATAACAAACTATGAAGATGCTATTGCTTATATTAAAAATATAAAACTAAATAGAAGCACATATCATTATTTCATTGTAGATCTTACTTTGCCAAAAAACAAGAAAAAATTAGAAGAAGGGAATTGTGTACCTACTTATGGCAAAAAAATAGGGAAGCTTCTTCAAGAGAAAGAATTTGACTTTTCATTTTTAACTAGTTCAAGTGACCTTGGAGCATTAAGAACAGATGAGAAAGACCTCTTACTGGCAGATTTTAATATAAAGGATTATCATAATGATTTATCATTGCCAGAATCCCTGAAAAATAAAATGTTGATTAAGCTTCAGAATAATATTTCTTGGATAAACTTAAAGTATAATTTTTTCAATAAAATTACTGACGATTCTACTATTAATAATAATAAAGAAGAAGAATTTGAGTATTTTCCATATATCGATAAGTACAAGGATTTTGTAAATATGTCTGAATTTAATCAGATAAATCTAAATGAACCTGTTTTTCTAAAGAGCCATCGTGATAATAGTAATTCTTTTGAGCAACAAAGTGTTTTACTATTGCTGTCAGAGACGTTTTTTAACTGTTGTAGCAAGGGTATGCAAATTCAATATTACAATTTCCAAATAATAGACGACGATAAAGCGGAACTCAAATACAACACTTTTACAGCTCAGTTGTATGGTAAAAAGAAAGAGGATATTTTATGGGTAATAAAAACTAGAAATCTTCCTCAATCGGTATTTAAAAAGTTGCAAAACAGTCTACGCAAAAGCAAAGTTATTTTTATAGTAAGTGATGATGAGTATGAAAAATACTTAGAATTGATAGATGGCAGATACAGTGTTTATGATTTGCCTTTCTTCAAACCAGAAGACTATTATTATAAGAAAAACCTATTTGATCACATATTAAATTTGAAAATATCCCAAAAGTTATTTGATGAAAATAAAAACACATTTTCTTTATATCAAGAACATCCTGAATTAATATTAGATATACATGCATATATGGCTCTAAGTGATCCTTCTTTTGGTGTGAGTAAGCTTTCTGACTCTTATGAAATGTTTGAATGGGTTACTAAGGTGTTTTCACATTTCAACCAATCCATTATTGACAATATTGTGAATAACAAGCCGACTATGTATGAAAATCTTTTAGGTAAGGATATTATAGAGACATTAGATGAAAAAGAAGTTATAAGCATTAAAGAGAAAAGTGTAGAGTATTGGCTAAAGGTTTCGTGGGGATTTCCTCATGGTGTTCAAGTTGACCGTTATATTGATAATCCTATGCTTATAAATCTTTGGGAAATGAATACTATAAAAATTCTCTCTAATTTACTTGAAGCGATTGAGGCAACAGATAACAGTACATTGATAGGATTAAAAGAAATTTTCAATAATTCATATATTTCAGCAATTATCAATGAGACAGACCGTAGCAAGCTAAAAGAAGCTAATACTCTAGTGAAATGGCCTCATAGACAGTATCCAATGCCAGCGATTTTTCACAAAAAGTTTGAAGAGGATAACAAGCATCTATGGATTAATCATGATAAATTGGATTATGTTAATTATTCTAAAAAAATGTATTTATATTATTGTCAGCTTGAAATGTATCTTGATTACTATGACAGGATTTTAGTATTTATTATGGAGACATATAAATATCTACCTAAAATAACTCATCCTTTTATTAAGATGGTTTTTGAGGATATTAGTAAAAAAGAGTTATCCCCTTCAAATAGTGAGTTTAAGGAGGCTCTGAAAAAGTACATATTTGGAATGCTCGCTATTTCTTCTGTTTTTTCAGAAATTATAATTAATCAATCTGAAGAATCAGACACTAATATTGGTTATTTTAGCTCAGATGAGGCATCTGATTTAGCATCTTATAATAAGAAGTTTAACCTTTTGCTAGATGTTTTTAAAAACACAACAGTTTATGATATTAATACAGATGAATTTATAAAAGATAAACAATATACAGGAAACTACTCAAAGAATTACTTACAAGAAATTAATCAATTATCATTAACAAATACCAGCAGCATGGCAAAGGATTTGATAAGAGTTATAGAGTTAGAAGAACATGATGAACAGCCACTTTCTGTTGAGACATTCATAAAAAGAATAGCTCGACTAAACATGCAAAGAAAAGACAATAAATACATTCAAAAGCCAAAGGATGAACTGGGACTATCAGATTATGAGCAGTCTATTTATACTGCACTTTTAGATACTAAATTTAAGCAGTATTTTAAGTGGGTTGATTTATTTAACTACTTTGATTTCCCTTTTAATATTATAAAGTATATGGATACAACACTACATTTTAAGTTAATGATAAATACTAGAAACAAGGCATTAGAGCACAATTTAGTCAATATCAATAATGACCTATTATACGAGAGCTTTATTTTTACTTATGAAAGTTTATGGCTACAGTATCAACATATTATTGCTGGAATTAACCCACAAGATGAGGTTTTAAAGCATAAAACACAATTTGTTAAATTTGATGGAGAAGTTAAGCCTAAAAACTTAAAATTTAACACTGAAACAATAAAAAGTCGCAAGGATTTTGTTGATAAAGTGGATGGATTTTACTCAGTAAAAAAGAAAAATTAGTATTTATAGTTTTTTAAAAGACTATATAAGAGATATTAGGGTTTAGATATCTATAAATTGTAATAGTAAACGTTTAATTGTATATAAATGTGAGGGGGAAAATTAATGAATACTAACTGTTCAAACCATGAAATAAAAGATCTTGAAGAAATAGTGACAGGTTTTTTAAGGTGTCCTTTATGTAAAATTGCTATGTCAAGAGAAGAGTGGGAAACGGAAATAAATAAAAACAACACTCCTTGGTATAAAGAAGTAGAATTAAATACTGATATGTGGTACAAAGAAGCTTTTACAGAATTTCCATATGTTATTGCTCATGAATACAAACGCCTTTATGATATGATAAGCAACGGAGAAACATATGGAAGTATAATGCAAATAAAGGATGCTTTTGAAATTGCTTTAAAGTTTCCTATACTTGTAATTTTAGAAGGTTGTGAAAAAAAGATAAGAGAAATTGCTGAAAAGGCTTATATGGATAATGCTGAGGATTATAATTCAAAAACTCAGTCTGAAAATGCCAAAGAATTAAAGAAGTTTGATATTGATAGTTTTAAAGAGAAACATAAAGATTTATTTTATATTGTAAATACAGTTCTTTCTAAAGCATTGGCAATAGGGGACTGGGAGCAAATAGGAAAACATGCTGCAAAACTAAATGTAGAAGAAGACATGCCCCAAAATGCAAAAAACATATACGCTGAATTTATCAAAATCATTAAAAAAATAGTAGGTATATTTAATACATATAAAATAACCAACTGGAGAAATGATACTATAGGCCATGGCGCACTTGCACTAGAAGATATTGATAATATATTTCAGGAGGAAATTAAAAAGTTAGTAAAAGCTTTAAAAGAAACTATGGCTCTTTGTAAAGACTGCTACAACAAAATAGGATTTTATACAAATGAAAGCCTTTTGCTTTCAGGGAATAGCATTGACATTAATTTTGATGAAATTAAATCCTTTAAAGTTCAACTTAAAGAAAATGCAAATGACTTTGTAGAGCTTGATCCTTACCTTGTACATCAGGCAAGCAAATTATATGTGATGGATTCATTTAATAAAAACAAAAAATGTGCAAAAGCCCTTAATTACTCACACGGTAAAAAAATATATAACAATCCTCTAGCACAAAGGCTTGAAAACATTAATAAAGCATTGAATGTTGCTGCTGTTCCTTGTGACGATGTAATGGATGCAAATTTAAATGCTCACCAAAGAGAAAAGTTTGAAAAATTAATGTTTGACAAGGAGATTTTAAAGCCAACTCATATGCACGACAAGCTTTTATCATGCCTTAATGAAAATGAAAAAGGTATTTTTATTTTTAGGGGTGAAAGAGGAACAGGTAAAACAGTTTTTACAGATGCAATTGATGAATTAGGGAGTTCTTCTTATACTAATGATAAGCATAGAATACATGGGGTAATGGTTAGAGCATGGCATTTTAATTCTATATACAATTCCCGTATTGATAGTTTTAAAGGTGGAATTATAGGTAAATTAGAAACTAAGGTAGAAAAGGAGGAGGGTGAAAAAAACTTCTTCCAAATGCGTTTCAGGGAACTGAGATAGAACAGTATTGTTCAAAATTTATCTGTGAAACAAAACCTGATATCATAAAATTTGCAAAGATTCTTGGTTATATCAAAGACTTTTATGAAGTTGAAAAGCTATTGATTATTTTAGATGGAATTGATGAGGTAAAAACTACAATTGAGATTACTGGTCTATATGAAGAGAAGTATAAAGAAAAGTATTCTAAAGTATCTATTTTTGATTTTATACCTGAGCCTAAAGATCTTCCAAAAGGAGTGTTTTTCCTTATAACAAGCCGAACAAAAAAGGAGCTTGAGCATAATAAATACATCACAGAAGGGCTTGAGAAGCTTAAAATAACAGAAGAATATGAATTTGACCGACATAATCCTACTTATAGAGAAATAATAAAAAAGTATGCTAAAAAGTATATTCTTAAAATAAATGATCAGGAAATGAAAAATGAAATAAAAATTAATAAGGATAATGAAGAAAATAAAGATAAGCTTGCAAAAATTAAAAGTTTGGAGATTGAGGTTGAAAAGATTTTAGAAGATGCTCAATATAGATTTATATACTTAAATGCGTATAAGAAACTATATGAGTGCAATATTGATATTAATGCAGATAAAAATAAACTTTTAGGAGTGTTTTTTGAAAACATTAAAAAATCCAGCAATGCTTATTATGATAAGGTTTTAAGATTTATGATGATTCTAGCATTAGCAGAAGAAGGAGAAAATATATCATTAAAGGAAATGGCATATCTTATGGGGGAGGAGACCATTACCTTTAGACTTATGGGAATAATTCACGATATGAGATCCTTTATTGATTTTGAAAGAAGTGGAGCTGCTGCTAGAGGTAATCTTATAAGCATTTCTCATAAAGAGTGGAGAGAGAATATTTTATTTTTTGATAATGAGAAGAAGAAAGAAATAATTGAAGATTTGAGACAAATGTTTAATGCATTTGTAAAAGGTCTTAACAGTGGTGATAATATTGCTAAAAGTGATTATGACGGAGAGACATGGCTTGCGGCAAATATAGTAGGAATAGTTAAACCTAAAAATTTAAATGGTGCAAAGGTGACTTTGAAAAAAGTAATTAATTTTTATAATAACCCACAGGGGTATATTGTTGAAAGGTATATTAAAACCTTAGACTCATTGATACAAGTACTTTTACAAATGCAACATGAAGAGACTCTTGAAACCCCAAATGATTTGGCTACTGCATATATGAAAAGAGGATTAGCCTACTATATAAAGAGAGAAAAAGCAAAGGCAATAGAAGACTATGATACCAGTATAAAAATCATGGAAAAGCTAAATGAATTGTATAAAGAAGGAAAAGTGAATTTTGACCCAAATGATTTGGCTATGACATATATGAACAGAGGAAACGCCTACAGTTCAAAGAGAGAAGTAGAAAAGGCAATAGAAGACTATGATGCCAGTATAAAAATCATGGAAGAGCTAAAAGAATTGTATAAAGAAGGAAAAGTAAATTTTGACCCAAATTATTTAGCTACTGTATATATGAACAGAGGAGTAGCCTACAGTTCAAAGAGAGAAGTAGAAAAGGCAATAGAAGACTATGATGCCAGTATAAAAATCATGGAAGAGCTAAAAGAATTGTATAAAGAAGTAAAAATAAATTTTGACCCAAATTATTTAGCTACTGTATATATGAACAGAGGAAACGCCTACAAATCAAAGAAAGAGGTAGAAAAGGCAATAGAAGACTATGATGCCAGTATAAAAATCAGGGAAGAGCTAAATAAGTTGTATAAAGAAGGAAAAGTAAATTTTGACCCAAATTATTTGGCTTCTGCATATATAAACCTTGGAATACTCTACTTTGAAATGGATTCAAATGAAGGCTATAAAGAGGCTTTAGAATTATCAAAGAACGCGATAAACATTCTAATAGAAATAGTACCTAAAATACAATATTTACAGGAAGATTTAATTAAAGTTATGTACATAGGATGTGTATCTGCAAAAAAATTAGGTGTTATTGAAGAACATACAGAGAATATTGCATCTTGTTTTTCTTTGATAAATAATGATTTGCTGGAGGATTCACAAAAGGAAATGCTAAGTACTATAAAATCTATCATAAATGAAACAATTGAGCAGAATTAACTACATAAATTTTTATCAAATACCAAAAAAATATCTCTAAAGAATCAAAATGATGAAGAAGAACTTAAAATTGTAAAAGAAGCTTTAAATAATCCAGCTAGATAAAGTATTATAAACATGTATTCAATGATATCGTGGCGGAAGCTGCAATCAAAGTAGTTCCGCTACGATAAGCATAATATCTATATCTACTGGGGATTTTGACAATAAAGGCAACATCGGGAAAGTATATATATCTTGATATTCCAAACTGCTTAGTAAAGAAAATGTACTGTGAATATTTATTCAAGGAAATAGGTATTAAATCCATCTATAAACATGTATCAAATCTTAAAACAATCCTTAATAAACTAAAAATCATTTCAAATAAAACAACTGAATCAAAAAATATCAAATTTTTTTCCACCCTATTATAGTACCATATTTATAAAGAGCTCACTTAAACTAATTGATTGGAGGTGATGAAACCTAATTTACATGTTTGAAAAATCACAGTTCCTCGGTATTGGGAATCTAAAGAGCATACCGAACCCGCGGTGAATGATAAAAATGGATCGATCCTCAGTAATATAACTGGAGGATGATGTCATGATTAACAAACTAATTAACCAATTTATTAAGATTATTAAGTCAAATATTTATCTTGATAGCAAAAAAGAAGAACTAGTTACATATGCAATGAGAATAATAATTTTTGAACTTATAATAGGGACATTTTGTATTGCAATAAGCCTTTTGCTAGGTGTTTTTAAATTTTTGGTTGTAACAACAATAGGTTTTGGAGCAATGAGGGTATTAGCAGGTGGAGCTCATGCCAACAGCCGATTAGAATGCTTTGTCTTTTACAATATTATTATATGGGGAGTAATTTATCTTTCAACGATGCTTACAATAAGTACTGAAGTAATAGTTATATTGATGATCATTAATATCTTTGTATTGTCATTATATGCCCCAGGAGATACCCTTAAAAAGCCAATTATAAGAAAGAAAAAGCGAAAGCTATTAAAAATTGCTTCAATTATTTTAACAATACTGCTTCATGTAGTTGCATTGTTAATTCAAAGTATGGAAAGTGTTATAAGCAACATTCTAGTATTATCATCTATAGTTACAGTGATATTACTTTTACCCCTTGGATACAAGCTTTGTAGATGTAAAAGTGGGTATAAAAACCAAGGATCAGATATAATTAAATGTTAAAGGGGAGTGTGTTAAATGAATAATAAGTTGAAAATAGCAGTATTTAATATAATAGTTGTTGTTACTGTATTTGTTGCAACAGTATCAACATATGCTTCTTGGCCTTTTAGAATTTTTCAGGAAGAGGTTCCTAAATGTTTACTAGAAAAAGATGACTAAAACTAAGTTTTTCTAATTTATTAAAGGATGTTGCTTAAGGTCATAAACTATGATAAAAAGATTACATAATGAGTAGTAAATATAATACTTGTACTTTTTCCATACTTTGAGGTTGTTTTTTTACTCTTGATAAGAAATATGATTTACTATAAAATAAAATTGGACAATAAATGTTATATTATGTTAAGGACGCAAATAGTGTCACTCATGATTAAATATATCAATTATACCTTGAAATAGGGGGAGACTATGAAAGGTCAAAATAAAAAGGAGCGTCTTGAAAAGATTAAAGATCTCATCAGACGCAATAATGGAGCGACAAAGCTTGAAATATCAGATAAAATCGGAATCTCAATTGCTACAACAGCAAGAGACATAAAGTATCTTAGGGATATGGGACATAAAATTCTCTGTAAATCGGGACGATACAAATTAGCAGGGGAAGCTGTAAAACCCATAAAAAACATTAAATATTCAATGAGTCAAAAACGTCAATTTAATCTTTTGTGGTTTATAAGTGAAAAAGGTTTTTGCACCCAAAAAGAGCTTAAAGATTTTTTTACCCGACCAACTAAGGATGATCTTGGTTGTGAAAAGTCGAAGATATGTACAAAGACCCTTAAAAAGTACTTGAAAAATTTGATGGATCAAGGAATGATTTTATATAAATGTATACCTCCAAAAGAAGGAGGATATTATTTGGCTGAAAAGCAGTTTGATAAAGAAGGGATTCCTGTAGAACTATGTGTTAGAATAATTGAATTTATAAGAACCAATACTGCTCCACTGCCATTTAACAACAAACTTCAGACAATTGTGGAAAAACTAGAAAACGGCATTATAAGGAGCATTGCAGGAAATGATCAATATCCTACAGGTGATATTCTTGACAACGTTGGACTGTCTTATAAAATTTTTACCGATGGAAAAGACAATGACGTGACACATAATCAAGAGGAACTATTATTTGAACTTGATAATCTTTGTCAAAACTGTTCTTTTGCCGAAATATGGACCAAGGGAAAGGATAAACCCTTAAAACATTTTTGTCTTTTGACTGTATGCAGAGTTTCCCTTGGATGCTGGTATCTTGTTGTAAAAACCCGTAAACGCAAAAGACCCTACAGCCTTATAAGGGTTGATAGAATTGAAAAGGTCAATAGAATGGACAATATAAAACCTGATATAAATCTTTTTAAAAGGATTCAAAGCCAAAAGCTTGAAGCCTATGACGATATAGTGGAGAGTTTTGGTATGGGACTTGGAGGAAAAGTAGAAATTAAGCTTAAACTATCTTCTGACAAACAGATAACAAACAACATTATAACAAGGCTTGAAGATAATATTATTGAAGAACAGACTGTTTGTAATGAGGATGGATTTTGTGTGATAACTGTTTTGATAGATGGAGTTTCTGATTTTATGCACTGGATTAGAGGATTTGGATCAAAAGCAGTGATTTTAGAACCTGAACATCTTAGAAATCTCCAGTATGAAGTGGCATTAAAAACAATTGAGAATTATCAGGAGGCACATGATGAGAACAAACTGTAGTGATGTAATAAACATTATAAAGTATATACTTTTTAATGAGGGATGTACTATAGCTGAAATAGCAGCAGGATTGGATTTTTCTTCTGCCTATGTTATAAAAATATTAAAATCTGTTTATGACGATCCCTTGATAAACATAACTCTTTGTTATTCAGAAGAGTATAAGGATAGATGTGTATTTGAAGATATAAGTAAACGTGAATGTGTAAATAAGGTTAGGTGGAAGGTAGAAAGTGATAAATTAGATGCAATTCCGGCGGGTATTTTGACAGAAGAACAAAGATTAATCCTAACTGCTGTAATTGAATGCTCTAGTATACAAGTAAATGATGAAGACTATTCTTCTATTTTAGATAAAGCAACACCAAGTCCAAATTCAACAGTAGTTGTATTTGATATACCTAAAAAAACAGTTGAGAACAATGGGAATATGAATATTCTACAAAGAGCAGTGCAAGAGAGACATTATATTAAAGCATCACTTCTTAATACTACAGATAATTACCTTTTAAAACCTCATGGATTTATAAGAAATGACTTAAATGGAGAGTGGTTTTTGATTGCTCAGGATGAAAATGACAACTCAAAAGTTCTTTTGGTATCAAGTCTTAATTCTATAAAAATTATGCCTAAAACTTTTACAAGAGATGTGCCTGTAAACAGGGAATGGGCTTTGAAAATTTTGAGCGATGACATGGTTGAAGTTAAAGTAGAGTTTGATTGCTATGAAGCAGTTTTAAAAAAAGTAAGGAGTGAACTTACTAACAAAGGAGCCCTTGTAGAAGTAGGAAATGATAAAATACTTTTCAAAGGAGTTATCAGCGATATAGAAAATTTTAAGACTTTTATAATGAGACTTGGCTCATCAGCAAGGGTATTGTCTCCAAAGTTTTTAAGAGATGAGATAATAAATGAAACACAAAAACTCATTGATATACTTGAGAGAATAGATTCTTAGGTTTAGTAGTATGTAGGTAGTTTTTATTAAACGTGTATTTGAGTATGTACCATAATTAAATTGCAAATTATACTAATATAGGGGTATAATATAATCAGCGAATTATAAATAAAGGGTGATAGTGTGAAAAGACAGCCTGTAGGCATAGACGATTTTAATAAAATAATTTAAGAGGTGAAACAATAAATCAGGCCTTAGAATCTGACTTAAAGGGGGAGAGACAAGCATATGAGTGAAAACAATAATTGTAAAATGGTTTCATATTTAGAAAGTGGTAAATACATCTTAAATTATGAACCTAAGGGGACGGTGGTCTATAGTAGTGGCGGTGAATTTATAACTAGCAAGGGAAGAAATTATAATAAGTCCTCTACACTGTTTTTAGATTTAGGCAATAGGCTAGAAGAAGGTGTAATTGACCACCATCACCTAAACACTATTACAAAAGACAATGTGGAAGAAAAGGTTACCTGTGCCGCTCAATTGGTTTTTTTATACCCAGAGTATTTTAAACATATAGCAGATTGTGAGAAAGTAAATATAATTCTTCATGATGAACCTGATTTTGATGCCATAAGTAGCTTGTTTTTAGTGATCTATTATAATGAATACAAAAAAATTCCTAAAATATCACAACTCCTTATAAAATATGCTGGTGAAAATGATCAAGGTAAGCATAGAACTGATTTGAATTTTTTAGAAGAACCCATTAATGTATTAAAATTCTCTTACATAATAGAAAAAAGTGAAAATAAATCGACAAAAGGAAGAATTGAACTGTTTAACAATGTTGTAAGAAAAGGCTTGCTTTTGTTGGAAAAAATAAATGAAGCTATTGAAAATGATCTATATGGTGAAATTACCTTTGATGTAAAAAGTAAAGATAAGCTTTTTTCTATCTATGAGGAATTCTTTAAAGAAGAAATAAAATGCATTCAAAAAGATTATGAAAAATATAAGAAAGAACGTGATAACCCAGATATTTGTATAAAAAAATGTGTAGCATTGCCATTAAAAAGTGATGATAAAAAAACAATTGAAGTAGATGCACTTATATGGAAACAAATCCCCGATTGTATCATGCATAAAGAGTATGCAAGAGTAGACAAAACTTCATCATCATGTCAGGGATATGTACTAACCTTTATTCCTGTAAAGTCAAAAGATAAGTACAAGAAAGATGTAATAATATCTGTAAGAAATGACGGTGAAGTAAACTTAAAAGGTATTTGCAAGTATTTTGAATTAAAAGAGCAGGAATTAAGAGGAGAATTACAATGTAACGATAACGAGAAAAAAGAAGGCAATGGGAGGAAGAACTCAAGCAAACGACCAGGATATGAAAACCAGATATGGTGCATAAATGATGACCCTTGGTTTGATGGCAACAATTATGACTACACAATATTGCAAGGACCTACTGCGAAAAGCCTATTAAATTACAGACAAATGCAAGAATGTTTTGCTCAATATTTATATCCTGTAGTTAATGAATTTGAGTTAAAAGTTGTAATACCCTTTAACCTTTTTTCAAAAGATAACAATAAATCCATAAGTTATAAAGATAAGCTTAAACAAAGTGAAGAAATATTTAAAGATTTTTGGGACTGCAATGATAGTCAAAATCAAAAGGAAAAAACTTTAGAAGAATCAGGGGATTGTAAAGAGTATAAAAAAGATACACTAGAAGGAGCTAGTAAGAAGTTTTACCAATATTTTACTGAGTATTATATGGATGTAAATGATAAAAGAAGAGTTCAGCATTATAAATATATAAAACCAAATGTAGATAAAGCAATTGATTTTTTCAAAGACGATACAGATAATAAGGAAGATGCGCAAATAAAGTATATACTTAATAATATTAGAATTACAATTACTGCATATGGTACAGCTTTTTTAACCCTTGATCTTTCTGTAAACCTAAATGATTTAAAAGAAGGGAAATATACACTAAAAGCAGAAAGGATGCTACTGGAAAATAAAAGATTAAAGCAGAAGATTCTAAAAAAAGTAATAGAGGGAAAATTAAAAAGTATTCTTCCAAAAAAAATTCTTAAAAAACTTAAAGAACAAAGAGAAATGATAACACCTTTGTTTTATACTTTTTTGCATACATTTAATGAAGAGCCTTTTACTGCTTCAGCTGATAATTTATCATATAGATTTGGAAATGTTATTGATAATGAGATATTTGTATCTGATTGTGACAGAGAAAATGTAACTACTTTAAGTCTTAACAAATATACTTCATGTTCATTTAGCAAAAATGGAGGGAGTATTGTCATAAAAAGACATAACCTTATGGATGAATATAGGAATGATGGTTTGGAGGAAATCATCGAGAAACTTAAAAAAAGCTTTATGACTGAGTTTTTTGAAATATATATGTTTGCATTACATCAAAGGACAACTCTAATGCATTTTTCAGAGGATTTAGCAGAATGTGCTCTGTGTAAAAACAAAGGACTAAGTCTTCTCAGAGAACAGTTTTTAGACTTTGTGACTCAAGGTTGGTTTGGGCAGATTACAGGTTATGAAATGGAAAATCAGATTTATAAAAAATGGATGAATGCCCTTGAAACTCAAAACCTTTACAAGGAAATAGAACAGCAAATTACAGTATGGGATGATTATAATAGAAATAAGCTTATATCTATAGGGCAATATATAGCAGCTTCTATTGTGCCATTTGCTTTTGTAGCATATATAGGAGACATTTTTATTAATTATGACAGGATAAGTGGTGAAAATATCTTTAGTAAAATATTTCATGTTATTAGAAATCCCGTATTATTATTTAATAGCTCTAAATCACAGGCTATTTGGTTTAATATTATCTTATTTGCAGTGTTTATATCTGTAATAGGTGTAGTTATAAAGAAGAGTTCAAATAAGAGACTTAATGGAAAGAAAAATAAGTGAACTCGTTTAGATAAAACTGAATTAGAATTTTTACCTGAAACGCCGATGTTTAGCAAAATCTAAAAAAGTTAAATATTAGGTCAATTCTTAGCGAAAAAAATTAATGTTAAAAGCTAAATATAAATTGTCTTAACATTTTATGATACCCTAATCTTAGTGAACTAATCTTAATAAACTAATACAAGATTATCAAAAATATGACGATATTAATGTCATACAATTTTTTTCTATGATTATCTAAAAACTAGAATGGGTATATATTGATAGAAATAATGCCAATTGCCAAATAAGTATCTTGGGAGGTTTGCATAAATGAAAAATAACATCGAAGAATTTAACAAGTATCTTAAAAAAGAAGACAAAGAAAAATGTGTATTTTTTGCATTAAAACTATTAAAGGACAAAGATATTGATGTTGTGGGCTTATATACAAAGATTTTAGAGCCAACATTAAATAGCATAGGTTGTGAAATTGGAGAGGAAAATCTATGTATTTGGAAAGAACATGTTAGAACATCTATTGTAAGAACAATAATAGAATGTGCTTTTCCCTACGTAATAGATGAAAGAGATGCTAAGGGTGTACTTAAAAAGAATCAAAAAGTAGTAGTTGTTTGTCCGGATGGAGAATATCATGAAGTTGGTGCAAGAATTATTGCAGACTTTTTTACACTATGTGGATATGATACTGTTTTTGTTGGAGGAAGTACACCAAAGACAGAGTTTTTGTCTGTAGTAGATTCTATAAACCCCTGCCTTGTATCAATTAGTGTTACAAATTACTATAACTTAATTTCAGCTAAAAAGACAATAGAACTTTTAAAAGAAAAAGCCAATAATAAGACTAAAATTGCTGTTGGTGGCAATGCTTTTAAAAATAAAGAAAATATACACAAAGAGATGGGTGCTGACTATTTGATGCAAACATTTGAGGACATTAGAAAAGTTGCAGAGGGGGAGTTGAAATGAGGTTACCTTTTAAAATAGCCGTAAGATTTTTAAAGTCTAATTTAAGTCAGACGATTTTAATATTTATAGGAATATCAATAGGGGTATCTGTTCAGGTGTTTTTAGGTTCACTAATTCAGGGACTTCAAAAAGATTTAGTTGAAACTACAGTTGGAAATTCGCCACATATTACAATTGAACCAAAGGATGATGATTTAATAGAAGACTGGACTGGTATAGTAAAAAAAATCAGGGAATCTTCATTTGATACTAAAGCTGTATCTGTTTCAGCCGATTCACCAGGTTTTATTAATTATAATGACAAGACAGAGTCGGTTTTGGTACGTGGTTTTTTGCCAGAAGAAATGAATGATATATACAGCATAAAAGACAATCTTATAGATGGCAGTATTCCAGATTCAGAAGGTGAAGTTATTATAGGTAAGGATCTTGCATTAGAACTTGACATCTCTGTTGGAGATAATATAGAAATTATTACTCCAAAAAGAGAAATTGTAGAATTAAAAATTACTGGTCTATATGACTTGAAGGTTTCAAGTATTAATAAATTATGGATTATTACAAATCTTCAAACATCTCAAAATATTTTTGACTATGATAATTCTGTTACTTCTATAGAAATTCAGGTTAATAATGTTTTTGAAGCAGGTATAATAGCTGATGATATTGAGAAAATTTTAAATCCACAACTAAAAATTCAAAACTGGAAAGAACAAAATGAGCAGCTTTTAAGTGGACTTAGAGGGCAAAGCATTTCTAGTATAATGATACAGGTTTTTGTAATGATTTCTGTACTGCTTGCTATTGCAAGTGTTTTGGCAATTTCTGTTGTACAAAGGTCAAAACAGATTGGGATATTAAAGGCTATGGGTATAAATGATAAAAGCTCAAGTATGATATTTATATACCAAGGGTTGATTCTTGGTATTATAGGTGCATTTGTTGGAATTTCTTTAGGGCTGGGATTATCATTTATGTTTACTAAATTTGCAGTTAACCCAGATGGTACACCAGTTGTAAACTTGAGGATAGACTATTCATTTATTGTTTTATCGGCAGTTATTGCAGTGGTAGCTTCTGTTATAGCATCACTAATCCCTGCAAAGAATACGTCAAAATTAAATCCAATTGAGGTGATAAGAAATGGATAAAATAATAGATATTAAAAATGTAAATAAAATTTATGGGAAAGTTATAAAAACACAGGTACTATTTGATATAAATTTAAGTGTTGAAGCAGGATCGTTTAATTCAATTATTGGATCTTCGGGAAGTGGTAAAAGTACTCTTTTAAATATTTTAGGAACTTTAGACAAGCCAAGTACTGGAGATGTATATATAAATAACAATCTAACAGTAAAAATGAATAAAAATCAATTGGCTCAATTAAGAAACCAAACAATAGGTTTTATATTTCAATTTCATCATTTACTGCCTGAATTTACTGCACTAGAAAATGTCCTTATTCCATATATGATACGAAATAATGGGAAAGTTTCAGATGAAATAAGAAAAAGGGCAGAGGAGTTAATGGAATTGGTGGGAATATCAAAAGTGAAAAATAATCTTGCTGTAAATATGTCAGGAGGTCAACAACAACGTGCAGCAATTGCAAGGGCGCTTATTAATAATCCACCATTAATATTAGCAGATGAGCCAACAGGAAATCTTGATTCTGAGTCAACAGAAATAGTTTATAACCTTTTAAGAGATATAAATAAAAAGTATAAAACTACATTTATTATTGTTACACATGATAAAAAAGTAGCTGAAATGACAGATAGAATTATCGAAATTAAGGATGGTAAAATCAGCATGGACATAATAAGATAGCAGTAGGGAAATAGAGACGGTTCTTTTTGAGAAGAGCCGTCTTCTAGTTTCATCATAGTAACCAATCATAATCTTGTCTGTAGTCTACTATGGCATCTACATAATAGTATAGGCTTTCACTTGATAAATAAGCAGATACTGTTTCCCAATTAATAGTTTGGGGTTTTTTTAGGATAGTATTAAAGGATGAGATAGTCATGGATTCCTTTCAGGGCATTTTTCTAGGTATTTTGCTTTAGATTATTAAAAATATCCCTTCAAAAATTAATTGTATAATGATATAATTAGAACAAGAATACAAGAATAAAATTGAAAGGAAAAATATATGAAGAACGAAGAATTTCAAAAATTAGTTTTAGAGCAACTTTCAGGGCTTAAGGATGATGTAACAGGGCTTAAGGATGATGTAACAGGGCTTAAGGATGATGTAACAAGGCTTAAGGGTGATGTAACAGGGCTTAAAACTCGTCAAGATGAAATTTACCATGTTGTTAAAGCTATTGAACATTCTAACCAAGTTGGGAAAGCTGAACTCGACAAGCACGAATTCAGGATTGCCAAAGTAGAAGGCAAATTCAAGAAAGTTGCAAAAGTAATGGATGAAGACAGTGATAAAGCGTCAAATCTCTAATTATAAGGAATGCCAAATTATCCACAAGACCTACTATTATTTAAACTGTTTAATTTTTTAAGTCAATTACTGTAATTCTCCCGCGGTTTGTTGAGTCATAAGCATATAGTGTTTCTCCATCAGTACATAACTTCCATACACGATTAAGTCCATTAGTAAGAATTGTAGTATCATATGTTTTCAAATTAATACTTATTATGTGGTTATTATCATTATAATACGTTGCAACATATAGAAAATTTCCAAAACCAGTAATGTTATCTATAAAAAAACAATCACTATTCATTCCTGAAATAAGAATATAATGTAAATTATTTGCTTTTAAATCTATAATAAATATTCAGGTGGAATTGAGTCTCCACCTGAAGCCTCGATGTTTAGCTTTAGCTAAACGAGTTCACTAAATATAGTGCATTAAAAAAGACTTATGCATTGTATTTGTAGTAATAAAATGTAAAGCTTAAAATCTTTTATTCCCAATACTTTTCGCAGCCATAGTGGTTATAAAGTAACTCTTCATATTCTCTGCTTATAGGCAAAGATACGTCAAAATCAGGACACTTTTGAATACTTTCTTTCGGTATATTTACTGAAAACTTTTTTTGGTTCCAGCTTATAAAGTTAATCCATTCTGGAGCAATAAGAACTTTTTTACCGTCTAGATTTTTTTTGGTATCTAGTACCATGTATCGGATTAACCAGCTTTCATCATCCACTATAAAGTCTTCAACATATCCTAAATTGCCATCAATGGTTGAAACTTCATATCCTGTAACCTCCACCGTGCTCCTAAGACCTTCATCTTTTAATTCATTATCCTGAGAGATATTTCTATTTGTTTCTTTAAAAATAAGGGGCTGTTGACTAGGGGGTGCATAAGCAGTTCCTAGTGGAACACCTAGTCCATTCCAATAATTAGGCCAAGAATAATATTTTGCAATTTTATCCTCATTTTCCCTTGAGACAGGTTTTTGTGAATCTATTGGAGGACTATTTTCAACCTGTTCTATTGTCAATGAAACATGAAATTGTTCACCACTCCAGTTAGGTTTTTCAAATGATGAAGGTGATATAAGTATCTGACGCCCAAAAAGCCAGAAGCCTGTCTTATCAACAAGATATCTAACAACCCATTTTCGATCATCAAAATAGAAGTCATTAACTTTTCCTATTTCACCATCCTTAGCGGATATTTTGTATCCTATCATTTCTTTTAAACTTCTTAATAACATTCTATCACTCCTTAGTTTTGTTATTTGTTAAAAATATAATCAATATTTTAAAGCTATCAAGCTTATATTAAATTTAAAAATCGACCTTGCTTTTTTCTTACCTCACATAGAAATATATAAACATTTAATTTGAAAATTATTAATCAATGTAAATTAGACAATGTAAATGTATTAAGAAAGGGTTTTTGAATTAAAAAGCATAATTTAATCTATTGACAAAGAAATACTTCGGTGGTAGAATTAAATTATAGTTCTCTACACGAATTAATTTGGAGGAAAGAGATGGAAGAAAATAAAAATTTAGATTTGAATAGCTTTATATTTTACTTTATGGATGAATTTAAGTTTATGTTTTTTCCTGAAAAGTGGAGTGAAGGTTTTTTTGATTATTCAAAAAATGAGATGCTGGTTTTGCTTTTTCTTTATAGATATAAAAAAGCAAATATGACTCAAATTTGTGAATATATAAATGCACCTTTGAATACTGGGACTGGCGTTATAAACAGGCTTGAAAATAAAGAAATGGTGGAGAGAATAAGAAGCAGTGAGGATAGAAGAATAGTTCAAATAACTCTTACACAAAAGGCATGGACTCACATTAAAGAGGAAATGAAACTTTGGGAATTCTATTTAAACAAGGTGTACTTATCCCTTACCGAAAATGAAATAGCAACAGCTTTTAATATATTTTTAAAAGTAAAGGCTGTGCTTAGTGAAGCTAAAAAAACAGAGGGCTCTGGAGACAAAGAGGAGAAAAAGGTTAAAAAAATTACTATTGAATAGTAATGGCTAAGAAATGATATTCAATTTTCATAGTCCAAAATTCGTTAAGTAATCGGGATTTTGTTCTTGAGAATAGGGCGTTATTTCTAAGGCATTCCATAACTCAGAAATCTGAGTTATTATTAGAACAAATACTTCGTTTTAAGAACTATTCACTAAAAGAATGAAAGGAAGGAAGGTTATTATGGGAAGAATAATTGTTTTTACAGGTAAAGGAGGAGTTGGAAAGACAAGCGCGGCAGCAGCACATGCACTTAAATCTTCAAAAGAGGGTATGAATACGCTTATAGTTTCAACAGATATGGCTCATAACTTAAGTGATATTTTTGTAAAAGATATTCACAAAGAACCTACAGAAATAAGTCCTAAGCTCTGGGCATTAGAAATTGACGCTAATTATGAAATGGAAAACAGTTATGGAACTATACAAAAGTCAATTTCTAATATGATTAAATTTGATAACGAAAAAGATGCTGAAACTTTTGAAGACATAGTAGTATTTCCTGGCATGGAAGAACTTTTTAGTTTGCTAAAAATAAAAGAACTCTACGATAAAAATATCTATGACATTATAATTGTTGACTGTGCGCCTACAGGTGAAACCCTTTCATTACTCAAATTTCCGGAACTTTTGTCTTGGTATATGGAAAACTTTTTTCCAGTTGGAAGAATAGCCATGAAGGTTTTTAGACCTGTGGGAAAGGCATTTTTTAAGATTGAACTTCCAGATAAGGATACACTCAATGATATTGAAAAACTGTATTTGAAGCTTTTACAGCTTCAACAACTATTTAAAGACAATGAAATATGCAGCATACGACTTGTAACCATACCTGAAAAAATGATAGTGGAAGAGACAAAGAGAAACTATATGTATCTTAATTTATATGGTTTTAACGTTGATGGAGTTTATATAAATAGAGTTATACCTGAAAGTGTTGACAATCATTTTTTCAAAGAGTGGAAGGCAATACAAAAGAAATATATGAAAGAGATTCAAGCTATTTTTGGGAATATGCCAATTTACAACATCAAATGGTATGAGGTTGATGTTGTGGGGTTAGATGGACTTGAGAGAATTATAAATGACTCTTTACAGGATAAAAACATTTTTAAAGTTCTTAAACAAAAATCTGACGAAAGATTTGAAAAGGAAGGTAAGGGCTATAAACTTGAGGTATACATACCTTTTACTGATAAGTCTAAACTAGATATGTACCAGTCGGACACGGATATAATAATAAGGCTTGGAAACTTTAAAAGAAGCATACCAGTGCCTGATGTAATGAAAAAGTATTTTATAAGCAAGGCAAAGTTTGTTGATGATCATTTATGTATTTATTTTGAAGAGAAGGTGAGTTAAATGAATAAAGAATTTATGAAAAAAATGATTAAGGCAGAACTTTTAAAATACCAGGCAATAAAAGAAATACTACCAGATTCTATGAAAAGCAAAGTGGAAAACCTAGAAAAAGAAGCTTTGTGTTTCATGAAAGATTTTGCTTTAGAAATGATTTCAGAGTATTCTGTAAAAGAAGAACAATCAGAGAAAAAGCAAACAAAAAAAGTAGATGTAGATTTTAAATAGCAAGGAGGGTTATTGATGAGGATTATATTATATACTGGAAAAGGTGGAGTTGGCAAAACAAGTATTGCAGCGGCAACGGCTTGTAAAATAGCCAGCGAAGGAAAAAAAGTTTTGATAATGAGTACGGATCATGCCCACAGTTTAAGCGATTCTTTTGGTACAAAGCTTGGCAATAGTTCCACTTTTGTAAAGGAAAATTTATATGCACTAGAGATTGATGCTGTATCAGAAAATGAAATGATATGGGGGAATCTAAAGGCTTATATTGAAAAAATATTTTTATTAAAAACTGAGAAATCTATTGAAAGTGAAGAACTTTTAGTTTTTCCGGGATTTGAAGATTTACTTTGCCTTTTAAAGATAAAGGATATCTATGAAAATGGTGAATACGATGTGCTTATTGTGGATTGTGCACCAACAGGAGAAACTATGTCTCTTCTAAAGTTTCCTGAAATGTTTAAGTACTGGATGGAAAAGTTCTTTCCAATGAAGAAAAAGGCGGCAAAATTTTTTGGACCAGTAATTCAAACAACCATGAAGATACCAATGCCGGATAAAAGCACTTTTGATGAGATAGAGATGTTATATGAAAAGCTTGGTCAGCTTCATAATCTACTTATGGAAAAAGATAAAGTCAGCATTAGAATAGTAACTACACCAGAAAAAATTGTTGTGAAAGAAGCAAAGAGGAGTTTTTCCTATTTACATCTTTTTGATTTTAATGTGGATGCAGTAATTATAAATAGAGTTTTTTCACAGGAAGGAGCAAAAGGTTATTTTGAAAAGTGGCTTGAACTTCAAAGAGAGAGTATTGAAGATATAAAAAATAGCTTTAATCCTGTACCTGTATTTGAAGCTGGTCTTATGCAAAGTGAAATAAAAGAATATAAAATGCTTCTTAAATTTGGAGAAGGAATATTTAAAGATATTTTACCACAGGATATATTGTTTGAGGATAAGATTTTTAAAGTTGAGAAATGTAAAGAGGATGAAGGTTATAACTTAGTAATTAAAATGCCTTTTGTAGACAAAAAACATTTAAGTTTATTTCAAAAGGGCGATGAATTGAGCATTGCTATAAAAAATGAGAAAAGAAGTTTTATCCTTCCTAAAAAGCTTTATTCAAAAGAAGTAGTAAAAGCAAACTATGAAGATAATCGCTTGGTTATTAAATTTGTTTAAAATCAGGGTCAGACTTGAGTAAGTAAATTATTCAAGCCTGACCCCATTTGCTTTTATCTATCTAGTCCTTCGCCATTTTCCAGTTTATTAAATTCAGGAACAGAGTTAAGCATTGAAACCATTTTCCCATCTTCTGTATTTTTGGCATTTTCAAGATTGTCTAGGTATGCTTTTAAAACGGAAATTGTGACTATTGGATCTAAAAACAAACTAGAAATTGCACCTGTAAGTATTAAGCCCAACATTACTGCTGGAATTACAGAGAGATTACCTAGCCCACCAAATACTAAGGCAAATAAGAAATAAAAAACTATAAATGAAACAAATCTTATTGTTACTATACCTAAGGCCATAAGTGAAGCGTTTTTCAGTATAGACTTCCATGATTTAACATATAAAACTAAGCCATCTTTAGCTTTAATCCATGGTTTTTCATCATCTTTTCTCAAAAATATGTAACCTAGAATAGCTTCATCTATGTATCCAATAACTACAGTCAGCATAGTAGTAATAATTTGCAATATAATTTTACCACCAGGAAGCATAGAAAATATACCACCTAATTTTAAAATTAAACCATTAATTTTTTTTAATATTTTTTCAACAAGCAAGTCTATACCAGCAGCTATAGAGGTAGTGCCAAAATGCTTTGTTACAGTATTTTTAGCATGCTGAAAGGAACCTTTTTCAGGTAAAGAGCCAGTGGTTAAATAAGTTGCTACAACCGAAACAAAACCTGCTTTAACAATATATAAAAAATATCTTTTTGCAAAACGCCATACATTTACAAGGACAAATATCATAATAAGAAAGCCAATTATAATCGCAAGTCCCCCCATAACGTTTCGTAAAAGGAAAAAAATACCTATTAATACTCCTAGCGTGACTGCCATCAGGGCGTAGGCACCAACGTATACTCCAGCTTTTAATAAAACGAAAGAAAAAGTTTTTTTATAAATTTCAATAGCAGTTTTCATAAAATTCCTCCTCTAATCATAGTAGATTATAATTTTAAAGATGAACAATAAAGTATTACAAAGAAATTTCAACAGTTTGAAAAACATGTAACTAGAGTTAAGCTTGAATTGGATTTTGTATTATACTTAAATTTATGAATGGTACAGATAAAAAGTAGCATGTGTTGAAATGAAGACAAGGTTTAAGTAATAATAAATAGACACAACACGTTACTAGGTCGCCTTTAGAATTACTTACAAAGATTTACCTCCTTTAGTATTATTGAAAATTAAATATGATTTAAAAGTGTTAAGAAATTTTAAACACGTAAGACTAAAAATATCACCATCTTCATTTTATCAAATTTTTAGTTGTTTTGCAATAAATTTTTTTCTGATTTACTTTGCCTTTTAAAGATAAAGGATATCTATGAAAATGGTGAATATGATGTGATTGTTGTGAATTGTGCAGTAAGAGGAGAAACGGGATAATTTGAGTAAGTAAATATTCAAGCCTGACCCTTTAAAAGGTAAGCTGGGTCGAAAACTGAGTCTATTTTTGTAGCGTATGAAGTTTTATCTTTGATATCCTGATCAGTTACATAGTGTATATCTAAAAGTCCTTCTGACTTGTAACCGGTTTTTAAATAATTGATTTCTGATAAAGCCATACTCCAACCGTTTAGCCAATTGTCAAGGGCTTCTTTTTGTTTGTAGGTGCCATTAAAATGTATTAAAAGGTCTATATCGCTGTTTAATCTTGCAGTACAGTTATTTGTACTTCCAAATAGATAAATTCCTTTAACCCCATAAGCGTTAATATCCAGTTTTTCGGCAATTTGCTCTGCCATGAAATGTCTCCACTTCCATCCTTGTTCATCAACTTCATATGATTCATTTTTTATTGAATCAATACTAGTTTTTTGATTTGCTTTAGAGTTTGATGGATTTTCAAGATATGCAACAGCTTTTTCCTGATCAGCATTCATCAAAATATTTAGTTCTTTGTCAAATTGAATGTCTGCAATGTTAATTACTTTTATGACATCACTTAAATAAGAATATTGTGGCAATATATCATTGAGTGAGTTTTTAGAGCTACGGAAAAAAGCGTTGTTGAATATTACATCAGTATCTTCAGGATACAGGGGTAAATATTTTATATTTTCCTCTACAAGATCTTGAAAAAAGTGCGTGCCAAAGGAAAGTTCAGGTTGATATTTTGATTTTTTTACTGCTATTTCTATAAGCATAGAAGTATTATTGATATCTGAGTATGCTACAGGCACTCCAAGTTTAATATCTCCGCGGCTTCCCCAGCGTCCAGGCCCCATAAGTATAAAACTTCGACGAGGCAGTATACTGTTTAATTCGCTTACTGCTCTGCCGACAGACACAAGGTCTTCATGTTTTTCAAGCTTTGAGTATTCTATTGGATTAACATATACTACAGTATTTATACCTGTTACCATGCCGTTTGATATGTATTTGTTGGCTGTAAACAGAGTGTCCTGTGTTGGAATGTCAGGGGAGATGGCAGCAGGTGAACTGTCTTGACTTTTGCTTTGTGGACGACATTGAAGAAGATAAAAGTTTTCTCCGTCGCTTGCAAATTCAATATCAACAGGATATCCCAGTTTATCTTTAAGTAATGACAGCATGGAATTTATAAGTTTTACAAAGGGAGACTTATTTATTATGTTATCAAATGTAATTACAATATTTTCTGACTTAAAATCAGTTGTAAATTTATTTGCTTCAGTTATAAAGTCATTTTTCATTACAGAAGCTATGCTATCAATAAAGGGAAGCTTATCACCATACTGTTTAATAATTTCAGAAATAGACATGGTGAGAAATCTGTTGTTTTTTATGTCAATTACGTCCATATATTGAGGTGAATATTTTTGCAATTCAATAGGGGACTGATTTACTCTTAAGTTTGGCTGCCCAGGCGAAATAATTACCGGGAAATCTTCACCAACACGGTCAACTGCACGTGTACCAAGTCCCATTACAATTCGTAAAAGACCATCAGACCGCTTTAGTCTTGGAGACCAGCGCAGTTCATTATTACTAAAGGCAACACCTGCATAGAGTGGGAAAAAATATGGACCTACCTGACGTCCAACTACTTCCTGAATCATTATGCCCATTTGTTCACTACAGTCAATAAGGTTGCGTTTTCTTCTGTATAGAATAGAATCAGGGTTAAAGATGGAAGCATAAACTTCAAGAATCCCTTCAGTAAGCTGTTTTAATCTTTCCTGCCTAGTACCGGTATTGGTTATAAAAAGGCTTTTATATTTACCTGAAAATGCTGTATCTATCTGATCTTCAAGCAGGCTAGATGATCTAATAATAAGTGGTTTGCCTTCACAAGTATCAAGAATCTGATTTAATTCATTAAAAACATATGGTGAAAGCTTTAGATTTTTAAGAGTTTGAATAATTCGTGGATAACTTGTTCGTATGTCAACAATATCACGGTATTTATGTTCATTTAATTCATCTAGGCCATTGTTCTCTATAAGATAACCTAATTCATCAGAAGATATATACCAAGTTTTTGGAATCTTAATATTTTCAAATTCAGGGATGTCATTTTTAAACGTTTCAATAATCTGATTAGCTAGAAAAAAACCAGTAGCCTTACCACCGATTTTTCCAATGCTTTTTGGAGAACATATAAAGGCGTCAAGGAGTTTTTGAAAAGCTCCTATACTTATATATTTATGCATTAATGTAATTTGTTTAGCGTTGTCTGTTAAAAAGCGACGTGACAATTCAGCGGTTAGCCATTTTTTAGTAGCTTTACTTGACATTTCAGTGTCTTTAACAGCTTTTAGATATCTTGAAAGCGCTTTTGATATTTCCTTAACATCAGAATCTTTTTTGTCAACAACTTTAATAAACTCATAAGTCTTACCTTGAAAAACCCAGAGACTAATATTTTTATAAATCTGAGAATCGTCAAAGCTTTTTAGGGCAGCTGAAAAAAGAGTTTGACTCAGTTTAATAATGTCTATAGCAGGAAGCGTTTCTAAAGGAAAATTAATTTCATTTTTATTCTCATATTTTGCCCATCCCATTTCTTCAAATATATTATGAACCAGCTTAGGATTAGAGTTTTTAAGAAGAGCAAGCATTTTTTCGCATACATATAAAAGTATTTCGTGATCGGTTTTTTGTAGTAAATCCAATATCGCCTTCCAGCTGTTGCGATATAAATTCATGTTTTGTGAGTGTATCTTATCTATTGTTTCAGATATTCTTTTAGAGATGGTATTGATTAGTCGTACTTCCTGATCTAAAAATACAATCTCACCATCTGAAAATGTATTTTTAGGGTATCGAACCTTTATAAAACCACGTGTTTTGTCATTAATAATGATTGGTTTACTGAGTTCATCTGCATTTTCAATTATTGGATCTTTGTGATAAACATTGCCGTCAAATTCAATAATAGCACTACAGGCTTTAGTATTTCTAAATCCAGATGGTATTATAGAAGTTATTTTTTCTAAACTTTCGGGATATGGAGTATCTGACAGTGCTTCATCAATAAGGTATAGACATTCTAATTCTTTAGCACGTTCAACTAGAATATCATTACCTATATTATTATATGAGTTCAAATAATATTCCTCCCAACAAAAATGTTTTGAAAAATTTTATATTACCTAATAAAACATTTATTGATACGTATTTTTAAAATAAAAGACTGTTACAAAATGAGTATATTGTAAGACTTAGAGTTTGTAATATACTCATTTCATACATATACACTCATTTTGTACTTGCAGTTTTAAATTATATCCATCCACGAAGTTTTACAGCTTCAGCAACGCGGTTAATAGCAATTACATATGCTGCATCACGCATATATAAGCTTTTTTCCTGTGAAAGTTTATGTACTGCGTGGAAAGCGGATGTCATCTTTTGATCAAGTTTTTCTAAAACTTCTTCTTTTGGCCAGAAATAATTCATATTACACTGTACCTGTTCAAAATAACTACATGTAACACCACCAGCATTACATAAAAAGTCAGGAACAAGATAAATATTTTTCTCTTTAATTAATGCATCGGCATCAGGTGTAGTAGGACCATTAGCACCTTCACAGATAATTTTTACCTGATCACTAATTTTAGCAACTGTTTCTGGTATTATCTGATTTTCCAGTGCACATGGAATCAAAACATCAACATCTTGAGATATCCATTCTCCACCGTCTAAAACTTCGCATCCCAATTCCTTTGCTTTTTCTTTATCGATAGTACCAAAAGAGTCTTTAATCTGTGCCATTTTTTCAATATCCATTCCATCAAGCTTTTGAAAGGTATAAGCTTTTTTGTCTGTGTTGTCCCATGATGATATTGCAACAACTTTTCCTCCCATGCTAGAATATAAGCGTGCAGCATATTCAGCAACATTACCAAAACCTTGGATGCTGGCACTGGTTTTTGATATATCAATATTAAGAGCTTTTAATGCTTCTCTTAATGTAAAGATCGCTCCATAACCTGTTGCTTCTGTACGTCCTAATGAACCTCCCATTCCTACGGGTTTTCCGGTAATTGTTCCTGGAAAATGTTCTCCTTTTAACGCCTCATACTCATCCATCATCCAGAGCATGTGCTGACCGTTAGTCATAACATCAGGAGCAGGTACATCTTCATTTGGACCAAAGTTTTTAGCAAGCTGTCTTACATAGCCGCGGCAAAGTCTTTCCTGTTCATTTTTAGATAAGTTATGAGGGTCACAAATGACACCACCTTTTCCTCCACCAAGTGGTATATCAACAACAGCACACTTCCAAGTCATCCATAACGATAATGCACGAACTGTATCAATTGTTTCTTGAGGATGGAAACGTATTCCTCCCTTTGCAGGTCCTTTTGCATCATTATGTTGTACTCTGTAGCCGTTAAATACTTTACATGAACCGTCATCCATTTTTATAGGAATTGTAAAATGAAACTCTCTGCTTGGTTGACGTAATAATTCACGGGTAGGTTGATCAAGTCCAATCAAATCTGCCACATTATCAAACTGTGTTTGTGCATTTACATATGGATTATATGATCCTTCTCCCATTTTTATCCCCTCGCTTTTATTTAAATTTTGCTTTTTCATTAATTGTCAAATTAATAAAAAAGCATATTTTAATTATACTTTTTTCAAATGTATTGTCAATGTTTGCGAGGGAAATATTATATATACATCTGTATTTGCAATGAACTAATTAGTTTTGTATAATTAGTTGGTAAGTATCTTAAGTTTTAAATGTTATTTTGATTGAAGTTATTAGGTGGGGTTATTGTAAGATAGAATATATTGAGAGTGTGAAGGGTATGGAATGATTGTATGTTATTTCCATAAAGGGGATTGGATTGATGAAACATGTATTTATTGTAAATCCTAATGCAGGAAAAGAAAAGTATAAGGATTTTATCGTATGTGCTAAACGGTTAAAGAATGATTATGATATAAATTTGGAAATAACCACAAAACCTGAAGAAATAGGTGTTGTAATTGATAAATACAAAAATTTAGATGATTTTAGATTGTATTCTGTTGGAGGAGATGGAACTATAAATGGAATAATAAATTGTATTTTATCAAAAAAAATGAATAAAAAAATTCCCTTAGGTATTGTGCCAACAGGAACAGCAAATGATGTATCACGTTATATTTATAATGAGGAGTCTTGGAATTATAAAAAAAACCTGCCTTTATTACTTAATGGAAAAGAGAAAAAAGTTGATGTTGGTAAGGTAAATGAGAGATTTTTTTTAAACATATCTTCAATTGGCTTTGATGCAAATGCAGCAAAAGAAGCTTATAGATTTAAAAAATTAAGGTTTTTTCCTTCATCACTATCGTATTATGCAGGAGTTATTGTTGCACTTCTTAAAAAAAGACCTTTGCATTTTAAAATATTAATTGATGATAAATCCTATTCTCATAAGTACTTATTTGTTGTTATTGCAAATGGCAGAAAATATGGAGGAGGAGTAACCCCGACGCCGGAGGCACTAATAGATGATGGGATATTTGATATATGCATGGTTAAAGATGTTTCAAGACTCAATGCATTAAGAATATTACCTGTATACATAAAAGGAAATCATACAGGACTAAGTATGATTAACATGGTAAAATGCAAAAAAATATCCATCGAAAGTGCAGTTGATGTAGAATTGAATGTAGACGGAGATATTTATACAATTAGGAAGGCGGACTTTGAAATTATACCAGGAGCATTAAAGATTATTGTGCCACAAAAGTGAATTTATAAAATAAGACTCAATACCATAACTTATAAAAAGTGACGATACTGAGTCTTAGTCATTGCTTAAGTATAAAAGTTGAAATTTTAGATATTTACTGCTTTAGAGGCAATTCATCAATCACTTCTAAAATATATCTTTCTATCAAAGCATAATCTGTAGAATCAATTTTACCATCACCATTTACATCTGCATTTTGCGAAGCTCCAGCAAAGGGAAAACTGTCGATGATGTTTAATATATATCTTTTTAACAGCGTCAGATCGGTAGAATCAACAACGCCGTCTCCATTTATATCACCATATAATGGTTTAGGTAAAGAGGAAGACTCTATATTGTCATAGATTAAAGTAGTTAATGTATCTCCACCTTCTTTTGGGTAATCACCACTTAGTTCCCAAATCATAAAGCCAGCTAGGTTATTTTCCAATACATAGTCACATCGTATTTCAAGAGAATTTTCATCTATATAAGTATACATTGTACCTGTTGAATCATCCCAAATATATGGAGATTTAGCCTTTTGGTCGAAAAATTCTTCATATGATGAATTCGGTGAATTTAAGATATCTTTTATATAGTGAAAAGGTCTTGTAGTAAGACCTTCGGAGGCGGAGCCAAATAGGCCGTTTGTACCACCTGTTATGTCTGTCCAGCCTGCAGCATAATAAGGTATACCTAAGTTTAGCTTTTCTGCGGGGACTCCTAGTTTTAAATATTCATTCACTGTCCAATCAATATTAGCTCTTTCTTTTCTATAGGCTGATGAGGGGTCAGAAGGGTTCATGTAAAGGGGAGACAGATGATTTGATACATCTTCCCATGAACCACTGTAGTCGTATGTCATAAGGTTAATAAAATCTAGGTACTGATGAAATTTATCAGGTTCCATATTGTCTATAGATGAACTTCCAGCAGGTGCTGCTATTGTGAGGAGGTAGTCTTTTCCATCTTCTGTTCCTGCAATATCAAGCTCTTCTCTTAAAGTTTGTAGTAGCAGGGTAAAATTTTCCTTGTCTTCCGGTCTTGTTATATTTGTATCCAAGCCTCCACCTACAGGATATTCCCAGTCAATATCTACTCCGTCAAATTGATACTCGCGTATAAAATCAACACAGCTTTTAGCAAATAATTCTCTAGATTCATCTGTTAAGGCTACGTCAGAAAAATATGTAGACATTGTCCAGCCACCAACGGATATTAAAGTTTTTACATCAGGATAAAGTTGCTTATATTTTATTAGCTGTCCAAAATGTCCTTTTATAGGTGTTTCCCAGGTATCATCATCAAAAGGTCTTTCAATTGCAGCCCATGTGTCGTGTATGGCTATCTCTCCATCTTCAATTTTTGCAAAGGCATAATTTATGTGAGTTACCTTGTTCCAAGGAATGTTGGAGACTTCATAATAATTATCTTCAAGATATATACCCCACTCTGTGAAATAGCCTACAATGTTTTTAGATTGAGCATTAGCCTGAGTTGAAAAAACAGTTAAACATATAAAAAATCCAAATAATAGAGACAATACAATGCTTTTTTTTATAATATTCTCCACGCTATATCTCCTCCCTTAAAATAATGGAAAAATGATGATGTAAAGGATAGATTAGTATTTCATTTAAATAATAAATAGTGGATATTATGCTGTTATTTAGTATTAATTATAGCACATCCAATGTTTTGAAACAAACAGTGTATTTACTTAAATTCTTAAAATTTGTGCATTAAGCAGCGTCAAAATTCCTTATCTTACTAAAGGTGTGCATATAACTTTATATTTACATGCCCGAAACTGCGGAACTTTATTTTCCAAAATATTATTCTTTACACTTAATATATACACTCTCTAGAAGGTGAGGTCTTAGAATAAGATAAACTTTAGATATATAGAATTTAGTTGCAGTATGATATAATTTTTAAGTATAAAAAAGATT
>NZ_JAVDDS010000042.1 GCF_030848475.1 Herbivorax alkaliphila
GACGCGGCTCTTTATTTATAACAATTCCTTTGTACATTTTTTTGAAAAATTCATATTTATCTTCAAAAGAAAGTTCATCTCCATTTTTATATTTTACAGATGTATTTAAAAACTCCCTCTTACTATAATATATTTTATCAAAAGTATTTACATTAACTTCTGTAAAGTTTGTATTTTCTAAAGGTTCATTATCTTTGTATATAAAAACTCCTACATCTTTAAATAATCCACTTAGGCGGTCTTCATATTTTTCTTTCTCAACTGCAAGTACTATTGCAACATCATTATTAATAAAGGTTTTCACTTTACTCTTATCATGTTGACACTCTTCTTTTATCAATTCACTAATCTTATTAACAATGTACTAAAGTTCTTTGTCTCTATTAGCAAAAGGTTTTAAAATGACAATAGATCCATCTTTTAGCTTTGATTTCAAATCTGGACTTACTCTCATATCAATGTCAGGATATTTCATTTTTATGTAGTTTAATGCGGTATCATCTTCATAATATTCTTCATCAATATCAGGATAGTTTATTTCATGTCCAAGCTCTTTAGATAACTTTAGATAATTGTCTTCAAAAAGAAAACTATTGGTCTGATCTGAAGTACTGTATTTTGCAACTAAATTAGTTTTCTTTCCATGTTTAACTGCCGAAGCAATAACATACTTTTGTATATCATCAAAAAATAAAAATCCGTCCATAAAAACTGTTTCTTTTTCATTGATGGTACTATCAATTTTTGATTTTACACTATTTAGATATAAATCTATTTTATCTTTTTTCTCAGTTTCTTTAAACAGATTTAAAATTGATTTATCAATTTTTTGTTCATTAAGATTCCCTTGTCTTATTCCTTTTATAATCTTTTCTAAAGTTAAACTGAATTCATTATATAAATAAAAAAGCTGTTTTTCAGTTATAGAAAAATCACCTTCAATTAAATCTAATATTTCTTCTGAAATAGAATTTTTGTTATAAAACATTAAAAACTTATACAGCTCATATAAATCATATCTCATGTTCAATAGAGCTTTTTTAGTTTTACTGTCAAGCTTTTTATCAATTTCAATTATACGAGAAAGGATATATCTTTGGTCAGATGTTGTAATAAAGGCTTCTTCTTCTAACACCTTACGTGAAATATATTTTTGGAAATCCATAAAAGTATAAATATTACTTTCATTTAATTCTTTAAATTGATTTTGACGGATGTCCTTAATGTTTGCAGTAGCTGTAATGTAAATAAACTCCTTATGCCTTCTTAATTCTTTTTGAATATTATCTAGAACTTTTGAACTTTCAATGTCACTGCCGGATATTAAATTTATCAGCCCCATTTTATACCTCCCACTAAGACAAAGTCCTCAACAAGCGACTTTGTTCTATAATTCTCGCACTTAATAAGTAAAGATTTTTTGTATTCAGATTCTATTTCATCTATATTATCTAAGTCACTAATAGGATAAAACATAGAAAATTTAATCTTTTCTTTATACTGATAAATACCTGTAAAATTGTTATCTACTGCAATTCCTATCTCCAACATATCCTTTAGGGCATTTAGAAACATTATTACACTTTCTTCATCCTCAAAATTCACAGGTTCACCATATATTTTCTCCAAATAGAGAGTATTATTCATCTTATATATTTTAGGAGTGTATTTGTATAGTATGTTATTGTAATTAAAGGATTTGTGAGTTATTGTTTGATTTATATCAATTACATAAGTATTATACCAGTCCATATTCTTACTAACTTTATAAATCTCCTCAAGTTCTGTTTCTTTTAATATATAGGTATATTTTTCAGGTTCTTTTTTGAAAGACTCAATAAATGCCTCTATTATTTTTTCTATCATTAAAACATCTCGACTATCTACATCTTTTGAAGGATTAATGACCTCACATATTTGCACCATTCTTTTATTTATCTTTCTTTGATTTTTCTTTATTTCTCCTTCGTCTGTTTCATTTATAGCTTCTTGAATATATTCATCCATTCTCACTGCTTCATTAATGGTAATTAGTTTAGATGAATTTATTTTATCTTCAACCCAATTTTTAATATCAGAAGTATAATCCCTCAAAGTATTATTATCATCTATTCTATCATGATTAAGACCTAATCCATTTGACGTTAAATTTGAACTTCCCATAATTACTTTTTTATCATCAAAAATATAATTTTTCGCATGAATAGATTTATTGATGTAAACTTTCCAACCATTATCTACAGCTTTTTTAAAATCAAAGCTACTAGCACCATTGTGAAAATCCATCAAATCAACTTTAAAGACTATTATTTTCTCAATAGACTTACCTTCTAAAAGTTTCTCTACAAAGTCAAAAGCTTCTACTGTAACATACCCAGTAATTATTATGACTTTTTTATTTGCCTCTATAAGATTGTGGCTTAATTCTGTTTTAAAATCAGTTATAAATTTCAAGTTATCACCTATGAAATTTTGTCTTATAATTGTATTATAAGGTAACATATAAAAATATAAAAGGACTTTTTACATGATTTTAAGATTTTTTGTAGAGTTTAGATATATATCTTTATGTTTTAACATGATTTTCAATCCTATACCACTCTAGTTTCTTCATAAGTACGCATTTATCTTAGATATGTTAAGGATAAAAAATTGCAGAAAAGAAAAACAGTACTTACTTTAAAGATAGTCTTCCATTTTTACAACTTGTACAATTATACTAAATCTATTTCATTCTTTTTTACCATTATTTGCTTGTACAACTTATAAAAAGCATACCCTGCAATTCCGCCTAAAGTATTAAGCAAAAGGTCATCTACATTAAATGTACGATTATACACAAAACCAAAAAATGAAAAAACAACTTGATAACTTTCAATTATAAGTGAACATAAAAAAGTATATAAAGCCACTTTTTTCACACTCTTTATATTAAATAACACAGGAAAATAAATCCCTAAAGGCAATAACATAATAAAATTTAAAGAAGTCAGTTTAACTGAATTTCTAAAAAACCAACCAAAACCTATCCAATTATAAATTTCTATCCAATCGACTAAAAATCTAAATGGCAGAAGCTGAAATGAAACGCCTCGAAATTCTTCTCTTAATGGTGGAATATTGATTCCTCCAGTTGTAAAATAAAATACATTTATTAGGTAAAATATAAAGCTGTAAAAAATAATCCTTTTTAAAATATTACTATTCTTTTTTCTGAATATATCAATAACTATATATATAATTAATAGCAGACAGCCAATAGGAACTATATTAATTCTCATTTTTATCCCCTCTCTCAAATTGCAAAACAATATTATATCAACTGTTGTTTCATTAATATATCTAGCATCTTCTGATTAATATAAGCACAACAGCTCTCATTATATTTTTCATTGCAAACGCCCCTTTATTAAACTTATATTAGCATTATTTTACTATCGTGTTAATATGCTGTAAAGTTCTTTTAAGAAACTGACTCTAGTTCAACTTCTTTTCCGTCAAACACTATAGCAAGTTTTATTATATTTTCTTTTTTTATTCCCTTTTTTATAAGCTCTGTTTCATATTTCTTCTCCTCTATTTGACTAAGAGCTTTTTTTGTAGCAATTTCCATGTTTTCTTTTGCCATTTTGTTTACTTTTTTAAATTCAATTATAAGTGATTTTGATTCATTCGACTTATCAAGTGGAAATACCATTACATCATATCTTCCATAACCACTTTCCCTATTTGAACATATCTCATACTTATTGTTTAAATGTACAAGCATCCCCAACACAAAAGCATGATAAAACATTTCAGGCTCTTTTCCCGTTGGATCAAAATAACTCAATGTCTTTTCTATCAAATCCTTAAACATATATGTAAAAGTTTCTACATCGCCCTTTAAAAGTAGTTTTAACATTCTTTCCATGTCCCGATTACTTGCATTTTCCTCAAACCATTTAATTATTGAACTTTTAAATACATACAAGACCTCTTTATTGGGTATTTTTAATTCAAAAAACCTGCCATCCTCCGTTTGCTCTTCATTTTGCTGTTTTAAATATCCTGAAAACACTAAAAATGTCCACAGGCTTTGTTCTGACTTTTCAATCAATTCATAAGTTATATTAGGTGTTATTTCTTTTTTTATAAAATCCCCTTTAATCAATAACTCTATTTCACTTTTTACTTCATTTGGTGCATTTTTTAAAAGAGTTCTAATTATTTCATTACTACTTGTATTTACCCAATAAGGCTCTAGACTTCCCGAATTCTCAATAAAATATATTATGCTCCATGGATTATAGATGACTGTTTTCCCAAACTGGTAACCATTATACCAATGTTTCATTTCTTTTGACTTGTCTTCTAAACTATAATCTTTTAATAATCTCTCTACTTCCTTTTCTGTAAATCCAAATTTGTCACCGTACCTCTCGTCTAATATTGTACAAACATCTAAATTGTTCATATCGCTGAATATGCTTTCTTTAGATATCCTAAGTATTCCAGTTATTATTCCTTTATAAAGATTTACATTATCTTTAAATCCTGCACCAAAAAAACCCCTTGTAAAGTTTGTCATTTCCCTTGTGTAACCATTTATATGCCCTGCATTCATAGGAGTGTCATATTCGTCAACTATCACTATTGCTTTTTGTTTATGATATTTTGAAAGAAAATTACTCAATTCAAATATGCTATTTTCATACTCATATTGCTTGGCCTTCTTTTGTATTATTCTATAATAGTAATCTAGCTCAGATTGGGTTAGTACCTGCTTTACATATTCTACTCTTTCAAATTCTTTAATAATTATACTTTGTAATTTACCATATGTACTTTCCCAGTCAAGTTCTTTTATATCTTTAAAAGTAAAATATATTACAGGATACTTCCCCTGCTCCTCCTTATATTTTTCTCCACAATTATATATATAGAGATCCTCAAATAAATAGCTAGTATCCTCTTCACTTTTTTCTAAAAAGTATTTTAACATACTCATATTAAGGGTTTTTCCAAACCTCCTTGGGCGAGGCAATAATGTTATTTTACTGCCTGAATCCAAAAGTTCTCTTATTAAACCTGTTTTATCTACATAGTAATAATCTTCATCTATTAATTCTTTAAAATCACTTACACCTATAGGTATTTTTCTCATGAAATTTTCCTCCTCGTTAACCTGTTAGATGCCTCTAAATAAGAAACATTCTTTTATCTTTGATTATAAACTTCTATTCCTCAAGAAGCTGACTCTATTTCGACTTCTTTTCCGTCAAACACTATAGCAAGTTTTATTATATTTTCTTTTTTTATTCCCTTTTTTATAAGCTCTGTTTCATATTTCTTTTCCTCTATTTGACTAAGAGCTTTTTTTGTAGCAATTTCCATATTTTCTTTTGCCATTTTGTTTACTTTTTTAAATTCAATTATAAGTGATTTTGATTCATTCAACTTATCAAGTGGAAATACCATTACATCATATCTTCCATAACCACTTTCCCTATTTGAACATATCTCATACTTATTGTTTAAATGTACAAGCATCCCCAACACAAAGGCATGATAAAACATTTCAGGCTCTTTTCCTGTTGGATCAAAATAACTCAATGTCTTTTCTATCAAATCCTTAAACATATATGTAAAAGTTTCTACATCGCCCTTTAAAAGTAGTTTTAACATTCTTTCCATATCCCGATTGCTTGCATTTTCCTCAAACCATTTAATTATTGAGCTTTTAAATACATATAAAACTTCTCTATTGGGTATTTTTAATTCAAAGAATCTACCATCCTCTGTTTTCTCTTCATTTTGCTGTTTTAAATATCCTGAAAACACTAAAAATGTCCACAGGCTTTGTTCTGACTTTTCAATTAATTCATACGTTATATTAGGTGTTATTTCTTTTTTTATAAAATCCCCTTTAATTAATAACTCTAATTCACTCTTCACTTCATTTGTTGCATTTTTTAAAAGAGTTCTAATTATTTCATTACTACTTGTATTTACCCAATAAGGCTCTAGGCTTCCCGAATTCTCAATAAAATATATTATGCTCCATGGGTTATAGATTACTGTTTTTCCAAATTGGTAACCATTATACCAATGTTTCATTTCTTTTGACTTGCCTTCTAAACTATAATCTTTTAATAATCTCTCTACTTCATCTTCTGTAAATCCAAATTTGTCACTGTACCTTTCGTCTAATACGGTACAAACATCTAAATTGTTCATATCGCTAAATATACTTTCTTTAGATATTCTAAGTATCCCTGTTATTATTCCTTTATAAAGGTTTACATTATCTTTAAAACCTGCACCAAAAAAACCCCTTGTGAAGTTTGTCATTTCCCTTGTGTATCCATTTATATGCCCTGCATTCATAGGAGTGTCATATTCATCAACTATAACTACTGCTTTTTGTTTATGATATAATTCAAGATAACTGCTAAGCTTCTTTACACTGTTTTCATATTGGGGCTGTGAGGCGGTTTCATTTATTATAGAATCAAAATATTTCTTTTCACTTTCTTCTAAGATTTCTTTTAAATATTTTAGCCTCTTGTATTCATCTGCGATTATGCTTTTTAGCTTTATATATGTACTTTCCCAGTCAAGTTCTTTTATATCTTTAAAAGTAAAGTATATTACAGGATATTTTCCCTGCTCTTCCTTATATTTTTCCCCACAATTATATATATATAAACCATCAAATAAATAGCTTGTATCTTCTTCACTTTTTTCAAAAAAGTATCTTAACATACTCATATTAAGAGTTTTACCAAACCTTCTTGGGCGCGGCAATAATATTATTTTACTACCTGAATCAAAAAGTTCTTTTATTAAACCTGTTTTATCTATATAGTAATAATCTTCATCTATTAATTCTTTAAAATCACTTATGCCTATAGGTATTTTTCTCATGAAATTTTCCTCCTCCTTAACAGCAAAACGATAATATATTATACTTTTATAAGAAACATTCTTTTATTACCCTTATTATAACCTTATACTAGTATAATTTGCAATTTATAATGAAAAAGGCTGCCAGCATGTACTTTGACAGTCTTAAATCCTAAAAAATCAGCTACTATTTTATAATGCATTGATATACTTTTTTATATTTTAAAATTCCATATGAATATTTCTCCTGCATTCTTTTATCTGTCGGAGAGCCAGCACCATCTATTTTTTCAATAAAAGGCATGTGACTGTGTCCAAAAACAAAACCGTACCCTCAATAATAACAAAAAGTTTAGTAATTTTACTTGACCTCTAACTGTATCATGTATATAATACAGTTAGAGGTCAAATTGGAGGGGAATATGGGAATATCCTTTGAAAGATTTAAAATTGACAACAAATCACCTGTATATTTGCAAGTGGTAAAATACATTAAACTACAGATATTGTCTGGCTTTTTGCATGATGGAGAGGAACTTCCATCAAGACGCAAACTAGCATCTATTTTAAACGTAAATCCCAATACAATACAAAAAACCTATAAACAGCTTGAAGAAGAGGAGATTATTAGTACCCCAAACAACGCCAACAGTAAAATCTCCTTAGATGAAAAAACACTAGAAAAAATGAAGAAAAGTTTAATTAAAAGCGAAATAAAGGATATGATTTTGTCACTAAAAGAAATGAAACTTTCATTTAAAGAGGTTGTTGACACCATAAGTGACTTCTGGGATGATGTGTAAAAAAATGATGGAACTCTTATAGCAAGTGCGAAAGACTATATTACATAATGAAGTGTATCAAAAGAGTGATACATAGATAAGCCGTCATTCAATGATTATTAAGTCAAATATTAATTGTGAGGTGGGTAATTTGAAAAAGCTACATTATTTAATTAATTTTGAAATGAGGATGCAGATTAAAAAGACTCTTATAATTATAGCGGTTATGCTTTTAGTTCAGAGCATAGCCATAATATCTGTTTCGTCTGTTGAGAAGAACTCTCATCTTCGTTTTGAAGAACTATTGAGTATGTCTGGTGTTGCAATTATATTTTTTATAGCACTTGGAGCCATTCTTGTTTTGGGTGCATTTCGTTTTTATAGGGATTTTGTTGGTGGAAAGAGCATATATACATTGCTTACTCTTCCTGGGAAAAAAGACTATATATTTTATTCTAAAGCTGTAGCTACTGTAATTAACGTGTTTATGCTTTGGGCTGCACAATTTGCCAGCGTTTATATTTGTTATGGATTATATAATGCCTCTACATATGGTGTGCCAAGACTACATAATGCGTTACTTTTAGCCTTTGCAAGATCTGATTTTTTACGATTTTTCTTTCCACTTGATGCAGCACATTTTATAGTTACAGCACTTATTTTACTAACTCTTGCTGTTTATGCTGTGCTTATTGCAATATCTGAAAGAAGCAAAAAATATAAATGTGTATTTATACCTCTTCCTTGGTTACTTGCTATGTTTATATTTAGTGTATTTCCACTATATTATTACCGTCATAGTATTGTATTTATCTTTTTATTTATAATTTTATTAGATGTTATTCTTGTAAAATGTGGAATTAAACTTTTGAAAACTCAAAAATTAGGTTAGGGGGATGGAAATGATGATAAAGTTTAATACAACCTTTGTGTCTATAATTGCTATAATTATTGTTTTTTTAACAGGATTTATAAAGCTTAATTCTACGAAGAATGATTGGAATTTTGAATTCAAAACACTTTATGGAGATGAATCGGTTTTAGAAGGTATAACAATAAGCGGTGGAATGATTGATGAGAATTTAATAGTTGATTTTAGTATGACAAAAGATAAAACTAAAAGTAGCTTCGAGTATTTTGAAAATTATATAAGTTTTGATAGTTTTAACGATATAAACAGATATACAACTTATCATTATAGACTTAGAAGTTTATATCATTGTGAAAATGGAAAGTATTATTATCGTTTATTATATAATAAATCAGGAGGTGATCCTTTTTATTGGGGAAGTGCCTCTATTTCCAAACGTATTAAAATCAAAAAACATAATGGATATAATAAATATACATATGTTAACAGTATTAATATTCCTATAGATGATGTTACAACAGAAGATATTTATATGAGTTATCAAAATACAAATTATATTGCAGAAGTTAATGGACGTTTGTTTGTCGTTATACCTGCAAAAGAGAAAGAAACAGTTAAACATACTATTTGTGAAGTTCTAGATTTCAATACTAATACTTATGAAGAAAAAATAAAGATTAATTTAGATACAGAATATAATTTGGAAGGAATACATTCAGTAAATGGGAGACTATGTGTAGTTCTGACAAGTGGAGAAAATTTAATTCTTAAAAATTATGATTTGGAAACTATGAAATGTACAGATAAATATATAGCAAAATCTGGAGTATGTAGGTATGTCTATATTGAAGATGATATTATTATTATTGGTAACGCTGACTATGTTGGTAGAGTAGATGCTTTTAGAATTAATGACGAAATTGAACACTTAGGATATGCAGAGTACGAAATTGACAAAATAGACAATTATTTTTCAGGTGGTAAATCAAATATTAGGTTTATAAATGATAAATTTTATATTTTAATGGAGCATCATAAGCATACTGGGGTTTATATTGAAAATGAAGAAGGGTTTAGAACCTTTGAGTACCAAGTACATGATAGAAGACTTAGAAAAAAAATGCTTAGGTTATTGGTATTTGATTGTTTTGGAAATAAGCTTTATTATGGACAGATTGAAAGTGACATAATTGATGACGTTATAAGATTAGAACAGTTAAATGAGAGGATTATAAAAGAATCAGGAGTTGTAGTTCCATACAGAGAATATATAAATATTCATGCTCAACCAAGTGAAGGTGAGGCTAAGAGTTAAAATTGTAAGTGAACTTGTTTAGCTAAAGCTAAACATTGAGGCTTCAGGTGGAGTCTCAGAATAAGATAAATATTCTATTGGTGACTGTACAAGAAAAGACTTTTTAAAGCTTATGATTGCAAACTTTAAAGAAGATGAAAGTATAATTGTTGCAACACACTTAATTGATGAAATACAAAATGTATTAAGTCGAGCTATTATTTTAAAAAAAGGCAGAATGGCAGTTGATGTATCAACAGAAGAGCTCGAAAAAGATGGGAAAACTCTCTATCAGCTTATGAAAGAAGTACACAATTACAATGAAAACAGAGTTGATGAAATAATTTAGAGCTGATGCTTTTTTGAGAATACATAAAATCACATTTAGTACAAATTTACTATTCCATACTAAAACCAGCCTAAATTAATTTCAACATTCTTTCCATGTACCGATTGCTTGCTTCCTGTTTGAGTTTCTCATCATAAATATTCATATTTGATTTATAGTTTTGTAATTTAAGTTAAATTTAATTACTTGTGTATTTTTCTAGCATTTGTTCTTCGCGATATGAAAGTAAAGGAGAGTAAAAGGCAGTAGGAAGAGTCATAAGCCTTATTTCTTCATTTACTGTATATTTCAAAAAAGGTTTAAAAGAAATAAATGATTCTAAATATTTATTGTTATGGCACTCGAAATTAAAACTAAACGCTTGGGTAGAATTACTTGTTAAAAAAGTATTTTCATATATTTCAGAAATATTAGAAAAATCATGAGATGAATATATTTCATAATCAACATCAAGTTCGGGCAACATAAAAACTAATTCTTTTACACGTAGATTTTTATCTGTTATATTTTCTAATTCCAACTTATAAAAATAAAAATATCCAGTAAGTATTGTGTATTTCTTCAGTTCAATATCTTCATATTTTGGTATATTTTTAATGTCCAATATCCACGTACCAATATTAAAATCTCTAGATGAATCTTTGCTGTAGATTCTAATTTTATCAATTGTATATTTACCTGGCTCTAAAGAAGGTAATGTTAAATTCAATTTGCACAAGTCGGTGTTTTGGTAATTTTTTTCTGTTGATACTTTTAGATTTTTAGCTTCAAATTCATGATTGTTTGAAAATAGTACTACCTTTGAAAAGTCTCTGTTTTCTTCAATAGTATCAAAAAACCTGAGACTAATAGTAGGCTCTTCCTCAACAGAATATCCGTGATAAGAATTATGCTGAACAAATGTCAAGTCGTTTACTCCAATGTTTGATACATTAGTGTTGCAGGCACCCAAAAAAAAGCACCCTAAAATCCCCATAATTAATATTACTAATTTTTTCATACTAACCTCCATTCCACTGCTTCGCAACGGCACAAATGATTGTTGCCTTAGAGCAAGAACACTCACACTAACTCCCTTTTCTATTTTATGATATCATATGTTATTAATTAACTGCAAGGTACATGTTGAGTTCATAAATTATATCCGACACATATTCTGTAACATTTCCGCCTGCTTTACATTAAAATTATAGTTTTCACATGCATGAATATTGTGGTAGTAAAAATGGATATACTCATCCAATATTTTGATGAATATTTTCCACAAAGCATCTGCTAAACTAAGATGCAAAAATTTCTTCCATTTTTACTCCTCTATTTTTTGTAATATAATGTATTAATCCTATCATTAAAGAGTTTCCCTGTAAATATTTTTCTCTAAATTAATCTCATTTTAAAGCTACTTTTTTTGTTCTCTCAATTATCTTTTATTATAACAGTCCAAATGATTTTTCTAAGGGGCTACTTATTACAAACAAAAAACAGGAAAAATTTGTTTTAAAATTTTCATTAGTTATACAAGATAAAAAAGACAGGAAAAACCAAAATCCTTCAAATGCACTTATTTAAAATGCTTCAAAGGATTTTTTGTTATTTTGTACTTAATTATAGAAAAGAATGCATAAAAACAGTAATCAAAATATATCTGCTTTCAATTAATCTCTATAGTCTCTCCTTAGAATTGTTTTTAAGCAAATATATAATAATTGTATTATTTTTTACTAAACATAAATACACTAAATAATATAACAAGCACAAAACTAAATGTTGTTATCCACCATATTTTTGCTAAAAATGGAACAGCCCTATCTCCTATTACACTAAGTTCTCCTTGAGCAATTATAGTATATTTCCCCTCATAATACCATCTCCCCATATGTTTTTCTCTATTAGCTTGAGTGTCTTCACCTAATGTCCACTCATTTTTTATTGTAGGATATCTTTTTATAACTAAGTAGTCTGTTGTGCCACCCATAGGACGTACTATTCCAACAAATAATTTTATAAATGTAAGCAATATATAAATACTAAGTATAATTATAGTTAGCCATATTTTTTTTGAGTTCATTGTATTCACTAACCACCTTTCCCTTTTAGCATTATACTATTGTTCTCTATTAATAATGCCCTCTTCTATTAATCTTTCATACAAAATATCACCCGGACATACTGTATAATGTTCTGGAAGGGCAAAATCTCTATGAGCTCCTATGCTATTAATATCATATTCATGGTCTAAAACTGAGATTAACTGTCTTAAACTATTAATTTGCTCAGGCGTAGGTTGTGATGGAGGTGCGCTTTGGAAAACTCTTCTATACAAATCCCTGTACCAGTTTTCCTCATGAAAATTTCCCATTAGGGAAATACCTATTTTACCCGTATTGTTTTCTCTTATATGTGTACCTACAAAATCTATAGACCTCCCTTCATAGATTGTACCATCACCAGCAATAACAAAATGGTATCCAATATCTCCCCATTCATTATCATCCTGATGCATACTTTGTAAGTCTTTAATATTTTGATTTTGAGATCTAAGTGTATGATGAATTGCAATTGCAAAGTAATAATCGCTTAAGTCACCTTCAATTTTTACTACATCTATTGCCTCAATCACATCTCTAGCACCCCATTGCTCTCTAGTTTTATAATTTAGTTCATCAAAGCTTACAGTATCGCCATCTTGTAATCCTAATATATCTTTTTTTAATTTAAGTAATTCTTCTATTAATTTAAGTAATTCTTCCTGTGAAAGTTCTTCTGATACTGCTCCACCACTAAGACCTCCACTTATTATATAAGCTCCAACACCAGTATCAGAATCTTTTGTTATGTAACCAGTTCCATGCCAATCATTTAATTGAATTTCTTCTGTTGCAACAATAACAGTATTGCCTCTTCTTATTTCGTTGTCTATTTCACCTTTATCTCTGTTGCTTAAATTTAACTTGTCTTTATACTCTTCATAATTCTGACTTGACAATTTATAAATAGGAACTTCCTGCTCTTTTGCAATTTCAAATATCTTTATTGTTGATACAGATTCAATTCCTATTTCTTTTTCCCATATCAGATGCTCTAATGCAGATGAAATTATACCAGAAGCTAACATATATTGTTTTTCCATATTCTTATCTTCAGAGTAGCTCATAACTGTATGCAAATTCCTGTCTACATCGATGTATAATTGACCTCCAGACACTTCTACAGGACTTAAAAACATATATTTTACATTTGCTTGATAGCCTGTTATACATTCGCTTAAATGCCTAATTGAAAATATATTCATCTGCTCTGCAAGAAGTGTACTAATAAAATCAACTTCTAAAAAGTATGATTTAGCTACAAAGCTTAAGAATTCTTTAAGTTTTTCATCTGAATATAAACTTTTATCTTTATATTGTGAATACATAAAATTTAGTAATGTAGACGATAATTCATGTTCAGAAATTATTTGATAATTAAATCCAACATTATAATAAGATCCTGAAACTACTGGATTATATATATACTCTATTGGCCAACCTGTTGATTTTATTGTCATTATAAAGTTTTGTTGATAACCTAAACCTATTTCATTTCCTTTTGCTACACTCTCACCATCTATTTTTAAAACTGGCACCATTTTTACAAGATGTGGAGGTACATCAAATATTCCACCATATTCATTAATTATATTGACATCTTCATTTGTAGCTGGCTCATAAGAAAGAATTATTCTTTTATTAAATAATTCAGCTGACCTGTACTCCACATTAAAATCTCCATCTACTGCAAACATAACCATGTCTGAATAATCTTCTCTTACCTCATTGAATTTAATTGTGTTTCCAATAACTTTAAATGGTAAAGATAGAGGTAATAATCCAAGTTCTTCATTTTCTATGATTTTTTTATCTAAGGGGTTGAGTTTATTTGAATTCTCGCAACTAATTTCATCAGCACTTTGTATGATTTTTTCTAATAAATCAACAAAAATATAGTTATAAGAATAATTTTCAGTAATATCCTCAATATCAAAAAAGTCATCTAGATTAATAAACCCTTCAATTTTATCATACAATTTAAATGTTGGGGCAAGTGGAACCCAAACATTTAAATCCCTCATAGTTCCAATACCTCTATGTTGACCATAAGGCACATATGCTTCAACCCACACATGTTCTAATCTTACTGCATTAATTTCATCGTTAAATATCATTGCCGTTACAGGAGTTCCTGCAGCTGCTAAAAGTTTTACTGCCATTTCTGGACTATCTGTTGCTGTCCATTTCATTGCCCTTTCAACATCAACTTCTATTTCTCCCCTGACATATCTTGCTGGAATATCTTTGTATCTTAACATTGATATGAGTAGTGATGCCTGATCATAATCATTACCACCTCTATGTGCAAGTGTTCCTTTTGCACCTTTTCTTGATCCATAATAGGGCTCATAATCAATGTAATTTCTTACATACTCGTAAATATTTAAAGGACTATCTAGAATATCCGCTAGTCCTTTTATTTTATCAGTCAACTTTGTCTCTGCTGTTTCCTTTAAATCCTCAGGCTGTTGTTCCTTAGGAAGCGATTCTGTTCCTTCAATATTTAATACATTCATAGTTGACACAGAATCATCAGTTTCTAAATATACAACATCAGCTTCACGAGGTTCTTTTTTCTGCTCAATATCATTTCCAATGGGATTAACTGATTGACCTGGAAACAATAAATTATCTGCTTCCTCAATCTTTTCCTTAACAGTTTGAATATCTTCTTCACTTAATATAGTAATATCATTTAAAATCCCATCTAACTCATTAAGCATTTCTTCAAATGTTAGAATATTTTCCTCAAGCTCAGACTTAAATTGTCTATTCCTTTCTAATGCCGTTTTATTATCAAGGCTTTTAAGTATCTCTTCATGCTGTTCAAATTCTTCAAATATTGAATTATCAATATTATCCATAGCCGCGCACATATCTTTTACATTTTGTCTAAGTTGTTGTAAATCCTTCTGTTCACTAGCCTCTTTAAGATCTTTAAAAGACTCACTTAAAACTACAGAAAGATTTCCAAGCTCTGTAGATGCCTTTATTTCTGATGGCTGCACATTTTGCCTGGAATCAATAATGTCCTGTACTACCTTATTACTTGCAAAAACTTGTTGAGAAAGAATTGCAAAAGTTATTACAAACAGCATTATTACCGATAGAACTCTTTTCTTATTAATTCTACTTTTAAACATAGCTTAGTCCCCCCTGACTTTTAATCTTCATTTTTTATTATTTCATTTCCACTTTCATCTATTTTAAGCTCATGATCCAAAGAAGCCTCCACAATGTGACCAAAAGCCCAATGGCTTTTATCTACATCAGTAAATAAACTCTTGTCAGCTTTTAAAGGTCCTCTGTAAAGTATATTATTTATTACTGTTACTGCCTCTGCACGAGTTATTCTATTGTTTGGCCTGAAGGTTCCATCTTCATAACCTTTAATAAAATTGTATCTGCTCATTTCTTCTATGAGATTAACCGCCCAATGTCCGTCAATATCTGAGTAGTTTATTTCAAAAGGTCGTCTGTTATCAAGTTCTAAATATTTTGCAGCAACTACAGCAAGCTCAGCTCTTGTTATGGTATTGTCAGGACGAATAGTATTATCTTCATATCCGGTAAACAAACCTGCTTCTGATACTGCCATAATAGCTCCTGCTGCCCAATGATCCGACTTTAAATCATTATATGTAATATCATGTTCTGATGAGACTTCCAGCTCCATCAGTCTTGCAAACATAGATGCAATTTCTGCTCTGGTTATTTGATTGTTAGGCCTAAATGTTCCATCAGGATAACCACTTATGTACGCTTTATGTATTAATTCCCCATTTCCACCTGAACGCAGCATTACAGTTATAACAGATTCTTTATACTCTTCGTTAACAAACTCTTTTTCACTCACTATCTTCGCTGTACTTGAAATCAAAGTTTCAGGTTGTAAAAAGTCATCAACCAAAACTGTATAAACCTTTTGTCCCTCAGCATTTTTCGGTAAATCATCTATTGTCCACACAATTTCATTATCTACAACTTCTCCCCCACCAATATCATTGACTGATGTATACTCAGGAATACTAGCTGTAACTTCAAGTTCACCTGTATTTGAATCAAGTAAATTCTTATATTTAATTGTGTAAGTAATTATCTCATCTTTTATATAAATAGATTTATCCGCACTTATTGATACTACAATGTCTATAAATTCTTCTTCCGATTGTTCTTTTGGTACTTTGCCTGGCTTTTCTTCTTGAGGAACCTCTACTGAACTTTCCTCATCTGTGCTTCCTTGATTTGGTGGTGAGCTTGGTGGTGAGCTTGGTGGTGAACTTGGTGGTCTAGTTGGTCTTTTAGTCTCTTCCTTCTCATCTACTACTTTAAAATTACTATTTCCTATAGATATTATTGTACCGTCATCAAGTTCTATGTTACATATAACAATGTAACTGCCAGAATCCAGTGTACTATGTTCCCATTTTATCTCTTTTTCAATTGAACTGCCAATCTCTAAATTAATACTGTCAGTAATTGTATCAATAACATTCTTAGTTACAGAATCTATAATTTCTATTTCTTTTTTTGCATCATCTACTGGTTTTATTCCTGAATTAGTTATACTGCATTTGATAATAACACTATCACCAGGCTTTATTTCTTTTGTCAATACTTCTAATAATCCCTCAATCTCATAGTCTATAATTTCTCTTTCTAATACTTCAAATTGAACAGTATCTCTGCTTAGTTCATTATCACCACTAAATATCATGGATGTGACATTATATATTCCAGAATTATTATCTCCTGTATTCCATGTGCTTTTTATAATTTCTGAGTCTTTTTGAATTATTTGATTTATTGTATTTTCACTGCTCCATACAACATCATTTTGATTATTAGTAATATTAGTTTTTACTGTAATGTCCTCTGCAACTGCATAAGCACTTGGATTATTTACTGATTTAATAATTGTCACGCTCTCATCAGGTGAATATTTTGCTTTATCAGTAATAACCGTATTTGTAGGATCTTTTATTTCTACAATCTCAAAAAAGGTATCATTTGAAGATACTATGTTATCATTATCACTGAACTCAACCTTTACTATATATTTTCCAGCAGGGAATTCAGTACTATTTAATGTATCACTATGAATCAAAGTGTCTCCATCCTGCCATTCAAAGTGTTCATTTTCTAAAACTGCTTTAACTATATCTCCATGTTCATCAATAACTTTAATTTTAACTTTCACGCCAACAGCAGACTGACCTAAATTCTTTGATTCAACAGTAATTTTAATGCTTTCATTATCTTTATACCATTCCCTGTCAGTTTCAATTGTTGTTTCAATCTTATATTCTGGTTTTTGCTCTGGAATAGTTCCCTCGTCTAAGACCTTTAGTGCTAAAATTGTTGTGTATGGATCATCAAACCAACTCCCATTGCTTTTTTGAAGAGCTCTTATAATTCCGTCCACATTTAAAATATACTCATTACCCACAATATTTTGAATTGCCTTGTATGCAATTAATGTTACTGGAAGACTTTCTTCATCAATTCCCCACGTTTCATCACTGTTTTGTTGTGATAATATATATTCTAATCCTTTATTTATTGAATTTTCAACAACATCTGAAGTAAGAATTGTTTTAAAAACAAAATCATCTAAAAATAATACTATTTTAGAAGTTAGCGCTACAGATGGTTCTTCCCCTGGAATGATTGACCAACTTCCGTTTGTATTTTGATAGCTTATAATATACCACAAAGCATCTACAATCAATTGAGTATCAGATATGCCCTCTTGAAGTAATGAATTTACAACAATAACTGTATCATATATATTGCTTTGATATCCTTTAGATATACCCCATCCTCCATCATCATTCTGATTTGACTTAAGATACATCATTATTTCATTGTACTTATCATCTGTTGTAATAAACGGAAGAACCCTTGATGCAAAATCATTGTTTAATATTTCAACATCATTTAACCATTTTTCTGATTTATTAAAACTCTCTTCTCTAATATTCCTTTGATTAAAGTAGCCTGCAATTTTAGAGGTTACAGCTACTCCTGCAAAAGAGTTCTCCCCCCAAAAACCATGGGTGTTCTGATTGTCAACTAACCACTCTATAGCTTCATTATAGTTGTAATTTAAAGAAGTCTCTTGTGCTTCTACGGTTATTTTAAGAGTCATTAAACTAATCATACAAAATAATATGCAAAGAGCTATTCGTCCCCTAATCTTTATATCCATCTTCATCTACTGCTCCTTTCAATCTTTATCTTATTCCAAGACTCCACCTTCTATAAGGTGGCGTTCCTTTTATAAATCTTCAGGTGGAGTTGAGTCTCCATCTGAATACTCGATGTTTAGCTTTATCTAAACCAAATCACTTAATTATTAAAAATATACATAATGTAGCAGACCCCATTAATTATAGAATCCGCTACATTATACATCTTTAGTAGCTTTTTACATGCTAATTTACTATCACTTCATTACCATCTTCATTCATCGTAATTTCATAATCCCTTGACGCTGCCTCTATATGTCCAAAATACCAACTTGTTAATCCAACATCTTTAAATGTTGCTGAATCAAGTTTTAAAGGTTCTCTATAAAGCATTTTATTTATCATTATAACTGCTTCAGAGCGCTTAATACTTAGATCAGGTCTGAATGTTCCATCTTCATACCCTTCAATAATCTTGAACCTTCGTATTTCTTCTATATAGTTATGTGCCCAGTGACCATTAGTATCATTATAGGTTTTTTCAAAAGGCCTTACATCTTCTAATTCCAGATATTTTGCAATAATTGCTGCTAACTCTGCTCTTGTAATACTAGCTTCAGGCTTAAATGTTTTATCTTCATATCCTGTAAAGACCTCTGCATCTGTCATAGCATTTATGTACTTTTTAGCCCAATGAGTTTCATCAACATCCGAATACACATCATTTTCACTTGTTGTCAAATCAACATCCATAATTCTAGCAAATATAGCAGCTGCCTCTGCTCTTGTCAAATTATTTTCTGGTTTAAACAATTTTCCTGGGAAGCCTTTAATGTATGCATTATAAACGATATTGCCATATCTAGTAGAACGAATCATAACCTCTATTGTGGATTTTGCATTTTCTTTATTTATCAATTCCTCTATTTCCGTTATAATAGCAGTATTTGATACCAAAACTTCAGATTCTGGAATATCTCCTGTTAATACTGTATAGACCTTCTGTCCCGATTCTTTTCCTTCCAGCTCAGATATTTTCCAACTAATTACATCCCCTTCAAGTTCACCATCCCCAGTATGTAATAAAATTGTATGCTTAGGTATTTGAGCTGTTATTTCAAAGTCTTCTGTTTTAGTTTCAATCATATTTTTATACTTTACAGTATATTTGATTTCTTCATGTTCATTATAAACCCTTTTGTCGGCAGTTATTGATATTGCAATATCTACTGGCACTGTAGCTGGAATTTCTTCCTCTGGAATAGTAACCGTCTCTGTTACTAAAGAACTATCATCAACTTTAATTCTTCTTGGTCGTCTTGAAGATGTAACTGATTTTACTTCCTCAAATACATCTATTTCAAAATTATAAGTGCCATATCTTACTCCACTACCGTCTATTGCATCTAGATTAAATGAATAAACTCCTGCTTCTGTTCCTTCAGGAACTTTTATTTTTATATCAAATAGAACCTCTTTATTTCTCTCACCTGAATAAGACTCTGGATTCATCTCAACTATCCAAGTTTCAAATTTTGTAGATGGAATCAGTTGTAAATCTTCGATGTCAGGAACCATTAAACTGTCTGTAACTGCATTGACAATATCTTCTGCCAAATCAGCAGAATTTGTGTTGTACATTCTTCCACCTGTCAAACCCGCCCAATAACTCCAATACTCCTCATAAGCACCATTAGTCTGACATGCAATAAGTTCAATGTTATTAGCAGCCATTTCACCTAAAACTGTCAGCAAGTCAAGGTCATCCTCTGTACCTATAACACCATCTCTGCCTGGATCTATTCCTGTGTTACGAACTCCTGAAAGTCCTGGAATTCCTTTATTAACATTCTCATCATGTGGTAAGTCATCTCCAAAATTTACTAGTATTTTTTTTGCTCCATCTCTCCATCCAATATTTTCATCAGCATAGCTCTCATAAAATACTCTTGTATACGATTCTGGAGCATCTCCACCACTTCCTAATGTTAACGAATTTATTGTATCTGACACAGAATCAATATTATCTGTAATTGGTAAATCAAGTTTATATGGATAATCCCCAGATCTTGTTGTATATATCGGATAGTAATCCATGTATGAAATAACTCCAAAATTTATTTCTAACCCTAAATTATTCAGCTCTGTTATAATATCTTTAGTTCTTGTTTTTGCCGTATTTAGTATTCCCCCCATACTTCCTGTCAAATCAAAAGAAAACATAATATCTGCCATAGGAGGAGCTTCTGGTACACTTAACTTAACTGTTTCATCTTTCGATTCACCTTGCTTAATTCTATATTTATAAGATTGATAAAATTCTACTGGTAAAACTTCGAAAGTATTATGACCTTCTGCTATTTTTTCTGAGCCATCGTATACTTCAGATTTTATAGTATACTCTCTTTCATCAGATACAACTGGAGAAAATGAAATAGTTCCTACAGTTGTTGTTAAGTTTTTATACTCAGATTCAATGGTTTCATTGAAAGATTCTACAACTTCATCTAGATAATAAACTTTTGTTAAAACATCAAGGCTTTTATCTATATTAGATTGATTTTTAAAAGTTGTTTTGATATCAACTTTTACACTTTCTCCCATGCGCGTATTGTTTTGACTTAATGAAACAATCACATCTTCCACTGAAACTTTAGGTGCAATAGTAAACTTTTTTTCAAATCTTTCTAACAAGTCATCTGATTCATCATCTTTTATTACTGCTCTAACTGAGTATTCTCCTGGAGGATTGTTTTCAGTATTCCATAAAAACTCATCATTTTCAGGAATTAATATAGATGTTTCATCAGGCATATTTATAAATATAAGTACTTGTGAATCAAAATCAGACTCAGATAAATCAATTTGAATCTCAAATTCTTCGTAAGAATTATAATTATATTTTTCAGTACCACTGTCAGTACAAACAATCTTTATGTCATTTATCAAGTTAGGTAAATTTTCTTCTACTTCTTCTTGTTCTTCTACTTCTTCTTGATTTTCCTCAACTAGCACATCTGTTGTTGAGGCAGGAATTAACAAAAAATTTGTTAAAAACATACTCAACACAATAATAAATAGAATTATTCTTTTTGTTTTTATAACACGTTTAGAATTTTTAACCATTTCAAACTCCCCTTTATATTGTTATTTTTTTAATTCAATTCTCTAATACTTAAAAATTTTCTTTTTTTGTCACCCCTCCCCTTATATTCAGTTGTACACTCCCCACAATAATTAAAGCATCATTTAAAATAGTATTATTTTTCTTTCTCTTAATAGTATTTGATTTTCTCAAATATTGCTGCTCATATACACATTTTTCTTCTGCAACTTCTTGAAATATATAACTAATTTGAGGTTTTAGTATATTAAATAAAAAAATGTAAAGTTATTTGAAAATTTTTAATTTTATAAAATATTAATTCATTATATGATTAATTATGTTAATTTTATAATAATTCAATATATGTTTCAAGTACATTTGTTTGAAAATTTTACAAAGTCCATTTAAATAACTATTTAATTATTGAACTTTTAAATACATACAAGACCTCTTTATTGTGTATTTTAAATTCAAAAAACCTGCCGTCCTCTGTTTTCTCTTCATCTTGTATCCTCTTCACTTTTTTCAAAAAAGTATCTTAACATACTCATATTAAGGGTTTTTCCAAACCTTCTTGGACGAGATAATAATATTATTTTGCTGCCTGAATTTAAAAGTTCTTTTATTAAACCTGTTTTATCTACATAGTAATAATCTTCATCTTAAAAACTCAAAATATTAAAATAACACATAATTTATCCTTGTCAATTTATGTGAATATGCTATAATTATATTACTTTTATATACGTGGAATATTTAAAACAAATAGTGCAAAAGGATTATTATAAAATATGTAAAATTTCATTTAAGTAATGTTCCTAAAGTTAATCTAAATATCGAGGCTTTATGTGGAATATTAAAACAAACCAATATAAAGGAATAGATAAATGAACAAAAATCAAGGATTAAAAACACTAGAAGGCGTTTATGTTCCAACACTTCTCACTGTGTTGGGAGTTGTAATGTATCTAAGGCTAGGTTGGGTGGTTGGAAATTCTGGTCTTATTGGTGCATTAGCTATAATATTTATAGCCCATGTTATAACCATTTCTACAGCTCTTTCTATGTCATCTATTTTGACAAATATAAAGGTTGGTTCAGGTGGCGCATACTCTATAGTATCTCAGTCATTGGGATTAGAAATGGGGGGTGCAATAGGAATACCACTGTATTTTTGTCAGGCAATCTCAGTGGCTTTTTACATAACTGGTTTTACTGAGTTGTGGCAAACATTTTTTCCCCATCATCCTGTGCTAATAGTTGCATTTATTACTTGGTTTATCCTTGCAAGTTTATCTATTTTAAGCGCAAAATTGGCTTTTAAAGTTCAATATATAATTCTAGCTGCTGTAATAGCTTCTATCGTTTCATTTGTTTTTGGTTCTCCTGTAGGTGAATCAAATATACAATTAATAGGTTCATTTGAATCTGCAAGCTTTTGGCAGACATTTGCAATATTTTTCCCTGCTGTAACAGGTATTTTGACAGGCGCTACCATGTCAGGGGAACTTGAGAATCCAAGAAAAAGCATTATTAAAGGTACCATTGCTGCTGTTTGCACTGGTTTTATAGCCTATAGTGCTTTTGCCTTTTTATTTTCTCAAAAAGTTCCCACACAAACGCTATTGGAAAACAGTTTAGTTATACTTGATATTAGCTTTGCAAAGATTTTTGTTATAGCTGGTATTATGGGAGCTGTTTTATCTTCAGCCCTTTCAACCCTTGTAAGTGCACCAAGAACACTATCTGCTTTAGCTGAAAATAGATCGGTGCCTATATATACCTTTTTATCAAAAAAGACAACAAAAGGAGAGCCTAGAAATGCTATTATTCTTTCCTCCTTACTGTCTGCTAGTGTTCTTTTGTTAGGCAATTTAGATAGCCTTGCAAATATTCTCACTCTGTTTTTTCTAACTACATATGCTATGATAAATTTAGTTATACTGTTAGAAAAAATAACTGGCGTTGTTAGCTTTAGGCCTAGTTTATCAATTTCCACCATAGTGCCTATCGTAGGTCTTTTAGGATGTCTTTTTAGTATGATTCTAATTAATAAATATTTTGTCATAGTTACTTTTGCAGTTATTTTCGCTATATATTTCACCTTACAAAAAAAGAATATTTACTCACCCTGGGGTGATATAAGAGGTGGCATTTTTTATTCTATCGCCGAATGGGCAGGTCAAAAAGCCATGGCAATGCCTTACCATCCTAAACTTTGGAAACCATCTATTGTTATTCCTGTAGAAAAACCAGAAGACTTTAAAAGAGTAACTTTTTTTGTCAAAAGTTTTATATCTCCTTCAGGTAGAGCTTATTATTTAACAATAAACCAAAATACAGACAACACAGAAGTTATTAAAGAAGTTCTCTCACCACTAAAAGAACAAAAGCTTTTTGCTCAAGAGGTAATTGTAAATGGTAGCGATTTTGATTCAGCTCTATCCACTGTTTTACAAAGTCTCTCTAGTACTTTTTTACCACCAAACAGCATCTTTTTTACAATAAGTAACGACAGCGAAAAGCAGAAAAAATTTCAAAAGATATTACAAAACATGGCTTTTTCAAAAATGGGGTTAATGTGTCTTCATATTCATCCTAAATATGTTTTTGGGCAAAATAGAAATATACATCTGTGGCTAAGAGATAAAAGTCCTAACAACAACTTAGCTGTACTAAGTGCTCTTCAAATAAGTAAAAACTGGAATGCAAATGTTACTCTCTGCCGAGTTGTAAGTAACAAAAGTAGTGTCAAAAAAGCAGAAAAAGAACTTCATAATTTTATTGAAGATGCAAGACTTCCTGTAAGCACTAAAATATTGGTTGTACATGGAAAATTTGAAGAAACTCTATCTAGTATTTCTACAGATTTAAATATATTGGGTATGTCCTCTTTTGATGATGAAATGAAATTTAAACATATGATTAAAATAATAAACTTAGTTGAAAACAGTGTTTTATTTGTTGCCGATTCAGGTTTAGAAAATGCCTTAGCATAATGAATACCCCGCCGCAAGCAGCGGGGTATCAAAATTCTTCTACGCCCTAAGGGGCAGGGAATTCCCCATCCCATAAAGATTAAAATAATTCCTACAACTATCTGTATTTTTTAGAGTCTCACCTGAAGCCTCGATGTTCAGCTTTAACTAAGCGAGTTCACTCTTTTAAATTAATGGTTATATCAAATTCTCCAATTGGAGTTACTAACGGTAATAGCAAGGCCTTTTCTTTCTCGGAAAGTGAAGGCTTGTACTCACCTATAAAAATTTGAGGAGGGGCAATATCACAGGTATAATTATTTTCTGCTAAAAGTGTGAATGCATTTCCTCCGATAATATTTGCTATTTCACCTAAAGCTGAAGATGCAAAATTATCAATTTTATCCATTTCCATACCAGACATGATTTTTACCAATTCTAAAGTCATGTTTTTTGGGAAGCTAAAAAGAATTGTTCCCTTTAAATCTCCCACCACCCCTAGTTTAACATTTGCATCCTTATCGCTTGTCAACTCCTCTACTACTTTCAATTCGCCTCTTTTGGGTTCTATATCAACCAATAATTGAAAAATGTCTTTTACTGCTTTATAAAAGGGGTTTACATATTCTACTTTCATTAAACTTGCCCTCCCTTGCTTTTCACATATTCTCCAATCTTCTGATCCATCTTTCCAACATGCATAATAAGCCAAGCCATAAGTTTTCCACCGAATTCTTGTATCTTTTCTTCTGTAAAACCCTCTTCTTCAAAAATCTTAACATAGTTATTTATGCCTTCTTTAAACTTTGCATGTGCTTCTTTATGGATTTCAAGTTCAGGGTAATTAATTTGTTCTTGATAGGCTTCTTCTTCATTAAAATGAACAATTACATAGTCTTTCATAAATAACATTGTTTCTTTTACTTTATCAAGCTTAGCGTCCCAAGCTTCTTCACTTCTAATAGTGCTAGTAAAATCTGATACACGTCTAAAAAGTTCTTCATGCTGTTGATCAATTAAATCTACATCAACTTTATACTTGTCCTTCCACATCATTTTAATCCCTCGTTTCCCGTATAATTTATTTTACTTTCACTTGCTATCTTAACACTTGCCTAGCTTTTGAAAGTCACTGGTATTTCTTTCTAGACTTTAAATTTTATTAAAATTATATAATACGATGTTCCCTATCATTTTAATTTTCGGTAATTATGCTAACTTTCTTTATAGAAAAAAGAACCTCTCTAGTATTTACTTTTTCCATCGAGGCTCTTCCATGTCACCTGCTGCTACCCAGCCTTTTTCTCTTACCCAAAATGGATGGGTTGGTGTTATCTCTGTTTTTTGGCTATTACCTTAATTCCCATTCCAACTATAGTACCAACACCAATACCTATAGCAGCTTCAATCCAAACATCTTTAGAACATAATGCCGACAAATAATCTAATACCGACATCTGATTTACTATTGCAAGATATATTCCAGTGAAAACAGGTATTGCAATAGAAGCTATTGTGTCACCAATTGTTATCCCCACCATTACTCCTAAAATTGAAAAGTTTCCTGATGGGTCAATTTTATTTACAGGGTCACAATCTGCATACAGGTATTTATGCAGTGCAATTGGATCTGTTATAATTCCTCCCCATGAATCCAAAGACTGTAAGCAGATTGTTAATTTACACATCTTACTTACAGTCTCACCTTACCTTCAACTTTAAATAATATTTCCGTCTTTATCATATCTTATTTCTTCACATTCAACCAAATCACCCTTCTCATCATATTGCTCAGATTTTATTAAACGTCCAAGATTATCATAATTTCATTTATATCTTAATTGGGTAGTCTCCGATATACCTCCACAATTTATATATTATAAATTCTCCTTGTTCAAGCATATTTTCAGGTAACTCTTTTTTCAATTTCTCCCTTAACTCAATATATTCCAAAAGTTTATCTTGATCTTCAAATAAACCATTAGAATTCAATAAAAACTGAGAGGTTTGAGATAACCTTTTCACATCATTATAAACACCTGAATAATAATCAACTCCTGGATATCCATAATCATGCCCCAAAAACTCAAAAATTTCACTATACTTGTGTGGATTTATTTCACATTTTGGAAACAATCTCTGAGTTTCGCAAAATAACACCTCAACCTTATACTCTTCAATCTTACAAGCATTAATATATGTATTCAAAAAATCAATATCATTACATACATCTACAAATTTTTCATTATTATCTGCTTTATAAATATTCTCATCTAAATATTTATCAAAGTACTCAATTTCTTTCTTGCTTATATTTTTAGCATACTTATCAATAGGCCAAATATCACCTTCAATACCAAAATAATTTTTATAATAACCTGCATATTGACTATCTATCCGTTTTATTATGAAACCATTTGCAAAATATCTTATTTCTTCTTGATTAATCATAAGAACACCCTCTTATTTTTAACACTTTTACCTCAAATAGATGAATTGGTGTTATTTCTTTGTAGCCATCTTCAGTCTTAGACAAAATGTTATACATGCTGTTCTAGTTACAAATTTAGTACTTAAATATAACTTTACAAATAAACCCCTTCATTTCTTGGTTTGCAGATACTAATAAGTATTCAATATTTTCTCGTGTTATATTTTTAGTATAAAAAGTAATTGCTGAATATTCAATAAAATGAAGCAACGAAGTAAAAAGCCTTTTCGCTACTCTTTCATTACTTTCTTTTAAATTTATAATTATTTCATATGATAAATCTTCTACTATATTTATTTTATAGTTTTTTATTTCTTTACAACCTCTGCAAAATTCTTCAATTTCAATCGTTAGTCCTAATTCTTTGATAATGCTTATCTTATCTTTTAAGCAATTAATTATTAGCTCCAAAATTATCATCTCACCTTTTTGGTATATAATAACCTCCATTTAACCATTCTGGATAAGAATAAACAGTAACTATTTTATCTACCCACTCATTGGTTATTACTGTATTACCTCGGTTATCCTGATATCTCCATGTTACCGAACCATATCCAACTGATTTCTTTTACTCTGTTTCTTTTATTATTGTCTATAATACTATCAATTACATCTGGAACAAAACCTCTTTCATTTGCACGTTCTGCACCATGATTAGTAAACTCTCTATTTCTAGGTGTTTTATCTCCAGCTTTACAGCTATTATGTACAAATACATCTTGCTCTGACACAAAATAGGTGTGCCAGTCTTCAACTTCAAAGTTGTATACCTTTATTGGTGAATCTAGATGTTCAAACTTTAACTCCTTTATTTCTCTCGCATCACTTGAGTATAAGTATACCTTATCTCCTACTTCCATGTCACCTGCTGCTACCCAGCCTTTTCCTATTACCCAAAATGGATGAGTTGGTGTTGTCTCTATTTCTTCATCTTCTACAAACACCCTTACTATAACGCTAGTTTCATTTACAAATACATTTGTTACTTTCTTAAGTCCCTTCTCTCCTGTTAGTGGATCCTCCGAGTAGACTAAATCCCCTACTTCTATATCCTTAATTTCCTTATAGCCATCCTCCGTCTTAATCAGGGTATCTTCAGTAAAACATATTTTCCCTATTAATGTAGTCAATATCACTGTTGCTGTAAGTACAGCTAAGTATCTGGCTACCTGCTCTCTGGACACCCCTCCATTTATCATATCAACACTTAAATTAATTGACTGATAGAGACTCCACAGGGACATGATTGTTCCTAAAAACAGCACCATATTACATGACAGCTTTTTGGCTATTGCCTTAATTCCCATTCCAACTATAGTACCAACACCAATACCTATAGCAGCTTCAATCCAAACATCTTTAGAACATAATGCCGACAAATAATCTAATACCGACACCTGATTTACTATTGCAAGATATATTCCAGTGAAAACAGGTATTGCAATTGAGGCTATGGTGGCACCAATTGTTATACCCATCATTACACCTGCAATTGAAAAGTATCCTGATGGGTCAATTTTGTTTACAGGGTCAGAATCTGCATATAGATACTTGTGCAGTGTAATTGGATCAGTTATAATTCCTCCCCATGAATCCATTGTAAGGAATCTTCCTAATGACGGATTCATATATCTTGCTCTTAAATAGTAGAATGTTACATTTGCATCATACTGCTCACCTGTAAAGAGATAGTCATTCTCTGTTGTTCCTGTTCTGGCTATCAACATTCCAAAGGAATCATAAGTATATTCAACAACAGACACATCTTTAGAATCTGTAGTTATAATTTTTATCAGTCTTCTGTTGTAATCATATGTATATTACTAATTTTCAAGTACACTCACATTCAGCAAGTTCGTATATAACTGAGTCTAACATATGTGAAGTTATTATTTGGCGTTCAATGTCTTGTAGCATAATTTTACTTGTGCATTTTTTAACTTTAAAATCGCAATCATACCCCTCTGTAATAATAACTCTTAATCCTTTAGGACTGAGTGTTTTTTCGAAAAACCTAAACGTATCGTAAAAAGAACTAAGATTTAATTTGCACAAATCCTCGAATGCTGACCGACTATCTCTTTTTGGAAAAAGCTGATTTTCATCATATTTATTGTAGGGGAATAGTAAATCTTCACTATTTGTCGGTTGTAAACAAGACGTAATACAAAATTTTATATCGTTTTTAGGTTTTTTATTTTCTTCAAACATAGTATGTATATCATTATAAAAATTTATTTCTTTATTAAACCAATAATAAATGCCTTTTTTTTCAGAATAAAGTTTAACACTCTTAATTTGTTCTGGCGTAAATTTGTTTGAAAAAAAATCTCCAAATAAAATATGACTCATTATTTAACCTCTTTCTTTATTTTGTATTCATCTATTTATAAATTAAATAGATTTTGTTGTTTGATTTATAGGAATTACAATGATTTTTAAAATAAAAACACATTACCTTCCTTCTATATTTGTGTATAATTGAGTTTAAACAAAAAATTAGTAGAAAAAATTTATTGTTTAAACTCAATTGTACTATTTTTATTTATTCAAATCTAACAGCCGCTAGGTTTTATTATAAAAATATTTCATCCTTAACAAATTACCTCGTGTAAAGTTTGTACCCACTGATTTAGGAACAAACTTTACGGTTCTAAATTTTTTGGTATATTTTTATTTTTCAAAGAAAATTTTTATTCTGTCTAATTCTCAAATACGTTTTTTATAAGCAATTTTACACTATCAATATTTTGTTCGAGTGTTGTTATATCCTGGTAATAGCGGCCCATCTGAACTACCAACAGGCAAACCATCACTGTTATAAAAATAATTATGTTCATGTGGTTGGTAATATTGTTGTGTAATTTTATTAAAATGTGCATGATCAAAATCTTGTCTGTTAAATTGATTTCCAGTAGCATCATAAAAAGCTCTGCTTTTAACTGTTCCATCTGGATTTAATTGTTCATATATTGAATTTGGAGTAGAATTCTTTGGAGGTCTTGAATTTCCAGCTTCAAGTGAATTGTTCCCACCCGCTCCCTTACCTCCACAGCTATTATGTACAAATACATCTTGCTCTGATACAAAATATGTGTGCCAGTCTTCAACTTCGAAGTTGTATACCTTTATTGGTGAATCTAAATGTTCAAACTTTAACTCCTTGATTTCTCTTCCTTCACCTGAATATAAGTATACCTTATCTCCTACTCCCATGTCACCTGCTGCTACCCAGCCTTTTCCTATTACCCAAAATGGATGGGTTGGTGTTGTCTCTATTTCTTCATCTTCTACAAACACCCTTACTATGACGCTAGTTTCATTTTCAAATACATTTGTTACTTTCTTAAGTCCCTTCTCTCCTGTTAGTGGATCCTCCGAGTAAACTAAATCCCCTACCTCTATATCCTTAATTTCCTTATAGCCATCTTCTGTCTTAATCAGGGTATCTTCAGTAAAACATATCTTCCCTATTATTGTTGTCAGTATTACTGTTGCTGTAAGTACTGCTAGGTATCTGGCTACCTGCTCTCTGGACACCCCTCCATTTATCATATCAACACTTAAATTAATTGACTGATAGAGACTCCACAGGGACATGATTGTTCCTAAAAACAGCACCATATTACATGACAGCTTTTTGGCTATTGCCTTAATTCCCATTCCAACTATAGTACCAACACCAATACCTATAGCAGCTTCAATCCAAACATCTTTAGAACATAATGCCGACAAATAATCTAATACCGACACCTGATTTACTATTGCAAGATATATTCCTGTGAAAACAGGTATTGCAATTGAGGCTATGGTGGCACCAATTGTTACACCCATCATTACACCTGCAATTGAAAAGTATCCTGATGGGTCAATTTTGTTTACAGGGTCAGAATCTGCATATAGATACTTGTGCAGTGTAATTGGATCAGTTATAATTCCTCCCCATGAATCCATTGTAAGGAATCTTCCCAATGACGGATTCATATATCTTGCCCTTAAATAGTAGAAAGTTACATTTGCATCATACTGCTCACCTGTGAAGAGATAATCGTTCTCTGTTGTCCCTGTCCTAGCTATCAACATTCCAAAGGAATCATAAGTATATGTGTCTGTTATGTTTCCTTCCATATCAGTTAATGCTCTGGTACTTCCTATTCCATCATAGTGATAATAGCTAAAGTCTTCTCCTCTCCTTTGACTTATTAGATCGTCACCATAAACATAACTTACTATTAAATTTCCCTCATCATCTCTTTCTTCTAATACCTGAGCATATTCGGTATTTATGTCAGCTAAATAGTTAATTATCGTTGCACCGTCAACTACTTTTTGAAGTCTTATACCATCTACATCATAAGTGTATTCAACAACAGACGCCTCTTTAGAGCCTGTAGTTACAACTTTTGTCAGTCTTCTATTGTAATCATATGTATATGTTACTTCTTCGCCTGTCTCTGTCTTTTTAGTCAGTGTGCTGCCATTTTTATCATATGTATATGTGTTTTTCCCTTCAGTAATAACTCTGTTGTTTTCATCATATGTGTATTTTGTTATTTCACCATTTATAGATTTTGAAAGCCTGTTTCCAACGGCATCATATGTATACTCTATTACTGTCTTGTTTCCAGCAGCACTTTCAATTTCCTTTTCAATTAATTTGTATGTATCATCGTATGTGTATTTTATTGTTCTTCCGCTATTTTCTTCAACTCTAATTCTGTTACCAGCAGATCCAAGAGTATACTCGTATGATGTAATTATTTCCCCTGCTTCATTGCGATTTACTAAAGATACCAATCTGCTTAAATAATCATACTGGTATTCAGTTGTAGTATTATTAGGATAAACAACACTTTTTCTGTTGCCTATGGCATCATATGTATAGGAAGTAGTGTTACCATCTGAATCTGTAACAGACTCCAGCCTATTTAATTCATCATAAGTATAATATGTAGTTCCTGATGGAACAGTAACACTTGTTCGGTTACCTGCTTTATCATATGTATATGATATTTGAGTTCCATCTGGATTTGTCTGTTTTATAAGCCTATCCATAAGGTCATATTCATAATGTATAGTGCCTCTTTCATCAGTAACAGATTCTCTCTGACCCGAAAGAGTGTATGTATAAATTTCATACTTTCCGTCAGGATATGTTTTATTTATAAGATTGCCGGCAGTATCGTATTCAAATTCTATTTTGTCTCCATTAAAATCTGTTTTTGATGTCTTTTTGCCTTCCGCATCATATGTAATTATTTCTTCATAGCCTGATGGAAGTATCTGCTTTGTCATATTTCCAGTTTTGTCATACTCAAACCTTACTTTGTTGCCATTTGCATCTGTCTGAGAAATTCTATTTCCTTGAGCGTCATAATCAAAACTGGTTTCATTTCCTAATGGATCAATAACTTTTATAACTCTTCCTACAGCATCATATTCATAATTTGTAACTATTCCAGCTTGATCACGCTCTGATATTTTTTGCCCTCTATCATTGTATTCTGTCGTTGTATAAGTACCATCTGGGAAAATAGTTTTAACTAAATTATCGTTTCCATCATATTCAAAGCTAATAACATTTTCCTTAGCATCAATCATTTTTATTCTATTGCCATTTTTGTCGTACTCATATTTTGTAGAATTTCCAAGTGCATCAATAACTTCAACAGTATTACCAACTTCATCATACCTATATTTTGTTACATTTCCAAGCTCATTTTTTTCAGATATTATTCTCCCCAATGAATCATATTCATTTTCAATAAATGAACCATCAGGATTTATAGTTTTTGTTAATCTTCCCAGTTTATCATACTCACACTGTGTAGTTCTTTTTAGACGATCTGTTGATGAAATCTCTCTTCCTTCTGCATCATACCTGAACTTCTCAGTAGTATCATCGGGATACCTGATAAGTATGACATTCCCAAATGCATCATACTCATACTCAGTTCTATTGCCTATTTTATCAATAATGGCCGATTGTTGTCCTGCTGAATCGTACTCGATTCTTATACTTTTTCCGTTGCCATCAATCATTTCTACCAATCGATTCATTGAGTCATAAACATATTCTGTAGTGACTTTCGCCCCTGTCTCATCGTCAGTTTCTACTTTTGATATAAGGCAGCCATTATTATTATATTTGTAAAAAGTCTCATTTCCATTAGCATCTGTTTCAGAAGTTTTATTTCCCCTTGAATCATATGTATAACGCTTTGTATTGCCTTCAGCATCTGTTTCAGAAATCAAACTACCCCTTGAATTATACTCATAAGTGGTTTCTTTTCCATTTTCCGCCTCTGAAATTCGATTTCCCATTGAATCATATGTGTAAGTTGTAATATTGCCTTCAGCATCTTCAAAGCTCAAAACCCTTCCTCTACTGTCATATGTATACTCTGTTGTATTTCCTAAAGCATCTGTCTGACTTAGCATATTACCCTGTTCATCATATGTATATTTTGTTTCATTTCCTAAAGCATCTGTTTCTGAAAGTTTATTTCCTTTGTCATCGTAAGAAAAGGAAGTTGTATTTTTAAGAGCATCAACTGTAGTTAATATATTTCCATTATCATCATATTCATGTACTGTTATATTTCCAAGCCTATCTCTTATTATTTCCTGCCTGTTTTCAATATCTCTATCATATTCTATTCTATCCCCATTTATATCCACATGAGCAATTAAC
>NZ_JAVDDS010000043.1 GCF_030848475.1 Herbivorax alkaliphila
GGAATCCACTATGCTAGATTCAAACCCAAAAGTCCAGCCTCTTCCCATAGGTCCAATACGGTTGTCTGTTGAATTGTATGTTCTACTAAATACCAGTTCGAACCCAGGAGATAATGCTGTCATATCAGTATATGTGCGTGAAAAGTTACCCGATGCACCTGTTCCAGTTTCTCCATATGTGTAATTAAGCCTAAGGTCGGCATATGAAGGAAGATACATATGTATAGAATATGTTTGTTTTGTCTGTCCATCAGGAGCTGTAACTTCAACTGTGGCAGTACCAGGCATTGAATCAGCCTGTGTTATTTCAACTGTTGCATCAGGGTGATATGTACGTACATCAATCTCAGGTGCAGATCCAAAAGGTATTATCATAGGGAATTGATGCATATCTTCTGTAAATCTTTCAACAACCTCATTGTTTGCAAGAAGTTCGCTTATTCCTGTGTCGTCTATATCACGTACTTTGACAGGAGATATAGAACACCATTCAATTTCATCCCTTGGAAATCCAATATAGCAACTCCAAGCTGAACCCTCCTCTTTTAAAGCTACAATAGTCGAAGATGCTACTGATATATGTTCGAAAACAAAATCCTCTAAAATCTTTTTTGGTGGTGCAAATTCAATAGTTGTTGACTCAAAGTACTCGTTACCACAAAACCAAAGACTGTCATCATTCTTTAATACTATTGAATAGCCATTTCCTGCAAAAACAGACTTAGCACCTTCAAATCCTGGTATTTCTGAAGGTCTTGATTTTGATAAAAACGGATCAACTCCCATCTCACCATTATTATTACTACCCCATCCCCAAACAGTACCATCGCTTTCTAATGCTAATGTATGCCCAGAATATACGCTTATATCTACAATATTATCTAATTTATCAATTTGAACTGGTTGATTAGTTACTTCTCTTGACATCCCCCATGCTCCAATACCAAGATACCTTTCTTGCCCCCAGCCCCACACAGTACCGTCATTTTTTAAAATAATAATATGTTCACTTCCAGCTTGTATTTTTTTAACATCTGAAATAGTTGCAACCTTAGCAGGGTACAATATTTCATTACTCACTCCCCCCCAATACCAAACATCATTATTTTTATCAATTGCAGCCGAAACTTCTTTACCACTTGCAATAAGCTTTATATCTTTTAACTCTTCAATTTTTTTTGGTATCTCGTCTCCTGAGTGCATAAAAGTCGTATTATTCCATGTCCATAAAGTTCCATCATCTCTTAAAGCCATACTATGAGAATGTCCAACCGAAATATATGTTATATTTTCTAACTCACTCATTTTGACAGGAACTTCAATACGTTCCCATTTGGTTTCTGAAGGTATATATTGCATTCCCCATATCCATACTGTACCATCCTCTTTTAATCCTAATGAGTGCCTCCTCCCCGCTTCAACTTGTATAAAACCTGCTGGAGATGAAACTCCTGATAAAGTAGTCGCCTCTATATATTCACTTACATCTGACTCATTTCCTGCCTCATCAAATGCAGTCACAATGAACATATACTTTTGATCTGACAACAATTCTGTCACAGTGGCTGTTGTGTCAGTAGTAGTTTTCATCTTTGTATTGCCAAAATATATATTGTATCCGGCCACTCCCACATTGTCGGTTGAAGGATCCCACTTAAGTGTTACTGTTGTACTTGTGGTTCCTGTCACTTCTACATTTTGTGGAATGGTAGGTGGTTCTGTATCAATCGGACCAGGTGTTGGAGAAGCGTCCTCAACTGGGAAATGATCTATTATATCAAGAAGTTTCCTACTCAAAAGTGTATAATCAATACTATCAATTTCACCATCACCATTAAGGTCTGCTGCTTTCATACCATGTGGTGAAGGAAAATCTGATATAATTTCTAACATATATCGTGTAAGTAATGCCGCATCTGTACTGTCAACATTTCCATCACCATTTAAATCACCATAAATAAATTCTCCATCATCAGTATTTGCCCTTGTCTCAATAGGACTTAAACCCATTAAAATTGTAAATACCATGGATAAAGATAGACATGCAAATAAAAAAACTCTCACATTTCTTTTCATTGTTACTCCCCCTCGAATATTTTTGTGCTGGAAAATAGAAGCACTTTTTTAACATTTTATTATATTTTTTAATTAAATGCAACATAAATTTAGTTTGTTGAATATTTTTTACTTTTACTAAATAATCACAATTTTCATGTACACAATTAATGATTATATAAATTCCATACTTTTTACAAAAATCAAAAATAATCCTTTAAAGAAGGATTTTAAGATATTTCGTCGAATTTATATACAATACAAAAGAATTAAGTTACAATATTAAAAAAAACGTTTTCAAATCCCCTTATTCTAGTTGATTTGCCCTAACTTTAATGCAAAGCTTTTGGAGGGAATGTCTGTTTATGCTAATTAAAAATAACCTTAACGGGTTAACACATAAATTATTTATTTATATTGCACTTTTAGCACTATCTCTGTTTTTTTTAATAAAACCCATTACTTTTTTTGGTGGATTCACCCTCTCACTGGCTACCATCACAATGCTAATTACCATTTGCATGTATGGACTAAAGCTGTCTGTTCTAGCCTCTGTAATTGTTTACGGCCTAGGGACATATATCGGTGCAATAAATTTTGAACCAGCTATTATCCATTTTGCTGCAATTATTTTTATCTCTTTGAGGATGATAAAAAAACCTAAGGAATTAATTCATAACACAATGCTATTTTGGCTTCTAATAGGAGGTCCAGTTTTATATTTACTATTGAAAGCATCAAGTCCTCCAATAGAGCACTTTGTTGTCTTTAATGTTCTAAAAGAAATTACCACCGCCTTACTCAGCTGCCTCCTAGTAGACATACTATTTTCATACGATCCAATTAAAATAAAAGAAAATCGAATTAAAGATACATCAATGGGTTTTCGTTTCAGTAATATTATGCTTCATTCAACCCTAGCAGCTATTAGCATTCCCTATTTTATATATGTGGGCATAATGGGAGTTAGTAATATAAAAGATATTGTAAATTTGGCTGACAACAAATTTGCCACTCAACTTCAAACAATAGAAAATCATCTAAACAATCAAACAGACAACGAAATTTTCACCTTAAAACAACAGGGTACTCTTCAAACCTCAATTTTAAATCAAAAATTGCAGTCAATAACTTCTGACGCTAATACGGAAATTGTAATTACAGACCATAACAATATTCCACTTGGAGCTAATATTACAATTTCTAAAGAGCAACCTTTTATCTGGTCTTCAGGTGGAAGCACTATTTCTGAGTCTGAAAATATATTTTATTGGATTCCTGATGGAAATTTTAACAGTACACTGGAAAAATGGAACTACGCATACATAATTCGCGAAAAAAACTTTCCCAGCTTAAATCTAAATGCAGTTATAATGACACCTTTTTCTCCATTTCTGATAAACTTGTTACAGTCAATTGTCTCACTGCTTTGGATGTATCTATTTTTTTGCTCCGCAACACTGTTTTTAACTTTACTTTATAATCGAATATTTTTTAAGCCCCTTTCAAACCTAGCTAAAACCACAACAGGTATTCCTTTACGTCTGTCTAAAGGAATACAAATTGAGTGGTACAAAAGCAACATTTTTGAAATTGAAGCGTTATCAGATAATTTTAAAGCAGTTACATGTAATTTAGAAAATACGTTTAAACGTACACACCACCTTGCATACTACGACCTGTTAACCGGTCTTCCAAATCGTCTATCCATGCAGGAAGCTTTAACTGAGATTTTTTCAAATGGTTTATCTAACAAGCCCTTTGCCTTATTCTTTTTTGACTTAGATCGTTTTAAACAGGTAAACGATTCTCTCGGTCATGCTGTTGGTGATAGTTTACTTAAAGAAATTGCTACTAGATTAAAAACAATAGAATCAGAAAATATTCGTATCTTTCGTGTAAGTGGTGATGAATTTGTTGCAATAGCAGAAGAAACTAATCAAGAAACTGCTGAAAATATAGCACAACATATTTTGGAATTAATTCGACAACCAGTTTACATTGAACAACACGAACTTCATATCACATCAAGCATTGGAATTGCTCTGTCTCCTCAGCACAGTGATAATCCCCAAACACTTATGAAACTTGCAGATACTTCTATGTATATTGCAAAAGAAGACGGTCGCAACACTTATTCTCTATATAATAAATCTCTTCAAAGTAGACTGGCAGAACAGCTATGGCTTGAAAACAATTTACGCAAAGCTTTAGATTCAAACCAACTTAGTTTACATTATCAGCCAATTGTTGACGGTGTTACATCAGAAATAAAAGGAGTGGAAGCACTTATACGCTGGAAGCATCCTGAAAAAGGTTTTATTTCACCTGCTAAATTTATACCAATAGCAGAGCAATCAGACCTTATCATACCTGTCGGTCAGTGGGTTTTAAGAGAAGCATGTCTGCAAAATAAGAAATGGCAAGATGAAGGATTTAAGAAGGTTCGTATTGCTGTAAACCTTTCAGCAAGACAATTCTATAATGAGCGTATAATTGAAGAAATTCAACTTATTTTAGAGGAAACAAAATTAGAATCCCAGTACTTAGAGCTTGAAATTACAGAAGGCTTTATGATTAAAAATCCTGAATATGTAAATTCCGTTTTGAATAAGTTAAAATCAATGGGAGTGTCAATCTCCATAGACGATTTTGGCACTGGATATTCTTCTCTTAGCCAGCTAAAAAATTTTCCTGTAGATGTAGTTAAAATTGACAAGTCATTTGTCAAAAATATAGGAATTGATAAACATAACAGTTCCATTGTAAAATCAATTATTGAACTGGCTCATGGCATGAACTTAAAAGTGGTCGCCGAAGGTATCGAAACGGAATTTGAAAAAAACTTTTTGATACAGCACTTTTGTGACGAAATGCAAGGATATTATTTTGCACATCCAATGGATGCAGAAAGCTTTATTCAAGTGTCCAAAAAATTATTGAAAAATTCAAAAATCATTGAAAGGTTGGAGTATTAAAATGCGTAAATACTTTTGTCTATTATTGACTATTTTTATTATTTTGTCAACATCGTGCAGTAAATACCAAGACAATTCTTCCACTTCTCCTGCTAGACCAGGACAGGGAGTGGATACACCTGATCAAAGCGATTCTTTAGAGGATGAGCAAACAATTGAAAGCGAAAATCTTATTATCTGGTCTTTTTATGATGTGGAACCAGAATTAAAATCTATGATTGATGACGCACTTCCAAATACTACAGTTGATTATGAAATTATTCCATTTTTTAAAATGAGCGAAAAATATACATCTGCTTTTAACGACGGAGATTTACCTGATGTATTTATATTTAGTTCTGCCTCAATGTCAAACTTTAACTCTACCAACGCATTTGTCGACCTTTCAGCTTCCCCCTATAATGCAAAATCAATGCTTTCTGATTATCCCAAACATCTAAAACCTGTTTTTAACTCCTTCGACAATCAAAAACTTTTAGCTCTACCTGTAAAACAAATTCCTGGTGTCACTTTTTATAGGCATGACATAATTGAAGAAGCTGGATTTCCTGCAGAACCTGAAGAACTAGCTGTCTATATGGAGGATATAGACAATTGGCTTCGTATGGCTAAAACTTTTAAGGAAAGTGGACGGCATATAGTACTAAACAGTTATGATTTTCTTCTTTATGCCGATTTGAGTTGTAATTTATTTGACGAAAACTTTAATTTTATGAGAAATTCAGATATCTTTATTGATATGATGGAATTAGGAAAAACTATAGACAAGCACGAACTGGCATCAAATGATAATTTAATAGAGGCAAATGATAATAATTCCTTTCAGACTGGAAAAACTATAATGTTTCAATCTAGCATGTTAGATGTTAATTCACTTAAAGAAGCAACAAACGGCATGTTAGATGGAAAATGGCGTATGACACGTCTGCCATTTGGATTATTTGGCTGGGCCGGAAGTGCTATCGCTACTATTCCTGCACAATCACAAAACAAAGAAGCTGCTTGGAAAGCTATTGAAATACTTTCAAACAATCATATAGAACAACTGTCTTATATTATGAACTCAAATAATGTTACAAATGTATATAGTGACCCTTTATTTGGTGATCAAGATATTGATAAATTATACAAAACACTCATTGACAAAATGCCAGAATATCAACTTACACCTTTAGACGAGAAAGCAAGAATCATATGGTGGGAAGAATGGTTTGATGCATACTCTAACCCCTCAACCCCTTCAGCTACAATAGTTAATAATCTGCATCAAAGGGTTATAGAGGAATTAGATAATGACATTGAAATTGTAAAAAAGTCGGCTCCGCCGATTTAAAGCTAGGGTAATCCTTTAAAGTACAGCCTTTCGGTAGACTTTTTTGATGCCAGAAAGCAATGCACTTTCTTAGCCATTAAAAAAGTCGGCTCCGCCGATTTAAAGCTAGGGTAATCCTTTAAAGTACAGCCTTTCGGTAGACTTTTTTGATGCCAGAAAGCAATGCACTTTCTTAGCCATTAAAAAATACTCAGTAAAATTACAAAGTGGTGAACTCGTTTAACTAAAGCTAAACATTGAGTCTTCAGCTGAAGACTCAACTCTACCTTAGGTGGACTCTTAGAATAAGATAAACTGTATTATCTACAGAAGATAGTCACATTTATACCTGTTGACAATATTATTATGCTAGTTGTAAAATAATAATATAGGATTATTAAATATTTTGTAATGTTACAATTTAAAAATAACATTACAAAATATCAATTTTCACTTTAAATAATATTATAAATATAGTATAGTATTAATTATACTGTACATGTAAAATTAATTTTAACCTGTTATGTTCTTTAAGAAGGAGGGATAATTCTAACCGTACATTTTGATTTTTTACAGGGGAGGTGTAAAGCTGGGAAATTAACACCATGTAATCATATGTTGGAGTAATTTAGACATTAAACATTATTCTTTGTTGATTTGTAATATTTAAAATTTCTGTTAATTCATAGTTCATATGATAAATTTCTATTTTCTCATTCTTATTATGCTCCAAAAACACCACATTTTAGTCTTTATATTTATGACAAGTTTATTATTTTTTTAGAAAAGAGGGATGGTAAATGAAAAAAAGAATTTCTTTATGTTGTGCAGTATTACTATTGACAAGCCTAATTACAGGCATGGTTGTCGTTAATGCTTCCACAACTATGGGTGACTACACATGGAAGGCTCCAGATGACTACCATACAGGTACTGTATCTGTAACAGGATCTGATGGTTCTGTAATCGTCGAATATAGTAATATTGGCGATCAAGATGATGCTGCTGGGCTCACAACAGCAGGTTCAATAGATGAAGATTGGTCAGATTATGAAGCTGTTAACTTTACAATCGAAAATGATTCCAGTGATTCAGTTATGCTTGGAGTGGGAATAAATACAGGTTCTGAGTGGGAATGGCATGAATCTGAAACAATAAACCTTCCTGCTGGAAGAACAAGAGAAGTCTCACTAAGTCTTCAAGAACCACTTTGGAAAACCGAAGCAAGTGACTGGAGTAACATAGCAAACATTGACGATCTTGACAGCGTTATGGGAGTTGACTTTAAATTTATGTGCTTCGATTCTTCCAGACCAAGTGGGTCTATAATAATTTCAGATTTTTCACTTGGAGATTCAGCTTCAGGTGGCAGCGGAGAACACAATCCAGCCCCTCCACCAATTGAACCAACTGGACAATTTCAAGTGGTAGGAAGCAATCTTTATGACGCAAACGGTAATAACTTTATAATGAAAGGTATTAACTATCCTCATACTTGGTTTAAAAATAACTATGCAGAATCCATACCTGCAATTGCAGAGTCAGGTGCTAATGCTGTAAGGATAGTTCTTTCAAATGGAACTAAAGACGATTGGCAAAGAGACGATGCCTCATCTGTAGAAATGCTAATTGACTTATGCGAACAACACAATATGATTCCAGTTTTAGAGGTACATGACCCTCTTGGTGTTGACGAAATCGGTCCTCTAATGGATGCAGTTGATTATTGGATATCTATAAAAGATGTTCTTATTGGAAAAGAAGACACTGTAATTATCAATATCACCAATGAATGGTTCGGTTCTTGGGATGGTGCTGGTTGGGCCGATGGATATATACAGGCAATACAAGCACTAAGAGATGCTGGATTCACTCATACATTTATGGTAGATGCAGCTGGTTGGGGTCAATACCCAGCATCAATTCACGACTATGGTGTTGATGTTTTTAATGCAGACCCTCTTGAAAACACAATGTTTTCGATACATATGTACGAATATGCAGGTGGAAATGCTGCCCAAATAAAAAACAATATTGACAGAGTTATAAATGAAGGGCTTGCTGTTTGTATTGGCGAATTCGGACATAGACACTTTGATGGTGACGTAGATGAAGATTATATCTTAAGTTATACAAGAGAACTTGGCGTAGGCTGGCTTGCATGGTCATGGAAAGGTAACAGCGGTGGTGTTGAGTACCTTGATTTATCAAATGATTGGGCAGGTACAGACCTTACAGATTGGGGAGAGACAATTATAAATGGTCCTAATGGTTTAAAGGATTCTGCCGAAATTTGTACTGTATTTACTGGCGAAACTCCTGATCCTCCTCCTGTTGATGACATAATGTATGGCGACATAAACGGTGATGGAGTAATAGACACTACAGACTACACACTAATGAGTAGATACATACTAGAACTAACTGATTCTCTACCTAATATGGAAGCTGCCGACCTAAATGGAGATGGAAGGATAGACTCTACCGATGCAACATTATTACAAAGATATATTTTAGAAATCATAACTGATTTTCCAAGATAGTAATTTAGTAAACTCATTTAACTTTAATGAACTCGTTTAGCTAAAGCTAAATGAGTTCATTTTTTCTTACCATCAAATAATCTTTTTATCTTTAACGAAAACCTCCCCATAAAAAGAAGTAATTTACTCCACCAAGGTTCCATCTCTTTAGTTACATTTTTAAGTTCTTTTATTATTTCTATATGCTGTGGACACACTTTTTCACATTTACCACAGTGAATACAATTTGAAGCAAGAAAATTCCTTCCCCCTAGCACATCTCCACCAAAAAATAAATACTTAAAAATAGCACTTTTTTTGTTGAAAAAAAATCTGGCATTGTAATAGTTAAAGGCAAAGGGAATGTTTACACCAACAGGACATGGAAGACAATAGGCACATCCTGTACATGGAACTTTCATAAGCCTTGTATACTCATCTTTAACCTCTTTATAGATATCAAGTTCTTCTTTTGTAAGGGAACCAACTTTAATTTTGTCTGCCAACTTTACATTTTCAATAATATGGCTTTCATCATTTAATCCTGACAATGTAACTGCTACTTCCTCTTGATTCCAAAGCCACCTAAAAGCCCAATCCACATAAGATCTCTCAACAGGAAACTTATCCCATATTTTTTTTATTGAAGGAGGCATCTGACCTGCAATACTCCCTCCTTTTAAAGAACCCATAATTGCAACACCAATATCTTTTGAATATGCATATTTAAGTCCTTCAATGCCTGCCTGAGTGTATTCATCGATGTAGTTATATTGTATCTGACAAAAGTCCCAATTATAGTCGTTTATAATTTCCTTAAAATCATCTTTTCCTCCATGGTATGAAAAACCAATAAACTTAATTACACCTTTTTCTTTCATTTCTTCTAAAAAACTCACCAAGCCGTCTCTCTTTGCTTTCTCCCAGCTATTCGTGTCCTGAATGGAATGAAGTAAATAAAAATCAATATAGTCTGTTTTTAGCCTTTTTAGCTGTGCTTTTAATACTTTTTCCATACTTTTTTTAGAATTCACCATATACGAAGGAATTTTTGTAGCAATATAAACCTTATTCCTCAGATTATTTCTTTGAATTATTTCTCCTAAAGCCGCTTCACTGCCTGGATATATATATGCAGTATCAAAATAATTAACCCCATTTTCTACAGCAGTTAAAATTTGGTTTTCTGTCTTTTCCAAATCAATTCTTTTATTTTTTTTAGGAAACCTCATGCATCCATATCCCAATACAGATACATTAATATTTGTCTTTCCAAATCTTCGATACTGCATATTAATCCTCCTATACTGAATTTACCATTTCAAAAAGTCTTATAATCGTCTTTTAAGAAAATTCCCTAATAAACATCTATAACATTACTTAAAGTACTTAACTCCAGCTTCAAATATTTTTTGGTCTTTTTCTCCTGGAACATTTTTTATAACATTTGTACCTATTCTTTCTGAATGCCCCATCTTACCTAATATCCTGCCATCTGGACTTGTTATTCCCTCAACAGCCTCAAAAGATCCATTAGGATTAAATCTTATATCATTAGTTGCATTATCATCAAAATCTACATATTGAGTTGCAATCTGTCCATTTTTCTCCATCATATCAAAAACTTCATTATTTGCAACAAATCTACCTTCACCATGGGAAACTGGAATTGAGTGTACATCCCCTACATTAACATTGTTAAACCATGGTGATAAATTAGAAGTAACCCTTGTTCTTACCATGCACGAAACATGTCTTCCTATAGTATTAAATGTTAAAGTAGGACTATCTTCTGAAAGATCTCTTATTTCACCATAAGGTACAAGACCTAGCTTAATTAAAGCTTGAAAACCATTACAAATCCCCAGCATTAATCCATCCCTGTTCTTTATTAGATTCATCACTGCATCCTTAATTTTTGGATTTCTAAAAGCTGTAGCTATAAACTTGCCTGATCCATCTGGCTCATCGCCGCCACTAAATCCTCCAGGTAACATTATTATTTGTGATTTTTGAATAGCTTTTGCCATCTCACCTATTGACTCATCAACCTCTTTAGAAGATAGGTTCTTCATTACAAAAACTTCAACTTCTCCACCTGCTCTTTCAAAAGCTTTTGCAGTGTCATACTCACAATTTGTACCTGGAAATACAGGCATGAATATTCTTGGCTTTGCAACAGATACTTTAGGCTTTATATTATTTTTAGTAGAATATTCATATTGTTTTGGTTTCTTCTCTTCTAAAAATGTTTTTACAGGAAAAATCATTTCTAAAGGTTCTTCCCAACTATTACAGAGTCTATCTAGCAAAATATTATTTCCTTTAATATCAATAGATTTTTTCTCCTGAGTTGTACCTAAAACTTCAAACTCAACGCCATTTAGCAATTGCTCTACACTTTCATTTTCATCAAATTCAAGTATTATTGATCCATGTAGAGGCTCAAAGAGTTTATTTTCATCAATATCATCTTTAAATTTAAATCCAATCATATTACCAAAACACATTTTGCTAACTGCTTCTGAAATACCACCTTTACGCACACTGTGAGAAGAAAGAACCTTACCTTTTTTAATTACTTCATTTACTTTTTCATACTTTTTATATAAACCTTCAAAATCAGGTAGTCCCTTCTCATCAATATCCACAGTTAGTAAAACTGCTTTGCTTTTAGTCTTTTTAAATTCTGTGGATACTGTATTATTAACATCTGTCACATTCACCGCAAAAGAAACCAATGTAGGTGGAACATCCATGTCTTTAAATGTTCCTGACATACTATCCTTACCTCCTATTGCAGCAATTCCAAACTTCATTTGTGCATAATATGCTCCAAGCAATGCACTAAAAGGCTTACCCCATTTTTCTGGGTCAGTACCTAGTTTTTCAAAATACTCTTGAAATGTTAACCTTGTACTTTTGTAATCTCCTCCCATTGCAACTACTTTTGCAACAGATTCTAATACAGCATAAACCGCCCCATGAAAAGGACTCCATCTTGAAATAAGAGGGTTATACCCATATGTCATAATACTTCCTGTTTTTGTATCTCCTCTTTCTACAGGTATTTTTGCTATCATACCTTCTAGAGGACTCATCTGATATTTGCCTCCAAATGGCATAAACACAGTATTTGCTCCAATGGTGCTGTCAAACATCTCCACTAAGCCTTTTTTACTACATACATTTAAATTCTGTAAATTTTCAAACCAAGCTTCTTCTAGATTCTCAATTTTATTAGAAGGCTTTTTAAAATAATTTTCTTCTTTTAATGGAGAATTTACTTTAATATTGGCATTTTGTTTGGCTCCATTTGTATCTAAAAAGTCTCTGCTTATATTTACAATATCAGAATTTCTCCATGTCATAACAAGTCTTGGTTCTTTTGTTACTTTCGCAACTGGAGTAGCTTCAAGATTTTCAATCCTTGCAGCATTTATAAAAGTCTCTACATCTTCCTTTGAAATAACAACGGCCATTCTTTCCTGTGATTCAGATATAGAGATTTCTGTACCATCAAGCCCTTCATATTTCTTTGGCACCACATCTAAATTTATATTTAAACCATCTGCCAGTTCACCTATTGCTACTGAAACTCCTCCTGCGCCAAAGTCATTACATCTTTTAATCATTGTACTTACTAAAGGCTTTCTGAAAAGACGCTGTATCTTTCTCTCTGTAGGAGGATTACCTTTTTGCACTTCAGCTCCGCATGTAAGAAGGGATTCTTCTGTATGCTCTTTAGAAGAACCTGTTGCTCCTCCACACCCATCACGTCCTGTTCTTCCTCCTAACAAGACAATTATATCTCCTGGATTAGGTTTTTCTCTAACTACATTTTTCCTTGGCGTGGCACCTATAACTGCACCTATTTCCATCCTTTTTGCAACATAACCTTCATCATATATTTCTTCCACCTGCCCTGTTGACAGACCAATCTGGTTTCCATAAGAACTGTAGCCATGAGCAGCTCCTGTTGTTATTTTTCTTTGAGGAAGCTTTCCTGATATAGTATCTTCAACGCTGGTTCTTGGATCACCGCTGCCAGTAACACGCATAGCCTGATAAACATATGATCTTCCTGACAAAGGATCTCTTATGGCTCCGCCAAGACAAGTTGCCGCTCCACCAAAAGGTTCTATCTCTGTTGGATGATTATGTGTCTCATTTTTAAACATAACCAGCCACTCTTCTTCCCTGCCATCAACATCAACTTTTACCTGTATGCTACAAGCATTTATTTCATCTGATTCGTCTAAATCATCAAGCTTTCCTCTCTTTTTTAATTCTTTCATGGAAATAGTGGCTATATCCATCAAACAAATATCTTTTTCTCTATCCCCATATACAAAATCTCTCGACTCTAAATAACTATTATAGGCTTCCTTTATTGGCTCGGTATAATATCCATCTTCAATCTCTACACTTTTGATATTAGTCAAAAAAGTGGTATGACGACAGTGATCTGACCAATAGGTATCTATAACCCTTATCTCTGTCATGGTAGGATCTCTTTTTTCAGTATCCTTAAAGTAGTTTCTACAAAACTCTAAATCTTCAAGTGACATGGCAAATCCCATTTCACTGCGAAATTCTTTAAGCTCTGAAGAATCCATATTTATAAAGCCATCTAAAACTTTAACATCTTCTGGCACATTTACTTCAACTTCCAACGTGTCTGGTTTTTCCATAGAAGCCTCTTGAGACTCTACAGGGTTTATCAAATACTCTTTGGCTTTTTCATATTCTTTATCACAAATCTCTCCACTTAGAACAACAATCTTTGCTACCTTTACCTTAGGCTTTTCACCATGAGTAAGTATCTGTATACATTGAGAAGCTGAATCTGCCCTTTGATCATATTGACCAGGTAAATACTCTATACAAATCAATCTATCACTATCATCTATATCTATAGTTTCATCAGAAATCCTGTCTACAGGGGGTTCAGAAAATATAGTCTTTTTTGATGCTTCAAACTCATCCTCTGATAAACCTTCCACATCATATCTATTAATCACTCTCACAGATTTAAGATTACTTATACCAAGGTTATCTTTTAAATCAGCAAATAAACTCTGCCCTTCCACATCAAAACCTTTTTTCTTTTCAACAAAAACTCTTCTTACATTTTTAATCATAAAACACCTCTTTCTAACGAGACAGGGGGACGGTTCTCTTGTCTCAAAATTTTTATTAACTTATAGTTTGTCCCTATACTTTCTATAAAATATATTATAATATTATAACATGAATAAGTAAAATTAATAAATTTAATACTACAAATTAGAGGTGCTTATGGATATTAATTTTGAATTATATAAAGTTTTTTATTATACTGCTAAAAACCAAAGCTTTTCTATTGCCGCAAAAAAACTCCATATATCTCAGTCAGCTGTAAGTCAATCAATAAAGAGCTTAGAAGACAAATTAGGCAATCAACTTTTTTTTAGAAAAATAAGAGAAATAAAACTCACTCCTGAAGGAGAGGTTCTATTTAAACATATAGAACAGGCGTATAATTTTATTAAATCAGCTGAAAATAAAATACTACAGTTTCAAACTTTAGAAAGAGGAGAAATACGAATAGGAGTAAGTGATACAATATGTAAATACTACCTTATACCCTATATACAAAAATTTATATCAAAATACCCTAAAGTCAAAATACATGTTGTTAACAGAACATCTTTGCAAATCCAGCAAATACTTAAGGACGGCTCAATTGACTTTGGAATAGTAACATTACCAGTGGATGATAAATCATTAAATATTAAAAATTTTGTCACCTTACAAGATATCTTTGTAGCCTCTTATAAATTTTCTCATTTAAAAGGTAAAAAAATATTTCTTAAAGAACTAGTCAATTATCCTCTTTTGATGCTTGATAAAAGTACTTCTACAAGAAAAAACACAGATTACTTTTTCACAAAAAATGATTTAGATATAACTCCAGAAATTGAATTAGAAAGCATAGATCTTTTGTTAGAGTTTTCTAAGATTGGTCTTGGGATAGCTTTGGTTCTCAGGGAAAGTGCTTTAGACTTAATCAAAAATGATAATTTATTTGAAGTTAAATTAAATGAAAGCATTACTCCAAGAAAAATAGGTATAATAACAATGAAAAATGTCCCTCTTTCAAGAGCATCTCTTGAATTTATAGCTAATCTAAACATCCAAGCCCCAGGTGGAAACTCAACTCAATCTGAAGATTTATAAAAGTAACCCCACCTTATAGAATGTAAAATTTTAAAATAAGCCTCCACCTTTTAAGTAGAGGCTTAAAAATAATTTTACCCTTCCTGTTCAGATGTAAGTCTTGACAAAATCTCATTGCTTCTTTCAATAAAGCCTGTCATAGCTTCAGGCTCAAGCTGCTTATGACTCATCATAGCAAGATCATATATGTGTTGACAAATAAGCTTTGTATCCTCTTTTTTATCTTCTTTTTCCTTCATACTCAAAATGGATTTAATTAAATCATTATTACTGTTTAATATTAAAGTTTCCTCTGATGGATACATGCCGCCTAAATTCATTCCACCAAACATTTTGCTCATTTCCTGCATTCTTCTTGATTCTTCTGATAAAAGTACCATCCCTGGAACTGAGGATGTCTTTAAAGATTCAACTTTAATTTTTAACTTATCATTTTCCAAACTATCTTTAAACAGCTTTTCAAGAGTTTCTCCCATTTCCTTCATCTTTTCCTGATCAGTTTCGTCTCCCTTCATACTTTCACTGATATCAGAATCAATTCTCTGGAACTTAATATCTTTTTCATTCATTTCAATATGCTGCATAAAGTGATTATCTATCATTGATGTCATTATTACAGCGTCCATATCATGTTCTTTAAACATTTTTATATATTGAGACTGCTGTTTTTCATCAGATACATAAAATACCTTGCTTTCATTTTTATCTTTATTACGCTCAAGATAATCTTTTAAAGTAATGTACTCACCATTAATTGTTTTATATATAATTATATCTTTAACCCTGTCAAAAAATTTCTTTTCCTTTATACATCCAAATTTAACAAAAGGATTTATATCGTCCCAATATTTATTATATGTTTCTCTTTCCTTCTTAAACATTGAAGTAAGCTTGTCCGCAACCTTTTTAGTTATGTGACTTGAAATTTTATTAACATATCCATCATTTTGAAGAAAGCTTCTTGACACATTAAGCGGTAAATCAGGACAGTCCAATGCACCTTTTAAAAGCATCAAAAATTCTGGAATTACTTCCTTAATATTATCTGCAACAAATACCTGATTGTAAAATAGTTTAATCTGACCTTCCATAGTATCAAATTCATGCTTTAATCTTGGAAAATACAAAATACCCTTTAGATTAAAAGGATAGTCCATATTTAGGTGTATCCAAAAAAGAGGCTCCTCAAAGTCAAAAAAGACTTTTTTATAAAATTCTTTATATTCCTCATCAGTACAATCTTTTGGATTTTTTAACCAAAGTGGTTGTGTATCATTTAGTGGTTTTGGCTCACTGTCCTCTTCTTTTTTATCTTCTTCGTTTTTGCCTTCTTCAGTTTTGCCTTCTTCAGCTTTATCTTCTTGCTTTTTGTCTTCTTTTTTCTCATTTGCATCTTCAAGATATATTTCAAATTGAAGAAAAGAAAAATACTTTTGAAGAATTTCTCTCACCTTATTAACCTCAAGAAACTCTGTGCTGTCTTCTGCAATAAATAAGGTTACTGTTGTACCTATTTCGTCTCTATCTGACTTTTCCATCTTATATTCAGTTCCACCTGAACTTATCCACCTAACAGGTTCTGCATCTTTTTGATATGACAATGTGTCTATTTGAACTTTTTCAGAAACCATAAATGCAGAATAAAACCCTAATCCAAAGTGTCCAATAATCTGAGCCTCATCAGTCTTGTCCTTGTATTTTTCAACAAAATCCTTAGCTCCCGAAAAGGCCATTTGATTAATATATTTTTTTACTTCCTCGCCAGTCATCCCTATGCCATTATCAACTATCTTAAGAGTTTTCTTCTCCTTGTCAACAATCACTTTTATAACAAATTTTTTATCACTATCAATTTCCGCTTCACCAATAGTTGATAATTTTTTAAGTTTACTTATTGCATCACTTGAATTAGAAATAAGCTCACGAAGAAAAATATCCTTCTCAGAATATAACCATTTTTTTATTATTGGAAAAATATTTTCCGCATTAATGGATATATTTCCTTTTTCATTACTCATAATACCCCTCCTATATTAATAATCTCCATTATAATATTACATTCTAAATCAAAATTTTTCAAGAACTTTTTAGCACTCATCTATAAAGAGTGCTAATAAAGATAGCCTTAATGCTTACACTAAAGTACATAGCACCATAAAAAAACTTTATCTTATATAAGATAAAGTTTTTTTATGAAAATTATATTTTAAAAATTAATATAATCTATCTTTCAACCATTTCTCCTACAGGATAATTCACTGGGATTTCTAAAATATATCTTGTTAACAACATATAGTCACTTGAATCCGCAACTCCATCACCATTAATATCAGCTGCAGCAATAAATTCATCTTCTAACTCAGAGTCTGAAAAACTTAAAATCTCAAGTATGTATCTACTTAATAAAGTAGAATCAGTAGAGTCAATTAGTCCATCACCATTTAAATCTCCAAGCATTACTAAATCAGCTGGTGGTTCCGGCGTTGGGGTTGGAGTTGGAGTTGGAGTTGGAGTTGGAGTTGGAGTTGGAGTTGATGAGCCACCTGGCTCCATACCATATATTTTAACACCATCGTCATACATAGGTATGTACTCTGTGCTTACACCATCCATTCCAGAACCTTCAAGACCGGTAAATGAAAAATCATTACTGTCATCCCAGTTACTTTCTCCATAAGGTGCTTCTATAATAAAGTATACATCTCTTTTGTAATCATTTATTCCTCCAGGGAATAAATTTGTACCTGTCAAATCGATATTGACATAGTATATGTTATTGTCTTCGTCCCATGGTATCAATCCTGATACCTGTGCATCGGATGTAGAAGTAGACACATTAATATCATCCACTGTCAGCCCTGCATCAATTGTCTCAGAAATATCTACAAAATATCTTGCAGATAATTTATCACTAGCTCTTGGAGGCCAAGCAGTTTTGTTCATTAATGTAACTCTTAAATTAATAAAACCACTACCTGAAGCCACAATAGCAGCTTCAACTTCATATTCCTGCCCCACTTCTTCAATAGCTTTAAAATCTGGAATAGGATCTCCACCATATTCTTCATACATTTTAGCAAGAACACCTACAAAACCTGCATTATAATCATTTGCAACTTCATTACTTTGAAAATCATCAATACGGTCAGTATATGAATCATCACTTCCTGGCCCTCCAACAAGAGCACCATAAAGGATATGCCTGTGATATTCAGGATAATCCATATCTGCTATATATGAACTATGAGCAGATCTATGGTGAGGACGTTGAGGATAATTTTCACCAAATCCTACCACAAAACTTCTTCCCGTACTTCCTAATGCATAGTCAACAGTAGACTTTGCAAAATCATGATATATCTCTGCCTTAGATGGATCACATCCAGACCAATCTGAATAAACGCTTGCTAAGAAGGCTGTAGTAGTAGCATATCTTAAAGAGCCCCATCCATCAAGCCAAGCAAGACCTTCAGGAGTATATGTTATACGCTCAGACCCAAGCCCTGTAGTCCACCAGTCTAAGTGTCTTTCGATAGTTTCTATATAAAATGGATCATTTGTTTCTCTAGCCAAAAGAAGCATGGCACCAAAAAGCTTGTCGTCCCAGCAATGAGCCCAACTAAATTTCATTGTATCAGAACCAAGCTCTCTTTCCCAGTATGGTTCATAGGATTCAGCCTTATCTAGATAGTAGGAATCATCAGTGGCAAGATACAACCACATAGCAGCCCATGTAAGTTCATCATAAAATCCACTGTGAGATGAATAGTAACCATCAGCTGCAGTATACCCCTCATCGCTTCTTGTAGTATCGGCAAAATTAAAAAGATCTTCTGCATGACTTAAACAAGTATCGGCGTAACTAGAATCAGTATCTCTAAAAATAATTGACGCAGATGCTAAAGCTGCAGCAGTTTCCGCAACAACGGCAGAACCTGGATTATCAAGATCTAATTTGTATGATGGCCTTTCCATCTGCATTACTTCAACTGGTCCCCACCATGAATGATCCAGCTTAGGATCACCAACCTGATAATAGTATTCATTTGGACTAGGATGACACTTTATGAAATAATCTGTTGCCCACTTTATATTGTCTAATATGTAAGGAAGTTGTCCACTTTCCTCATATGCCTCTCTAGATTCATACACACTCCAAGAAAGCATTGTTGCAGTATAGGCCATAGGAAAATTAAATTTCAAATGATCTCCTGCATCATGCCAGCCTCCAGTAAGATCTAGGCCAACATCTGCTCCGTCATTAAGACCCGAATCTCCTCTCCAGTTGTTCCTTTTGTCTTCTGGAAGCTCTCCAGAACGTTGAAACTCATAGAACAAAATAGACTTTTGCAAAGCTTCCCCATAGTTAAAATCTCCTGATGCACTAACTCCACTTTGAAACACCAGTAGTGATGATAACATTGAAGCTACCAATGCAAATACCAGAAATTTTTTCACATTTCATCTCCCCTTTATACATTAATAATTTATTTTAAGTATCCCTTAGTTACAGGAACTTAAAAGTCTACTTTAGCTTTATTATATCACAAAATATAACTGCAAAAAAGAAAGAGTGAAATTTAGGATGTATGCAGCATACACCCTAAAGCTTATTATTCGTTGGATTCATATTCATTAAAATGTATCTTTTCGTATGCCAGCTCTTTTTCATCATGAGCACTCTTTTTCTCATCTGGATATCCAATTGCTATAATACTTTCAACTACATATTTATCAGGTACATTTAAAATGTCCTTAATGTAATCTCCTGCCTTTATATCATCTTTATAAAATCTTTCTCTTACCTGTACCCAGCAAGATCCCAGTCCCAATGAATGGGCAGATAATTGTATTACAATTGAAGCTATTGAACAGTCCTCTATCCAGACATCACATGCATCTGGATTTGCAATAACTACTATCCCCAAAGGTGCCTCTTTTAAAAATGCAGAACTGTGTTCTCTACACATTGAAAGCTTTTTTAAAACCTCTCTGTCTGTTACAGCTATAAACTCCCAAGGACGCCTTGACCTAGAAGAAGGTGCTAAAAGAGCACTTTTAAGTATTATATCCTCTTTTTCCTTTTCAACATCCCTTTCTTCATACTTTCTTATACTACGTCTTTCTTTTAGTAAATCAAAAAACATTTTATCATCCTCCTGCTTTATAGTAATCTTTTTGCAGTTGCTTTTATTCCAATTGCCCCTAAGGGAGCTGTTACCATTATAGAAAGAACTGCAATTGCAAGTATTATATCCCCTGATGCCACTCCCATTGCTAAAGGAATTGATCCAATTGCAGCCTGAACTGTAGCTTTTGGTGAATATGCTATAATACAAAACATTATTTCTTTTCTATTAAATTTAGAACCTGCCAGTGATATCACAACTCCAAGACTTCTAGCTAATAAACCTGTACATATAATAACCATTCCTAAAAGTCCAGCATTAACTGCAACATAAATATTAATTTCAGCTCCCACCAATACAAATAGAAGTATTTCTGCAAGAACCCATATTTTATTGAATTTTGTTGACATTCTCTTTGCAATTTGGGGCTGTTTTTCCAATATAACAAATCCTATAGCCATTACTCCTAACAAACCAGCAATTTGTATAAAGTATAAACCAGTATCTTGAGCCAATCTTTCTAAAACATTTTCAAGTGCAGTCAAAAGTATAGCTCCGCCTAATACATAAAGTACCTTTTTAGTATCTCTTATTTCATATTTTTTAAATATCCATATCATTAAAAATCCAATAAGTGCTCCAATTCCTATTCCTGAAATAACAGAAAAAGGTATGCTAAGAATCTGCATGCCTATATTTATGCTCTCAGCAACATATAAACCTGTAAAAGTTGAAAAAATAGTAATTGCAAACACATCATCAATTGAAGCACTTGCTAAAATCAATGTAGGAACTCCTTTTTCAGATCCAACCCCTTTTTCAATATAGTTAAGCATTGAAGGAACAATAACCGCTGGCGACACAGCTGCAACAATAAATCCAAGCATTCCAGCTTCAATAAATGTAAAGTTTAAAAGAAAGATAGAAACAAAGGTTATGGTAAAACCCTCCAACAGCACCGGAATACAACTCATTTTCATAGCAGAAGTACCTGTTTTTTTAATCTGTTCCCTGCTAATTCCAAGTCCTGCCCTTATAAGTATAACAATAAGAGCTATTTTTCTCAAATCCCCAGATACATCCAATATATCTTTAGAAATCCAATCAAGTCCATAAGGCCCAATTGCAATCCCTAAAATCAGCATCCCTAAAAGTCCAGGCAATCTCATTTTTGTAAAAAGAGCACCTACCAAAAGTCCCAATACAATTATAATTCCAAGGCTTGTTGCCATAGTGTAATCCCCCCGATTTTTTTAAAAGTCAACTACAAATATCTTAAAAATAACACCCTATCCTCAATGCAAAGTCCCGATGATTTAAAGGACTTTAGTGAGATGTTTTCTTATCCATTACTAAAAGTCCAACAGGACAATGATCAGATCCTAAAATTTCACTGTGTATTTGTGCCTCAATCAATTTATCTTCAAGTCTTTTAGAAACACAAAAATAGTCAATTCTCCACCCTGCATTTCTTGATCTAGAATTAAACATATAAGACCACCAAGTATATGCCCCCTCTTTATCAGGATAAAAATATCTGTATGTATCAATAAATCCAGAATCTAAAAGAGTCTGAAGCTTCTCTCTTTCTTCATCTGTAAAACCAGCATTTTTCCTGTTTGAAGATGGATTTTTAAGGTCAATTTCCCTATGTGCCACATTCAAATCACCACAAACAATTACAGGTTTATCAGCATCTAATTTTTTTAAATACTTTAAAAAATCTTCTTCCCACTTCATCCTGTACTCTAGTCTTACAAGCTCTCTTCCTGAATTAGGCGTATATACAGTTACAACATAATAATCTTCATATTCTAAAGTTATTACTCTTCCTTCATGATCATGTTCATCAACGCCTATTCCGTTTAAGGCCTTAAGGGGTTCTTTTTTTACAAAAACCCCTGTACCTGAATACCCTTTTTTATCTGCATAATTCCAGTATTGCTTATATCCTTCAAGCTCTAAATCTAAAATTCCCTCTTGCAGTTTACTCTCTTGTATACAGAAAATATCTGCATCAACTTCTTTAAAATAGTCTAAAAACCCTTTTTTCAGACAGGCTCTAAGTCCATTTACATTCCAAGAAATTATTTTTATCATTTTTGACCCCCATTTTTATTAAATAGATGTACATCCATTTGTGGAAAAGGTATGTTTATATTATTCTCATCAAACTTTAATTTAACTTCTTCCTGTAAATCATAATAAATGGTCCAATAATCAGCTGTCTGACACCAAACTCTTACAGTAAAAATGATGGCACTATCTCCGTGTTCAAATAATTTTATAAAGGGTTCTGGATCTTCAAAAACTAACGGATGATTGTTTGCAATGCTGTTTAAAATTTCTTTTACCTTTTTAATATCAGCTTCATATCCTACACCAAATTTCAAATCCACACGTCTTGTTTCCTCTGCACTAAAATTAGTCACATTTCCACTAACTAACGCCCCATTTGGAATTACTATAGCTTTATTGTCAGGAGTATTAATTTTAGTATATAGAAGTTGTATTTCCTTTACTGTACCCATATTTCCTGTAGCCTCTATAAAGTCACCAATGTTAAACGGACGAAATATTAAAATAATTACTCCACCTGCTAAATTAGAAAGATTGTCTTTTAATGCAAAAGCAATTGCCAAACCAGCAGCACCTAATACAACTAGAAATGTATCTATAGGTATTCCTAGAACAAGTGCAGCTGTGATAATTACAATAAACTTTAATGTAAAACCAGCTACTGCCTTTATAAAAGAATTTAGTGTCACATCTTTGTTATACTTGTTCATTGATTTATCAATAATCTTCACAATCCATTTAGATACTTTAAAACCAATAATTAATACAAGTATTGCCCCTATTACTCCGGGCAGATTAGCAAATAAAAACTCCTTGAACCTCTCCAAAATTTCTTCAAAATCAAACATTTAAAAATCCTCCTGTGTATTTTTTATAAAGTTATTATTATATATCTTAATTTAAAAATCTTACAAAATAATCTATAAAATCTTATAAAGATAATATATTGATATTAGGTTTAAAACCACAATTACAGGAATACCTATTTTAAAACTTAAGTGTTTTGTTTTATGCCTAAACATTTTCATGCCAGCTAAAACTCCAAAGGCACCTAACAAAAAAGCTGACGTAAAAATGGTTTTTTCCCTTATACGCCACTTTGACTTTTCAGCCCTAGTCTTATCCATCTTCATCATAGCAAAAGTAATAATATTCCACACTCCAATAGCTAAAGCAATCCACAATTTGTAATCAAACTCAAGCAAAAAAACACAGCCCTCCCCATTAAAATTTCTAACTTATTGCTTCACTGTATTTACTTAAAACAATACGCCAATAGACTTTATATTATTCTAAGACTCCATCTGAAGCCTCCATGTTTAGCTTTAGCTAAACGAGTTCACTATCTCAAGTCATCATCTTTTTCAAGTAATAATATGTCCCACTTTAAGTCAATTGAATTTCCTTAAAAGTATTTCCCTCTAAATCTTTTATTTTAAATATATCACTATCTAAAACACCATATGTGTTAGGATTATTTTCTTTTGGCATTGATATAGAACCAGGGTTAATAATACATATATCGCCTGTTTTTTCTGCTTTGGGTATATGGGTATGTCCATAAATAAGAACATCCCCCCTCTTTAGTTTAGGAAGATTTTCCCCATTATATATATGACCATGAGTAATAAACAGCCTTTTGTTATTATATAAAATAGTTGAATGAAGGGATATTGGATAGTCTAAAACCATCTCATCAACCTCACTGTCACAATTTCCTCTAACTGCAACAATTTTATGTGCATATTGATTTAGTAACGCTGAAACCTCCTTAGGATTGTACTCTTTAGGAAGTGGATTCCTTGCTCCATGATATAATTGATCTCCTAAAATTATCATATAGTCAAACTTTTCACTTTCAAAAATTTCTATTGCCTTCTTTGTATAGTAAATAGAACCATGCATGTCTGATATAAAAAAAAGCTTCACTTAAAACTTCCTCCTAAATTTATATTCCAAGTTTGTGTCCATTTTCTTTAAGCCATTTTCGATGTTCAGTATAGTCTGGCATTATAGATGATACAATCTTCCAATAATTCTTTGAATGATTCATTTCTCTCATATGACACAGCTCATGTACAATAACATAATCAAGTACTTCCATAGGAGCCATAACAAGCTTCCAGTTTAAATTAATACTACCCTTACTGCTACAACTTCCCCAACGAGTTTTTTGTTCACGAATTGTTATTTTTTTAGGACTTACCCTTATTATAGATTTATATTTTTCTATTCTTTCTATTGCAATATCCCTAAACCTTTCAACAAGCCACATCTTTATTATGTTTCTAATCTCCCTACTTTTATCTTTAACTATACATCTTTCATTAATATATATAACCATATTGCCATCATTAATAACAACTTTAGGCTTGCTATCTTCTATAACTTCCACAATCTCTAAAAAATATTCTTTCCCCAGATAAGAAATTCTTTCTCCATTTTCAAAAGTTCTCTTAACATTTTTTTCTCTGTATAACTTTTTTAGCTCTTGCTGCTTTTTTAAAATCCATGAAAGTTTATCTTTAATAATCTCATCTATCTGATTTTGTGTAACACCAAAAGGAGCTGAGACTTTTATATTCCCATCCTCACTTAGCTTTATTGCAACAGTTTTTCTATTACTTCGAACAAGTTCATATTGAATTTTTACACCATCTAATGTTACATCCATGCTACTCTCCCCTAAATTTCACACTACACATTTATCTTTAATATAATTTTAATATATCTCCTAAACAATTTTACTACAATTTTATTATTATGTGAAGCACTTTAAATTTTTGTAATGTTCAAAAAAACAAAGAAATATAAATATAGAAATCCATACTTTTTAATGTTATACTTATATCTGAAATACTTGCAACAAAAATATATTGGAGTGATTATTAATGAGTACATACAATAATATAGCCTTGCAACTTAACGGCTACTTTTCAAAACATAATTTTTTTAAAATTCTGCTGCCATTAGATTTGTTTATTGTATATGGCTGCGTCGGTGCTAAAGTTCTAAACATTTTTATTGGTATTGGTTCACTTTTAGGTACACTTATGCACTATGGCTTTTTTTTAGGACTTTTACTTGCTTTTTCAAATTTAAATAACAAGGTTGTCTATAGAGGTCTATTTGTGTATGCAGGAGTAGAAGCATTTTATTTGTTAAAAGCTGCCCTTCCTCCCAATAGCAACTTACATTATCACAATTTAATTCCTGCTCTAATCTTTGGATATATGGGATATGTAATCTTTAAAAATAATTAAACATTGAGCTCTTTAGAAGGCAAAAGTAAAACCTCCTGGCTTTCAGTCTTCATAAGTTAAATCTTTCTCTTTGTTCTAAAATTTTTAAATTATTTAAAGCCATATTATATACTTAATATAATATGGCTTTAATAACTAAACAACAAATTTTCATATCAAAAATCGGGCTTATAATTTCTTGTTCTTTAAGTGTACTTTTTAATATTAATTTAATGGCAATTCAGATATTGTACCAAAAATATACCTTTGCAAAATTACATAGTCACTAGAATCTATAATACCGTCGTTATTTAAATCAGCTGCTTCTTCATTTATAGTAGGTGTTGGAATCTCAAGTAAAATCCTACTTAATAGTGCTGCATCAGTAGAATCAATTTTACCATCTTCATTTAAGTCACCGTATTTTATCGGTTCTTCAGGTTCTGGTGTAGGTTCTTCAGGCGTAGGTGTAGGCGTTGGTTCTTCAGGCTCTGGTGTACTACCTGAACCAGTGCCATAATGCTCTCCTAATGAAATTCCATTGCTGCCTAAAGGTATATTCTGATCTAAACCAATAAATTTACCTTCATCATTTTGCCACAAAACAGGAAGTAAATAATTGTCATATTTATCATCGTTCCACTTAAGATCTCTTCCACCTGGAAACTCACTTCCATGATCACGACAAAGCAAACCACCTGTATCTGCTGAATCAATATTTATACACCAAAACGTATGATGAAGTGAATATTTGTTTTCCTGAATGTATTCTACTATAACTCTTAAATATTTTTTATTTAAATCAAGAAGCTCATGATCACCCTCTGTCATTCCACCCCATTCACCAAGCAATAATGGAGCAATTCCTTCTTCCATAATAAAGCCCCAATTATCTCTCCAGCACTCTTCGTACACTATTTGTTTTGCCCTTTCATCATCTGCAGTAACAAACTCACCTCTAAACCAAGGCTGTTCATATACTATTGGACCATAATCATGTGGTGAGTAAACCAACTTATTTTGGTGTTCCCCAAGATCAATAGGGTATTTTTCTACACCTCTTAAATTTCCACCCCACCAGTTTCCATAATAATCATCGCTTCCAGTCCACGGACATGTATTAAACTCATCCTCATCCCATATATGATCTTTAGGATACATCTCTACACCTTCAATAAATATAAGTGCATTTGGATGTACTTCTAATACTTTTAAAGCTGTTTCCTGGGCTGCTCTTTTCCAGTTTGTTGGTCTGTCAGAATCATCCCATATAGCAGTTTCTGATATTCTTTTCAAATTTCCTGCATTTGTATGAGGCTCATTTTTAAGATCAAAACCTATAATAGTATCATTATCCTTGTACTCATTAGCCATCCATACCCAAGCTTCCTGAAATACTTCTTCGGTTATATCACCTTTAAACCAAAGTGGATATATATGACCTTGATTATCCGTCTCAGCACTATGTACATTTAAAACAACTTTCATTCCTAATCTTTCAATGTTTTCAAGCATAAGATTAAATAGTTCAAAGCTGTTTAGCCCTTCCAAAATTGGATTGTTATAACTCGTATCCACCGATGGTGGATATTCACCTTGACTCCATGAGTACATCAGCTCTGTTGAAATAGGCATTCTTATAACATTAATCCCCTTGTCTGCAACCTTCTCCATAACTGCTATAATGTCACTGTGATAAGAATCTAAAAGCATTCTCTCCTTGCAGTTAAAGCCAAACCAATTAGCACCTGTTAACCACACCTTGTTGCCGTTTTCATCCAAAATATGAGTGCCATCTGTAGTAAACCAGCTATTGCCATCATCAGATGCATCCACAGGCTGTTGTCCTCCCGGCACCAACAATAGAGATGTCGCAAGTAGTGCTGACGCAATAAATACAATAATAAACCTTCTCATTTTTATTTCCTCCCAAAATAAATATTTAAAATTAATAATAAACAAATTAACTTTTTTTACAATCAAACTATTGTTAGGTTGAAATACTGCAAAATAGATAAAAGATAATATCTTTTTTGAACTACGTAGAATAGCGATTTCAATATATATACTACATTTCTTTAAGTTAATAATACCATATTATTTTATCAAATACAATAATTAATCCCTAGTGCTAACGGTGAATATTATACTGTCAGGACACATCAAGCACTTAATTGTCAAACTTCAATTTTTCAGAAAAACCTCCAGAAACTAAGGCAGAAGATGCTAAATTGGTTTCAAAGTTTATTCTTAGAGGACTTTATCACAGCTACAAAAAAGTTGCCTAACAGTTACAGCTTTTTCAATAGCAATTAAATCTCTTTTAAATTTCAATATTATTTTCTAAAGCATAAATGTATTTTTTTATTTTATCATAAGTTATTTCCCTGCCATCTTCATCAATTTCTTCTAGTTCATTCATTACACTTGCAATACAATCACAGTTTTCATCACAATATTCAAACAAGCCAGAAAACCACACTGTATTAACCCAGTCCAGAAGATTTTGTTTTGATATATTGCCTTTTTGGAAACTCTTATCTTTACCGCTGTTTGATATTATATTTCCGTTTAAGTCATAAGTATAAGCAAGAAAGCACGAGAACCGCACCTATGCTTCCATGCTGTAGCATTGAAGTATATAACTATCTTAATCTTAAAAAGTAACTTCCTTGGTAATTATTTTTTACATTCTCATTAGAATCAAATATAAAGGTAATATTATCATTAAAATTTTTAACATAGTTCAAATCATTAAGTGCTCTCAAATCATTAAGTGCTCTCAAAAAAACTTGTTTAATTTTGTCTGAGGTTCCATTGTTTTTGTTTTTTTCTATGTCTAAATTATTTTCATAGAATATATATACTTCGAGTGAAAAATCTAACATTGGTACAAAATGTACTGTAAACAAGTTTATATTATTTTTCTTTGACCAATCCATTAGTATTGTTTTTGCTTTATCTATTAAATTCCACTGTTGATTTTCTTTGTTCACTATTATAATCCTCTCTAATTATATAAACAGAACACCTATTTGTCATGTTTTTAATTTCTTTCAAATTATCACTGAATAAACAGTTATAACTTCTATATATTTATTATAAGAATCTGCTTCTATCGTTACCACTTCAACCCCATTAATGTAGTAAACTTCTTCAAAATCATCAAATTTTAACTTTGGTTCTAATTTCTGGGCTTATTCTAATAACATTCCTACTTTTATTTTCCCTAAAAGAGTACCTTCATATTTTTTAATAGCACATATTCTTTGGAGTTTTCCAGTTATTACATCAAATATCATTATCAAAGCATCTTTCATCTCATATCCAATATGAAAAGGAGAAAATAAGCTTACAGAACAATCCTTTAAGCTTTTTGGATCTATCCAAGAAAAACTACTCACTAATTCTTTATAATCTTTAATATGAGTTAATATCTTTAAATTACCTATTCCCACTCTTGGAACAATTGGAGCAATTAAGTCTATATTTTCTCTTTTTTTCATATTAATCCTCCACCCAATAAAAATTAGCTCTTTCCTCTGCAGATTTCCCTTTATAACTAGCTCTACTACCACCAACTACTTTTATTATTCCTTTATCTGAAGAAATTTTAATATAAGGTAATACATGCCTTCCTCCACCTAGATGTATCTGTATCATATTAATGTTAGAACCTTCTATTCTTATAATTGTTGACCTACCCGGTCCCTTAAAAGATTGTGAAATTGAAACTTTATAACCCTGACTTTTAAATATATTTGCATTTTTCCCCACATTAACTTAGGATTTGATTTAATTTCATCAATTGTAATATTTCCATTAGAACTCTGAGTTCCACCCGCTCCCTTACCTGAACTAATTGCTTTATTAATATATGAACCTAAAAATTTTGAAAGTATAATTTGTGCTGTTTAATTGGTTACTATCTCAAGCGCTTTTGCATACTCGCCTTCATTTATGCTTTTTATTACTTCCTTAGGAAACTTAGTAAGCACTCTTTTGGTGTTTATTGCACAATTCAAACTACTGATTTAACAATGACTTAATCTCATCTGATAATTTTAAAATTTCATCCCAACTTTTATTATTTCTAACAGAACTAACATTCCATAAATCAGTGTTTTGAAGAAACATAAATTTACTCCTTAGCACCGAACTTTTATGAGATATTTCTTCCGTTATTAAGTTTGCTTTTTTAAGCTTTGATAAAGTATCATCATGCAGAAATGAAATTGCACCCACATCAAACTCCTCAAAAATATTATACTCGATATCTTCATCGCTCATTTCCAGCAAATTTGTTCCGCATTTTTGTAACGTATCTACATAAAATTCCATAAGTTTTTCCACTGATATACCCATTTTTATCACACACCTCTATTCTACATTTATTACCCTTGCCTTATCACCAGATATTGGAACGTAATCACTTCCTACAATTTTTATTTTTCCTGTAGCCCCACTTGAATAACCATAATATGAGCCAACATGCACACCTCCACCTGGGTGATAGAAAATAGATTGATCGCCTTTAGTAAACTTCCAACCAGTTTTGCTTGAACCATAAGCACCCTCAGTCCAACCATCTCCAAGAATTTTTGAAACATCAGATTTTGACTTTCCATATAAATTTTTAGGATTACTTATAATGTCATCAACTGAACTTAGGTCTTTACCCGTTCCCTCACCTGAAGTACTTGCTTTATGAATATATGGACCTAAAATTTTTGAAAGTAAAATTTGTGCTGTTAAGTGGGTTACTAACTCAAGTGCTGTTGCGTAATCACCCTCTTCTATATTTTTTAGTACATTTTCACCAGCATATGACAGCATCACTATTACAACTGCCTTTGCTAAGTATGGAAATTTTAAAGCTACAAGTGTAATGGCAAAAGACATACACATTACAAATCCTGCTGTTTTTATTCCCTTACCTATTGAGCCCCAAAAATCTCCTGTATCTGCATAGTTAAAACCGAATCTTATTAAACCTGCTACCACACCTCTTACTATTGCTGATATAGCTACTGCTTTAACCTCAGCCAGTGTAATTGCTACATAACCACTTGGATCGTAATAAGTTATGGGGTTTGAGTTTGCGTAAAGGTATTTGTTTAGCGTTACATAAGCTTCCCTTGGAAGCTTATTATAATTATTTTTAGGTAATTATATAATTTTAAATTCAAAAGATTTACAAGTAAAAGAAAACATTTCATTTTCATCTTCTTTTACTCTATATTTAATTCCTTCTAATTGTTGATTTGACCTATCTGTAATATTAATGAATGTCTTACACAATCCATCTAATTCACTAGCTTTAAAATCTCTTACACCAAAAAATATTAAAAGTAATTGTTCTTCTCCTTCGTAAAACGGATACCCACAAAGAATAATTTTTAAAGAATACGCCGAACTACCATTATCATTAATTTCTCTACTTAGTTCAATTGATTTTAAATATCCATACTGTTTTTGTTTTTGATAAAACTTAGAAATTAAATTATTAGATTTCACCATGGTAAAAACTCTCCTTCTATATGACTTCCTGACTCAAATGGGGTTTTTCCTGGTCCCCATTCATATATATGATAGTGTGTGTTTGGTATTCCAGCCGCTTTATTACCAGCATTATAATCAGTTCTCGCTATCAACCTCCCATATTTATCATAATAGGCTTTCCACGGTTGTACTCTACCTAAGTCATCAACGTACTGCCCCTTTAAAAATTTTGTTCCCGCAGTAACTTGTTTTGGTGCTTTTTTAGATAAGTACGAACCTATTTCATTCACATTCCCACTCGTTCCCTTACCTGAACTAATTGTTTTATTAATATATGGACCTGAAAATTTTGAAAGTATAATTTGTGCTGTTAAGTGGGTTACTATCTCAAGTGCTGTTGCATACTCGCCCTCTTCTATACTTCTTATTATATTTTCACCTGCATACGCCAATATCAGTATTACAGCTGCCTTTGCTATAAATGGAAATTTTAAAA
>NZ_JAVDDS010000044.1 GCF_030848475.1 Herbivorax alkaliphila
TCTTTTTTTATTTCTGAACAACTACAGGCAGTCATTAAAAATATTAAAAGCACTAAAATAGTGCATCTAACTTTTCTCATATCAAGAGCCCAGCCTTTCTGTCTTTGATAAATCGCCTGTCCACTTTCTCCATATTTCAGTAAACTTTTGCCCACTTACAGGTCTTGCAAAATAATACCCTTGCATTTCATCACAGTTGTATTTTCTTAAAAAGTCTCCCTCTTCTTGTTTTTCTATGCCCTCTGCGATTACTTTCAAATTCATTCCATGAGCCAAATTAATTATTGATTTAACAATAGACTTATTATTTAAATCGACTTCAACATTTTTAACAAAAGATTTATCAATTTTTACCACATTAACTGGAAAAAACTTTAGTTGACCAAGAGATGAATATCCTGTTCCAAAATCATCAATAGAAATTGTTACCCCCATTTCTTTTAAATGATTTAGAATATTACTTACATATTCAGGATCTTTTATCATAAAACCCTCTGTAATTTCCAGTTCTAAATATTGAGGCTCTAACCCAGTTTCCTCTAATATCATTTTAATTTCTTCTACTATATTTTTATTATAAAACTGTCTAGCTGATAAGTTTACAGCAACACGAACCTTAGTAAAACCTTCATCCTGCCACTTTTTATTTTGACGACAGGCTTCTTTTAAAACCCACTGTCCAATAGGTATAATAAGACCGGACTGTTCTGCTATCGGAATAAACTGTTCTGGGGAAATAAATCCTTTTTTTAAATGTTTCCATCTAATCAGTGCTTCCATTCCCTTTATTTCTGATGTTATTCCATCAACTATCGGCTGAAAATATAACTCAAACTGATTGGCATCTAATACTTTTCGAAGTTGATTTTCAAACCACATTTGTTCAAATAATTTACACTTTAAAGACTCTGTGTAAAATACATAGGTGTTACCGCCACACTCCTTGGCCACATACATAGACGCATCTGCAAGTTTCATAAGCGTTTCCACATTGTCTCCGTGTTGAGGATACATTGCAATTCCAATACTTGATGTTATGTGCAGTTCATGGTGATCAAAACATACAGGCTGATTAATTAACTTTAAAATTTTCTGTGCTATACCCTCTACTGACTTTTTTGTTATTTTTCTTGCAATGACAACAAACTCATCACCACTTACACGAAAAACTTTTATATTTTCAGCTTGTAATTTAGTCAAACGCTCAGCTATCTCCTGTAATAACCTATCTCCAACAACATGACCTAAAGAGTCATTTACCTGCTTGAATCTATCCAAATCAAAAAAAAGTAATGCAAAAGCTTTGTTTTTGGATTCATCATTAAAGTAATCTGCCAACGTATCCTGCATCGAAACACGATTTGGAAGACCTGTTAGTAAATCGTAATATGCCAGCCGATGAGTACGAACAAACATTTTTTTTAGATTATCTGCTACAATTTTAAAATTATCTGTTAACGAATCAATTTCAAGTATGTTACTTTTTTGCCATTCAATATTGTTTCCATCAGCTAAGCGGGAAGGAATCCCTGTTGTTGTATCAGCCAACTTAGCCAACTGCCTAAAAAATATACGATTAAACATTAAAGTAATAAGAACCATACCTGAACAAAAAAATAAATATACCCAGAGTTGGGAAGTATACGAACTTAAAATATTAGACAAAATTGGAGTAAACGGAGTCATAACAACTGTTTTTAAGTTTACATCTGTAAGCTCCCTCTCTTTAATGATATATGCGTACTTCCACCTTTCTAGACGGGTACTAAATTCTCCATTGGGAACCCAATAATATGAGTGGTCAGATTGAGCACTAACGGCTCCTCCCAAACGCCAAATAAAAGGCTGCTCCTTTGAAATATCTGAATTAGAGCCAAGTACAATGTCATTTTGATTTAAAACAACAATTTCACTACCACTTTCTGCTGAAATATTATTTAATTCACGCATTAATGAAATTTCCTGTATAGCTCCATGCTCCTTTAATGCAAAAAGCTCTTGAGGTGTCAGACTATCAAGATAGCTTTCTACCATCTGTAGTTGAGAAGAAAGTGCATTATCAGTCACAGCGGTAACATTTTTTACATTGTTATACCCAACCAGAATTACAAAAATTAAATAAGGAATAGTCACAGCTGCAAGGGTTGTATGAATCATAATACTGCTAAATCTTAAACTATTAGATGTACCTTTACTGTTGTTACTTATTTTTTTTAATGATGTGTATGTAAATAAAATATCAACCAACAAACTACTAACTAATGCAACAGTAATTTCTTTTAATACATAAAAAACCGTGCTCTGATCTATCACTTCATTTGTTATACTAAAAAAAAGAAACATCAATGGTCCGCCAGCCAGTAACCAAAAAAGAAGCATGTGGTGAATAAACTTGTTAGGGCTTTTTCTTCTTTTTAGGGAAATAAATATAATTGCCATTGCATAAATTAGGGCTATCGGCAACGTCATTGGACTAAAAAGCACTGCAATGCCGTATACAATTATAGCTGTTAAAATCACTCTCTTTAACGAATATATACAAACAATTACCAACATAGTAACTGTAGCCAAAGAGAAACTAATTCCTGCATGCAAAACAACAGGGTTCAGCAATAAAATCAAAGATATCACCCCTAGAGCCATATAAATTAAATGACTCTTTGCCGATTTGCACAGGGCATTTTTAATTGGCATAAAACAATGCTCCCTCCAAAACTTTAACCGTAACCGAGTAAATGACAATTCAATCCCTTTATATTGTATCAATTTATAAACAAATAATCAATAGAGACAGGGGGACGGTTCTCTTGTCTCACTTTTTGATATATGAAAAATATCGAACATATGTTTGATATTTTGTTTTCGATATGCTATAATTTCCTTATAAATTAAGTTTAAGGATGGGTAGCTTTATGGAACTTCAAAAAAAACTTAAAATTTTATCTGATGCTGCAAAATATGATGTATCATGTTCTTCTAGTGGAAGCTCTAGGAAAAACATAAAAGGAGGAATCGGTAACGGCGCATCCTGCGGAATTTGCCACAGCTGGGCTGATGACGGAAGATGCATTTCCCTTTTAAAAATTCTCCTTACAAACTATTGCACTTATGACTGTGCCTACTGCGTAAATAGAATATCAAATGACGTTCCAAGAGCCACTTTTACCCCAAGCGAAGTTGCAAATCTTACAATTAACTTTTATAAAAGAAATTATATAGAAGGACTTTTTTTAAGTTCTTCCATTATTAAAAATCCAAATTACACTATGGAGCTTTTATACGAATCTGTTAGACTTTTAAGGGAAAAATATCTTTTTAACGGTTACATACATATAAAAGCCATTCCTGGTGCTGACCTTGGAATTATTGAAGCAACAGGAAGAATGGTAGATAGAATGAGTGTGAATATAGAGCTTCCCTCTAACAACAGCCTCAAACTTTTAGCACCTGAAAAAGAAAAGGAATCAATACTAAAACCTATGGGCTTTATTACATCAAAAATAACCGAAAAAAAAGAAGAAAGAAAACTTATAAAAAAAGTTCCTAGTTTTGTACCTGCTGGTCAAAGTACACAGATGATTGTAGGAGCCAGCCCTGAAAACGATTTAAGTATTATACGTTTATCAGAAAATTTATATCAACACTATAAATTAAAAAGAGTATATTATTCTGCATATGTACCGATTAATTCATCAAATTCAAATCTTCCTGCAATTAATAACCCACCATTATTACGAGAACACAGACTCTATCAGGCTGATTGGCTTTTAAGGTTTTATGGATTTAATGCAGAAGATCTTTTAGATGAAAAAACACCAAACTTTGATATCAAGCTTGATCCAAAAGCAAACTGGGCTCTCAACAACATACATCTTTTCCCTATCGAGGTAAATAAAGCTGACTATGAAACACTTCTTCGTGTTCTAGGTATAGGAATTCGTTCTGCCCAAAAAATTATAAGGGCTAGAAAAGTAACCTCATTAGGTTATGATGATTTAAAAAAACTGAAAATAGTTTTAAAACGAGCTAAATTTTTTATTACCTGTAAAGGAAAATATAATGGGGGCTTGGACATAAACGATAACCTTATCAGGTACGCCCTTACAGACAATGTTAAGACTTATGACAATAATCCTAAATGGGAACAAATTTCGCTTTTCCCTATGATAGATAAAGTTCCAACAATAAGTGATAATTTAATGAGTATAACAGGTGAGAGATAATGATAAATTATTATTATGACGGAAGTTTTGAAGGCCTATTAACAGCTATATATGAAGCATATTACAGGAGAGAATCTCCTTTAATTTCTCCTGAGCAAAAAAATATGCAGATACAGATGTTTGTAACAAATATAAAAATTGAAACGTCGGATACAAAAGCATCAAAGGTATATGAAGCAATACATAAAAAAATATCCTATAATGCCTTAAAAAATGTTTATCATGCATACCTTTCAGAAGTTGAAGGTATTAGTCAAAATATATTTAAATATTTAAAATTCGGCTTTAAAGCAGGAAAAAAGATAGATTTCCATCTTACAGATGAAAGAGTTCTTCCTGTGCACAAAGCAGCCAAATCAGTCCAAAGGGAAAGACATCTAATGCTGGGAATACTGAGATTTAAAAGTCTTCACGATGATTTATACTACGCCTCATATGAACCTGACCACAATATAACTGCACTTTTGATTTCACATTTTTCTAAAAGACTTTCAAGTCAAAACTGGATAATACACGATGTGAAAAGAAATATTGCAGCAGTATATGACAAAGTTAGCTGTGTTATTACAGACCTTCCAAGAGAAATTTACAATCAACCAATTGCTAAAACTGATGATTATGAAAGTTTATTTAAAGAGTTTTTCAACAGCATCTGCATAAAAGAAAGGATTAACCCTAAACTTCAAAAACAGTTTCTACCCAAAAGATATTGGAAACACCTAATCGAAAAATAAGACAAGGGGACGGTTCTCTTGTCTCATTTTTTATGTTTTAATGCCCTATTCACTGTGTCTTTATTTATCCCAGTAATGCTTGATATCTTTCTAATAGAAAACCCTGTCTTTTCCCTAAAATCCTTCAACAAATCATCCGGTACCTTACTGCCTTTTGTTTCAGCATTTAGTCCTCTTTCAAGCAACATCTTCAAAAAAAGTTCTTTTGCTTCTTTCTCACTCATGATTTCTTGCAACTCTTCTAGGTCAATAAAACTTTCATTTGATTCCTGATTCATAAATTTTTTATATTCCATTATGGCAGTATTTTTATTTTCTGAAAAAATTCCTAAAAGCAAATGCTTATCTATAATATCTGAATAACTGTTTTCTTCATCTATATAAGTATTATAGCTGCTCCACTTATAATCAGATGCTCTTTTTACTATCCCTGCTTTTACAGGATTGTTATGTATATATCTTGCTAATGCTAAAACATAATTATCTTCTTCAACAACTTCACTTTTAAATCTTCCTTGAAATAGGTGACCTGCTCTTTTATACTTGTTATTAAAATAATGAACATAACTTACTGTAATACGTTTCATCACTTTTGATATATCTTCTTTTCCTTCTCTCATCATTAAATGAACATGATTACCCATGAGGCAAAAAGCCTGCAAACAAAATCTATCATCTTGTTTTTTATCTCTTATTATTTTCATAAAACGTATCCTGTCATCATCATTGCAAAATATAACTCTTCTTTCATTTCCTCGAATCATAATATGATAATATCCACTATTACTTCGAACTCTTTCATGTCTTGGCATAAATTATCACCCATTATTTATTGTATCAGTATCTAAACAAAAAAACAAGACAAGAGAACCGTCCCCTTGTCTTTCCTTGTCTTTAAAAAGGCCATTCATAATCATATATTGTAAGATAGCCCTTAGGTGCAAACAATAATCTTATTGAATATCTGTCAATAGGATAAATAATATCCCATGAGCTTGCAACAAAAACTTTATAATTCTCTAGTCCATCTAAATGTTTTTCTCCATCTAATTGCCCTTTGAATACAAAGCTGTTTCCAGGAATAAACAACCCGTTTTTAAGATATTTTTTAGGATTCTCTCCTTCTATTATTATAAATTCACTTTTCTCTAATATCGTCTTATCTTGACTTATAATCTCTTCTACCATCCAAGGAGAACCTGTAACTTGCTCAAATCTGCATACTACTATTATATCCTCAGTCTCTTCTGTAAGAGTCATTTTATCGTTGTTATTTAATTTATGCGAATTCTTTATAGGAATATAATTAAATAAGATTACTACCATTATTAGTATTGCGATAATCTTAATAATGAGCTTTACTATACTTTTCACAATAATTTCCCTCCTTTTTCTGAGTGAGACATAAATTAATTTACAGGAGTAAATGTTTCCCATTCTACATTATCAGAGGCTACAGGATAATTAATTGACCCAGCTGGAAACCTCCCCTTTGCCTTCTTTCCTTTAGTCATAAACTGTCCACCTGTCACATTCACTATAATATATGTTACAACTGTTAAAAACCCCTTTGTATGTCAAGAATCGTAATTGGTAATAATCATCCTCCAATATTTCATATTCATATGGCGACCCTGTAAAAAACATTTGACTTGTTGGTATCTCACTTAAATACTTTGGTACTAAACAATCTAAAGTATCTGGTAAACTTCCTTCTTTGTCTTGATATATGTTAATAGCAGAAATAATTTTATCCCCTTCATTTCGTGATAGTTCTCTTAAATTTTCATTAATTCTATCACTTATAAGAAGAGATAGCACCATTACAATTATTAAAACTAAATTTATTATTATATTTGACCATACTTTATTTTTAAGTCCTTTGTATATTACATATGGCAATGCTATTATTGATAAGCCAGTTACTAAAAACCATATAAAATTCGTAATCATTGCAAAATCTCCTTGGATAGAAGAAATAGCAAAAACTACACCAGATATAATGATTATTATAGATAATTTTATTATCTTATTTAACATATTAAAATCCCCTTATTTCAAGACAAAACAAGAAAAGATAACAGTATTCTTGCCTTGTCATAATTTTAATCCTTTATTTGCTCTGTTTTTATCTATGTCATTAAAAATTGTTTCATTCTAATCATAAAAATGTTTCTTAATTCTAAAAACAAGAATAATCATCAAGGAAAAATATAGTCAAACAAGCTTAAATGATTCTTAGAAGAAAATACTCTTAATGACATTCCTCTATCAATAGGTTTTAATAGATGCCAATCTTTTGCGTTAAAAACTTTATACTTTTCACCAGAAAAATCATATTCTTTTTCGCCTGTAGTTTCACCGATTATAACAAAATGATTATTAGAATGAAAAAGCATCATTTCTGTTAATTTTTTATCTGGACGACTCCCTTCAATTATAATTAATTCTATTTTTCTTCCTGTAAACAAACCATTTTCATCGCCAACAATACCCCAGCTTGGTCCCGTTGACTGAGGTAATACACAAATTACTATTTCCTCTCCATTCTCTTTATTTAATTCTTCTATGTCTTCTATGTGTACAGCTTTTTTAATAGGAATTCTTTCAATTATAATTATTAATACTAATAATATAATAATACATTTTAATCCCACTTGTACAAATTTTATCATTTGCCCACTCCTATCATTGCCTTGTAAACGTATTCCTCTCTATTCCTTCGCTTGCTTGTGGTAAATTTATTGATCCTGTTGAATCAAAACCATACTATCCCTGCTTTTACAGGATTGTTATGTATATATCTTGCTAATGCTTCTTCAACAACTTCACTTTTAAATCTACCCTGAAATAGGTGACCTGCTCTTTTATACTTGTTATTAAAATAATGAACCTAACTTACTGTAATGCGTTTCATCGCTTTTGATATATCTTCTTTTCCTTCTCTCATCATTAAATGAACTGATTATCCATGAGACAAAAAGCCTGCAAACAAAATCTATCATCTTGTTTTTTATCTCTTATTATTTTCATAAAATATATCCTGTCATCATCATTGCAAAATATGACTCTTCTTTCATTTCCTCGAATCATAATATGATAATATCCACTATTACTTCGAACTCTTTCATGTCTTGGCATAAATTATCACCCATTATTTATTGTATCAGTATCTAAACAAAAAACAAGACAAGAGAACCGTCCCCTTGTCTTTAGTTTTTAAATACTATTATTTCACCTTCTAATGTTTCTCCATCAGGAGCTAACCTTGGTATTCCACCTGTTGACATAACAAATTCAATTCTATCTTCTGTTTTTTCTATCGAATCTGAACTATCCACCACCACAAAAAATCTATAGTCATTATCTTCGTTTTTTGATATATCATCTGACCTATATTTTATAAAGTAGTCATCTATTCTATTGTCGATAATAACATATTCTATTTTTTTATTATAATCATCCGAACTAAATAATCCTCCACCTAACAAGTATGGTTCATAATTTTCACCTTCAAATGTTATTTCTTTAGCTAACATATTTAACTCAATATAGTGCTTTCCCTCCTCATCTAAACTAGGGCCATTAATTAAAACTTGTCCTATTCTTTCTCCATTAACAGTCCCTTTTAGATCAAAATCTTGTGATGCGTTAAAATATTTTTCTGCATTATCAATAGTGCGCATAAGGACTTTGTGTATAGGACTTACATGCATAAATCCAATTATCATAGACCTTATAGTAAATACAGAAACTACAGTTAACAGCAGTACTAAAACAATTGGAATTGAATTTTTTAAATTCTTTTTGTGCTTTTTTATAACAAAAATTATACTTATCGCTATTAGAATTGTAAATAAGCTTATACAAATTAATCCCAATTTAAAAATTCCTGCAAAATCACTTAACATACCACAAGAAAACAAAAAAATTAACAAAAACACATAATTTTTTTTAGTTTTTCCACTTATCATAATATACCTCTTTTATCTCCTCAAGTTATAAAATGTATTTTTATTTCTAATTAAAAGACCAGCCCAAAAATTCACCTGTATTAGTATTATGTTTTATAGTTGAATCCCATTGTATCTCAACAACATACGGTGTTGCCTTAGGCGACAACGAACCAAGCATCGGAGATAGTGGAATTTTTTGAATTGCTTTTATAAGTTCATAATTTGTATCAACATTAGGCTTAAAATCTGTATTATCAACCCATGTAAATGTTTAATCAAAAACTGCCCAATTATCATATCTTGTTACAGTTCCATTTATTCTGTAATAATCATTAAACCCTAGAACTGGTTCGTTGGGATCAACAACATTTACTATCTAAAACCGTCTCCTTAGCTTCTTTCCTTTAGTCATAAACTGTCCACCTATCACATTCACTATAATATATGCCATAACTGTTGAAAACCCCTTTGTATGTCAAAAATCGTAATTGATAATAGCCATCCTCTAATATTTCATATTCATATGGCGACCCTGTAAAAAACATTTGACTTGTTGGTATCTCACTTAAATACTTTGGTACTAAACAATCTAAAGTATCTGGTAAACTTCCTTCTTTGTCTTGATATATGTTAATAGCAGAAATAATTTTATCCCCTTCATTTCGTGATAGTTCTCTTAAATTTTCATTAATTCTATCACTTATAAGAAGAGATAGCACCATTACAATTATTAAAATTAAATTTATTATTATATTTGACCATACTTTATTTTTAAGTCCTTTGTATATTACATATGGCAATGCTATTATTGATAAGCCAGTTACTAAAAACCATATAAAATTCGTAATCATTGCAAAATCTCCTTGGATAGAAGAAATAGCAAAAACTACACCAGATATAATGATTATTATAGATAATTTTATTATCTTATTTAACATATTTTAATTCCCCCTATATCAAGACAAAACAAGAAAAGATAACTTTTTTCTTGTTTTGTTTGATACTTAGAATTTTATCCTTTATTTGCTCTGTTTTTATCTATGCCATTAAAAATTGTTTTCATTCTAATCATAAAAATGTTTCTTAATTCTATAAAATTAATTTTGGTTGCTCAAGTAAACTATCTTGGTGGTGGAGGTACATAAGGAATTCTTTTAAATGGTAAACAGTTCCTCGCTGGTCTTTCACTATAATCACTTTGAGGTATATATTCCCAATTAGGAGCTTCTTGGGAGCTCCTGCTCGTATTTGCCTAAAATAATCTTCAATATGATCACTTAGTATTATTTCTTCTAAATAAATTTGCTGTTGCATTCAATGACATAGCTACAAATATTAATCCATGTCTATTACTTGGCAAATAATATCTGTTTTAGTATGTTATCTTTGTCATTCATATTTTTTGGATTATATTTTTTTTACTTAGAAATTTACAGTCATTTTTTGACTTGTTAATTTCTAGTGCATGCTCTCTGTATCACTTGTTTCAATAGCTTCACTCGTCCTCAAAATATATAAATTCCTATACTTTTAAAAAAATCCCCCTTGAAATAAGTTAGTTTTCTATAATTAAACAAAATTCTAGTTTATTGTATATCAATTGCCATAAATAATCAATAGATAAATTAAAAAAAGTTTCTTTATTTTATTTATTTAAACAAAAAAAGAGACAAGAGAACCGTCCCCTTGTCTCTTTTTTTGTTATAATAATTCTTTTCTGAGTTGTGCTGAAGATTCTGTTGAAAGGTATGAAAGAGGCACATCAAATACTGTCTTTGCTCCAATCTGACCTTCCTTATGCATCGTATACGTTGCTCTTGCATATGCAACTAATACGCTGGCAGTAAATTCAGGATTGCTGTCAAGCTTTATAGAAAACTCTACAATTTGATTGTTACCCTCTTCTCCTGTGACAGCACTGCGTATAACTTTACCTCCATGAGGCATAGCTGAATGGTTTTTCTTTAACTCTTCCTCTGAAATAAAATTAACCACCGTTTCATAATCAGAAAAGTAATTTGGCATGGACTTAATTTCATTTTCTATTTTTGCTTTGTCTGCTCCATCTTCTGGAACAACAAAACACTCTCTTAAATGCTTGTCCTTATTGCCAAGCTCAGGCTTTAATCCTTTTCTCACCTTTTCAAGTGCTTCATCTTTAGGTATTGTGTACTGAACACCGTTCTTTACACCTTCAACTCTCCTTATTGCATCAGAATGTCCTTGGCTTACTCCCTTGCCCCAAAAGGTATATCCAACACCATCAGGCAATATTGCCTCAGTCAACATTCTATTCATAGAGAAAAGTCCTGGATCCCATCCTACAGAAATAATACCTATCTTCTTACTTGATTTTGCAACAGAGTCTACTGCCTCAAAATATTCTGGAATCTTAGCATGAGTGTCAAAACTATCCACTGTGTTAAACATTTTAACAAACTCAGATCCTTGTTTAGGTAAATCTGATGCAGAGCCTCCACAAAGAATCATTACATCAATTTCATCAGTATACTTTGCTGCATCATCAACGTGAATAACTTTAACACTAGAATCATTTGTCTTTAAAGTCTCTGGATCTCTTCTTGTAAACACTGCAAACAACTCAATGTCCGGTGTTTTTTTAATTGCTGCTTCTACACCTCTTCCTAAATTTCCATATCCTACAATACCAATTTTAATTTTTTTACTCAAAATAATTCCTCCTAATTTTTCTCTTATATACAAGATCGCCATTTTTTTAATTGACGATACCAATCTTAATCTAACCACACTTTTTAGTTTTAATATTTTTACGAAAAACATTATACCATAAAAAGTTAAAATGTAAAAGGTAAAGTGTTACAGACATATTTGCATAAACAAGCTCCACTCTCTTTAATGTCTTGATAGTGTTGCATATATAATTATTTATGGTATGTCTCATTAGACAATATTTTAAATGCCCTAAAAATCTGCTCTAAAAGTATAACTCGTGTTAATTGATGTGGAAAAGTAAGATCTGACAGAGAAAACCGAAAGTCCGACAGGTTAATTATTTCGTCATCTATTCCCAACGAACCACCTATTATAAATGTGATGTTTGATTTCCCTGAAATAAAAAATGAATTTAGTTTATTTGCAAAACTTTCAGAGTCCATCTTTTTCCCTTTAATATCTAAAACAATAATTAAAGTTTTATCTTTTATTTTTTTCATAATCCTTTGAGCTTCTCTTTTTTTTACCTGCTCTTCTTCTACGATGCTTAATTTATCCGGTGCTTTTTCATCATTTACTTCTATTATATCTAACTGACAAAACTTAGAAAGCCTTTTGCTGTATTCAGCTACAGCTTCCTTTAAATACTTCTCTTTTAACTTTCCCACTGAAATTATATTGATTTTCATTAACTACTATCCCCATTTTCACTTATACTTCTACTGCCTTGCTGGCTCCTCCCCTTAATGCAACTGAAAGCATAATATCCCTCTTTATATCTATACTTTTTTCACGCAATATATTGCTTACAGTTTGGTATGCTAACTGGGGAAAATTATTTTCTTTGCTCAAATGACCTAAAAGAAATCGCCTAGTTCCATTCTCAGCTAAGTAAGCCACTACTTTCCCTGCCATTTCGTTGGACAAATGTCCCTTGTCTCCCATTATTCTTTTTTTTAAATGCCATGGATATTTTCCCATTTTAAGCATTTCAACATCGTGATTTGACTCAATCAATAAAAAATCGCTTCCCTTTATATAACTTAATAATTCTTTATTCATATGTCCTATATCTGTTGCTGTTGTTAGCTTTTTATTGTTTATAAAAAAGTTAAATCCTACTGGCTCAACTGCATCATGAGGAATAGGAAAAGGGTTCACAAAAAAATCCCCTATATCAAATCCATTACCTGTATTAAAAAATACTTTGTTTTCATCTCTCACAGTACCTAAAGAACCTTCCATCATACACCATGTATTTTCATTTGCATATATGGGAATATCAAATTTCCTAGAAACAATTCCTGCTCCCTTGATATGGTCACCGTGTTCATGGGACACCAAAATAGCACTTAATTCTGTTGGGCTTTCTCCTATAGAACAAAGTGCCTCAATTATTTTTTTCCCACTTAAACCACAATCAATTAATAATTTAGTTCTTTCTGAAGAAAGAAAAATAGAATTCCCACTACTTCCACTGTATAAACTACAAAATTTTATCATTTGTAATCTCCTGACTAAATTTTAAAATGCCTTCTCAAAGTTAATCTCTTTGCCTAAAAATAGCTGTATAATAATTTCTAATTTTAAAATTAAGTTTATTATTGACTTATCCTTTAATTTTTTTTATCTTAGCTCCTAAAGCTTCAAGTTTATGCTCTAATTTTTCATATCCTCTACTTATATAACATGTATTATACACTTCTGTCTCACCTTCTGCAACAAGCCCTGCAATAACCATAGCCGCACCAGCTCTTAAATCTAGTGCTTCTACAGGTGCACTAGAAAGCTTTGATACACCTTCTACAACTGCCATTCTTCCTTCAACTCTTATTGAGGCACCCATTCGCTTTAATTCATCAACATATTGAAATCTAGACTCCCAAACCCCTTCAGAAATTGTACTTGTACCTTTTGCCAAGCAGAGCATTACACAAATAGGTGGTTGCAAATCAGTTGGAAAGCCAGGATATGGAAGGGTTTTTATGTTTGCCTTTCGAATATTAGAAGTACCATTTATTCTTATCCAGTCTCCCCCTTCTTCAACCCCAACATTCATTTCTATGAGCTTTGCACTTAATGATTCCATGTGTTTTGGAATTATATTTTTGACAAGTACTTCTCCTTTTGTAGCAGCTGCTGCTATCATAAAGGTACCTGCTTCTATTTGATCCGGTATTATAGAATGAACTGCTCCACCAGAAAGATTGGAAACTCCCTTTATTTTTATAACATCCGTTCCTGCTCCCTTTACATTTGCTCCCATTGCATTTAAGAAATTGGCTACATCAACAACATGAGGCTCCTTTGCTGCATTCTCAATTGTTGTAGTACCTTCTGCCTTAATTGCTGCAAGCATAATATTTACAGTAGCACCAACACTTACAACATCCATGTATATCTGAGTTCCCACAAGTTTTGAAGCTTCTAGTTTAACTATCCCATGGTTAATTTCCACATTTGCACCAAGTGCCTGAAAACCTTTTATATGTTGATCTATTGGTCTAAAGCCAAAATCACACCCCCCTGGAAGTGCCACTTCAGCCTTTTTAAACCGCCCCAAAAGAGCCCCTAATAAATAATACGAACCTCTGAGACTTTTTATCATGTCATATGTAGCTACATTAGATGTCACATATTGAGAATTTATACAAATAGCTCCCTCTTCGCCATAGCTTACTTTAGAGCCTAGTTCTTTTAATATACCAATTAATGTTTTTACATCATTAATATCCGGAATGTTTTCAATACTGCACGGACCATCTACCAATATAGCTGCAGGAATCACTGCAACAGCAGAATTTTTAGCCCCACTAATACTTACCTCACCTCTTAAAGGTATACCTCCCTTTAAAACCAACTTTTCCAATTATAACGCCCCCAACTATCTAAATATATACTAAATTTTCCTATTTGTTCTTGTTTCTTTTTTCCTAAAACTAATTCTGTGAAGTTACTTTTTCTCCATCATAAACTCTAAAAAACATTTCCTCTTTATTTGAAGTCCTAACACGCCATACCGGTATGTCATTCAACTCCATAGTGCCATCTTCTATTATATGTTCTTTAAAACCTAAATCAATAGCTATTATTTCAATATCTTTTATGTTCTCATGGTTTTTTATAAGAACCTGATAAGCTGATAGTATTTCATTTCCCTGTATTATATCATCTGTTTTTCTGTACCTGCATTCTAAGTACGCTACACCCTCTTTTGACATGCGTACAGAAATATAGTTTTCAAATATCCAAAAATCATTATATTTTTGCCTGAACATATAAGTACTTTCATCTTCTTTTTTGTCAAATTCAAATTCACTTACTGGTATATCTGTGCCTTCAAACAAAAACTTTAAATTATCAAATACCTCCTCACTATTTTTATTGACACTTATATTATCTGACAAATTTTTGTCTTTGTAAATAAATTTATCACTATTTTGAAATATTATTTTCTTTCCTTCTATTTCAATTTGGTTTTTATCTTTATAATCCCTATTTAATACTTCTTTTTCTATGTCTAAAAAATTTTCAAAAATCCCCAGCTTGTCAATGCTTTCGTCTCTATAGGGCAATGTCCCTGTTTTTTTATTATATAACGGTATTTCAGAATTTACAACAACCCCTCTATTTAAAAGAGCTTTTTTCACATTATCAATTGTTTCCTGAGATATGCCTTCTTCACTTATTGCCCTTATTAAAACAACCCCAAGAAAAAGATTTAAACTAATAAATATTACTATTAAAATACTTTTAGCTTTTGACCAATCCAAAGCTTAATCACCTTCTTTTTTTTTGTCTCATAGGAACAATATAACGTTTATCGTCAATTGTTTCAATTACCCAAGTCGGCACAAGACTTTCTTTATTTAAACTGTATTTAACTTCATAAGACACATTTTTATCTCTTATAGAAAAATCGCTGTTGACTAACTCAGTATATAATTTAAATGTATCATCTAATAAATCTCCAAAGTTTACATTTAATTCCATAAGTTCGTTTCCTGTTTCAAATTCTCTCAATACCCACTCACAACTTAAGACTCTTTTGCTATTTGCACGTATAGTAATTGCATGATCAAGATTTCTATCAGAATTTTTAACAGGATACTGATTAATAACTACAGGTATATTGTTAAATTTATAATCAAAATGAAATTTATAGTAATCACCTTCATCAGTCATTCCTGATAAATAAATATCCACCTCTGAAATAAGATTTTCTCTTTTCTTTATAAATTCTAAAGCCTTTCTAAACGCTTCTATTTCGTTTCCTTTTTCTCTTTTTGCCATTACAGATAGATATTTGTATTCTAACAGCCCGTCTATATAAATATTGTACCTGTTACTAAAATTTTTAAACACTATCATGCTGTCTACATGCATACTTTGTATATAGCTATCCTTTTCATTCCCAAGAATATCCTCTGCAATTAAATCAATATCCATACTGCTTTTAGGATTCAAATTTGCTATATCATGAGGTATGCTGCTTATAATATTGTAAAAATTTCTATATTTACTTCCTGTCGCTACAATTAAAACATCTGGTTCAAAATCAAATGGTGACCTACTGCTGCTCCTAATTATTTCATTTACAACTTCAAAACTTTCTTTCTTTTCCATGTATAAATGATCAATAATTAAATCATATTCCCCTCTTGTAAGACCACCTTCGTAAAAATTCAGGGTATACATATTGACTTTTTCCCCATCATATATATATACATCTGCATTGTTATTTATGTTTTGTGCTGGCAAAATCGCCACTTTGTAAATTTCTTCTGGATTAAGGTTGGAAGATACACTCGTTCCAAGAAATGCTGCCACTAAATCTGAACTTATATTATTTTTAAATTCAATTATAACTGATTTTTTCTCAATTACTTCTTTCCACTGGCTTTGTGGAAATTCCCTTTTATTTATTATTTGATTGTCTGAAATTATATTTTTTAAATAGTATTTTGTATCTTCCCATAATCTATCATAATAAGAATCACCTTCATTTATTACCCAGTGAGGGTTTTCAAATCCTTCTGTAACTATTATTCTGAACGGTTTGAAAAAATCACCCATATCAATTGTCACATCATCATTTTTAGCATTTATAATATTCCATAAAAAAGTAGTAGGCATTCCCCCGTTCTGATAATTCCAAAGGACACCTACCTGTATTATACTTGTTATTACTAAAATCACTAATATGTACTGTTTAATTTTTTCATTTTTAAGTAAGTCCATTTAATACCCCAGACCTTTATGATCCAAATATTTTCATTAGCATTTGGTTAATGTTAAAAAAGCCCTTTCTCATTGAATCTTTTACTTCATCATCAAGCAACGTAACTGTAAAAGTATTAATCTGCAAGTTTTCACCAAGTATCAGCTCTTCTTCCTCATTATCCTTCCTAAAAGCTACTATTCTCATTTTGTTAGCACCCACATTTGGAAGTTCAATTTCCTTTACAAAAAAACCTGAAATCCCAATCTCCCATGAGCTTTCACCTTCTATATTTTCAAAAGGTTCAAAGCTGTCACTTTCCTCATTGTACATAAATAATTTAACGGTAATACCTTCCGCCTCTGAATTTCCACAAACTATGTAAGACTGCCTAAAAGTTGACTCGTCACTTTCTGGTCGTGTAATGGCCACTAAAAATTGTTCCGTATCTTGTGTTTCATTGTCTTTAAGCAAATCGTTTTCTTTATCTTCAAAATATTCTTCATCTAAACTGCCTTCTGCTACGTTACCTTTAGGTATCTCAGTACCTTCATTTGCATATGTATTGAAGCAAAAACCCATCACCAGCACTGCAAATAAGAAAAATCCTGTTAATTTTTTTAACATAATCTACACCTCTTAACATAGGTAATATAATTTTAAAAATACTTTTTAACCTATATAAATAATTATACAATAACTTTGTTACAGTATAATTACATGGCATTTAAAATTGAATTACATCAAACATCGCTGTGAACAGGTAGCTTGATGGTAACTTCTGTTCCCTTTCCAATCTCACTTGTAACTGAAATCTCACCATTATGTGCTTCAATAATTTCTTTTGCTATTGCAAGACCAAGCCCTGTTCCTCCCATTTCTCTCGATCTAGCTTTATCTGTTCTGTAAAATCTCTCAAATATCCTGACTCTATCCTCTTTAGGAATTCCTATTCCCGAATCCTTTACTTTAACATATACACTGCTGTACATCTTTTCAACATAAACACTTATATTACCCTCTTTAGGTGTATATTTTATTGCATTTGACAGTATGTTTAACAAAACCTGCTCTATCCTATCCTTGTCTGCCTTTACATCCTGTATTTCCCCTATTGTAAAACATTCTAAAATCTGCTTCTTTTCATTTGCTGAAATCTCCAGTTTCTGCATACACTCTCTTACCAATTCATCTAAAGAAAACCTTTTAATGTTCCACTTCATTTGATTGTTATCCAATCTTGAAAGCTGTAACAAATCTTTAACTAACCTGGTCATTCTGTCTGCCTCTGAATTAATAACACCTAAAAACTTCTTTGCCGTTTCCCTATCTTCTAAAGCCCCCTCTATTAATGTCTCTGAATAGCTTTTAATTGATGTTAAAGGAGTTCTTAATTCATGGGATACATTTGCAACAAATTCACGTCTCATTTCTTCTAATTTCTCTTGTTCTGTTATATCATGAAAAACTGCAATAATACCTTCTGTTTTTTTATCTTTATCTGTAAACAGTGCAAAGTATGCTTTTACATATCTATCTCCTATAGTAGTATTTACTTCTTTTGTCTTATAGGTTTCAAGATAGGATATCTCCTCAATTGAAACACCTAAATTATATTTTTTTGAAAATTCATTAAAGTTCATTTTACATTCTTTTATTCCAAGCATCATCTTTGAAACAGGGTTAATATGAATAACCTCACCTTTAAGGTTAAATGCAATTATCCCATCTGTCATATAGTTTAAAATGGTTTCAACCTTATTTTTTTCTCTTGAAACTTCATTTAAATTCTTTTTAAGTTCTCTTGCCATAAAATTAAATGCTTTTGTAAGCTTGCCTATCTCATCATTTGATTTAACCTCTAAAACCTTTCCAAAATCCCCTGAGGCAATTTTCCTTGCCTTGTGCATAAGGTTTACTATAGGGACTGTTATGGTCTTAGAAAGAACATATCCAAAAAGTATTGATAAAATAATAGCAATTATAAAACTAAGTTGTATTATTTTATTAAACTCTTCTATCAGACCTGCCCACTCTTCCCTATCATATCTAAAATAGAAAATTAAGTTGGTATTTTCTATTGGTTTGGCATAATCAAAATACTCTCTATTTGCACTTTCAATAAGAGAGCTCCTATCCCCTATTTCACCCGCTAAAGCAGTTAAATAATTTTTTGACTTTTGTATTTCCATGCTCAAACTATACGGGTCTTGAGAAAGTAGTTTTTCATCTGTGTAAAGAACTTCATTTGTCCTTCCATCAAGTATAGTATATGTTTTATGGTCATTTAAATAAAAGTCCAGCATAGCATTAGTTTTATCAGAGTAGTGGTCAATTATTCTCTGTATTTCTTCATCTGTAGGATCCTCACCAGGGTTTAAAAACCCTCTTTCAAATCCTCCTTCTATACCCTGTTTAAATGTGCCATAATAAAAAGATTCTATAAAAAGATTTAATGACACTGCTGCTGTAGCCATAAGAACAAATGCTATCAGTATAAAAATAATGACAAGTCTCCATTGAAGACTTCTAAAAAATCTCAGACGTCTTAATCTCATAATACTCCTCACACAAAAAAATTAGTTGTTTATCTAAAATCATTCTTACTATTTATATTTCAGCTTTTACTAGAATATATCAAGGTTTCTTTTTTACATCAGGCGGATTTAATCCACCTGATGTCCTTTTGCACTTATCCTAGTTTTTAAAAACTAGTTGTCCTGCTTATTAAAGTAGTATCCCACACCTCTTTTAGTCATAATATACGTTGGTGTACTTGAATTTTTTTCTATTTTTTCTCTAACTCTTCTAACAGTTACGTCCACTGTTCTTACATCTCCATAATACTCATATCCCCATACTTTTTCAAGAAGATTCTCTCTTGAAAAAATCTGTCCCTGTTGTAATGCCAAAAATTTAACCAATTCAAATTCTCTAAGCGTAAGTTCTATTACCTGATTATCCCTTTTTACCTCATAACGATCTACATTAATTTCTAAATCTCCAAACTTTAATGTCTCTTGGGTCTTTGCTGTATCATTTGAAGCAATTCTTCTCAAATTTGCCTTTACTCTAGCCATTAACTCTCTTGTACTAAATGGCTTGGTTATATAATCGTCAGCTCCCAATTCAAGCCCAAGAACCTTGTCCACTTCCTCTTCTTTAGCAGTTATCATAATAATTGGAGTTGATATAGTTTCTCTCAGCTTGCGACAAACTGTAAACCCATCTATTTTGGGCAGCATTATGTCTAACAGTATCAAATCTGGATTTTCGTTTAGAGCTTTCTCAACAGCTTCTTCTCCATTATAGGCTTCCATTGTTGAGAATCCCTCCTTGGTTAAGTTAAACTTTAAAATATCAACTATATTTTTTTCATCATCTACAATAAGAATTTTCTCGTCCACAAAAACCACCCTTTTTTATTTTTATTTTAAACATTACTCTCTATTTTCAATTATAACATTTATATTAAAAAAAAGAACAGATATTTTACAACAATAGCACCATAATATTCTATATGTATGTTTTTTGTCATAAATGTATTTGAAATTAGTCTATTTTGTGGTATAATAGTAAAAGGTGGATGTCCAAATTATAGTAACTCTATTTTCTGTAAGTAGCTTTCTTAAAAAAACTCTTAAAAGGGGGCTGCAAGTCATGTCTAATGAATTAATGTACGTTCTTATTACAAAGATGCATCTTAGGTTAAATCAGCTTATAGAGCAAAAAAATTATGACTTATTAGACAAAGATGTTCTTCACTACAGCCAGAGATTAGACAAGGTTTTATCTAGGTTTAATAAGGTTGTAAGTCAAGACCCTAATTTCAATTTGAGTTCATGTGAAATGAAAAAATTTACAAAATGTGCGATTTAGGGTTTGGAAGTTAGAAAGGCAAGAGGCAGGTTTTTATATCTTAATTTAAATTAGGATATAAAAACCTGCCTCTTGTATTGTTGTTAGATACAAAAAGGAACGATTCCCTGTCTTGGTTAAAACCAAGACAAGAGAACCGTCCCCCTGTCCTGCTGTCTCACTTGTCTTAAAAAAACCCCCGGGATTAAATCCCGAGGGGGTTTTTTTAATTATTCTCCGTTGTCTCCGTTGTCTCCATTGTCTCCATTGTCTCCATTGTCTCCATTGTCTCCGTTGTCTCCATTGTCTCCATTGTCTCCGTTGTCTCCATTGTCTCCGTTGTCTCCATTGTCTCCATTGTCTCCATTGTCGTCTCCGTTATCGTCTCCGTTATCTCCATTGTCATCTCCGTTGTCGTCTCCATCTACGTCAACATCAACTGCTGAGTCAAGCTTGAACTCATTTCTAGCTAAATCTTCTACTGGATCTTTTTGAGTTAATCTGATTTCTTCATCATCAATTTCTTCTGTTAGAGTTATAGTTACTGTACTACCGTCAGCTGTCACAGATGCCACATCATAATCTCTAACTTCGAAAGTTCTTCTTGATAGTGATGCACCATCAATATCTTCGTCAAATTCAATTACGATATCAGTTGAACCATTTTGTGCTGATATTTGAAGAACATCGTCATCATCTTCATCAGTTAATATTGAAGGAGCTATTTCATCTGTGAAACCTGTTTCAGTGCTACTAACAACACTCACACCAAATACATTTTCAATTACTTCGTCTGCATCTGTGTCTATATCTATATTTAGTGTTAATCCTTCTGCATTTGCTGGAATTACTATTTCATCCTCATCAAATTCAAGAAGAAGTTCTGTTTCGGCACTACCTTCATCTGATTCAAACTCTGCCCCATCAACTCCTACTGTTACAGGGTCACCATCAGGGTCTAAACCATCTAAAGTAAATACCCCTGAATCAAAGTACTCAATTTCATCGTTTATTACTACAATTAGTTCAAAGGATGATATTGCTCTTACTTCTGTTACCTCTGGTACAACTGTTTCGTAATCATTTATGTTGTACTCAGTAACTGCATTCATTGAATTACCAGCTAAATCATGAACTCTTTGAACAAATAAACCAGTATTAGATCTTTGATCTCCATCTCCATCAAACAGTATATCCCACTCGTCATCTTCTAGTTCAATCTTGACAACATTGTAGTCTATGAAGAACTCAGGATCATTTTCAATCCAGTTAAAAGCACCATTATCAAAGATAGCATAATTATCTCTGTCCTCAGCTGTATCATCTACGTCTTCACTAAAGAAAACATATAATAAATTTTCATCTGGATTACTTCTAACTTCATCTACTTCTGGGTCAGTCATATCTTCTACTTCAAAAGTGTCTTCGTAAGAATCTAATACATTTGTATAAAGACTTGTGTCTTCTACATCTGTGATTTTTACTTTTATTGTTTCACCTGAAAGTTTAGTTCCAAGTTCTACTGTGAATTCTTTTGCTGGTGAATCTTCAACAACATTTATATCAACGTCATCAAATTCATCACCATCTTCATCAACTACTTCAATGTTGTCTTCATCAAAGTAAACATTCTTTGAGAATTTAACTATAAGTGTTTCCTCATCGTCTAATTCAATACTTTCAACTTCAGGAGCTTCTCTGTCAACAGTTACATTTACAGTGATTACATCGTCTTGGAATTCATTTCCCCAGTTGTCTGTAATTTCGTAATCTTCATTCGATCCTCTGATACCTACCTGTACATCTCCTTCAGGTAGTGGATTACCTTCATCGTCTCCATCAGCAAACTCAACCCATACCTTGTCAATTGAATCATCTTCAGTAACACCATCACTCATTTCTGAATCACCGTATATTCCCAAAGCTTGATATGAAGGGAATGTGTGATAGAATAAATCTTTATGAAGTCCTGTTACATCCTTATTGAATTCAACAACAACATAAAGTTGATCAACCTCAGTGATTTCAGCTACTGGAGGTTCGTCGTCTACTAAGAACTCAATTTCAAAAGTTTCTGCAACAACTCTCCAGTCAGCATAGTCTTCAAATTCACTAATTTCTATTTCATAAATTGTTCCATCTTCTAAGTCTCTTCTAAATTCAACAGTTATATTTCTTGTACCAAAACCTCTATATTCTCTTGTTCTTTCTGAAGATCTTCCAGCACTTACGTCAACTGTTCCATCGTCAGTCTCTCCATCTTCACCCGCTACTGGCTCACTAAACTCTATTTCTAAAGTTCTAGGACCAGTAAATTCTACTGATTCGATAGTTGGACGTGTAGAATCAATTACCGTAAAGTCTATTTCAGTGTCTTCAATAGCCAGTCCTGTAGTATCTTCAACATTTTCAACTATAAGAGTATAGTCTCCTTGATTATCCAAGCTCTCACTAGCATCACCAACATTTATAACAACTGTTCTTCCATCTTGTACTTCAAATGAAAGTTCTTCATCAACACCATCAATTTCGATGTTATCATCATTCACAGTGTCTTCGTCAAGTGGAGCACTGAATTCAACAAATACTTCTTTTAAGTTGTCAGCTATTACACTTGTTATTTGAAGTTCATCAGGTTGTACAACAACTTTAACTGTTGCTGTTAAACTTGTTCCTGAGATTGTACCTTCAATTTCTTGCTCGCCAGCTTCTGTTGTGTCAACTGATGGCCATGTTACTGAAACTTCACCAGTTTCATCGTCATCATAAGTTACTTCAACAGTTGAAGGCATATCTGCATTTTCACCTATTGTAACAAGTACATCTTCTAATTCTGCAACTTCAACGATTATAGCATCAACAAGACCTTTGTCTTTAGCCATATTCTCGTCAACTTTTTCCAAACGAACTAATCTTTGAATTAGAGTTTCGTCTGAATCATTAAAAGTAGCACTTAATGATCCGTAGGAAATACCTACTAATGAGTCTCTGTTGATACCATCATCAGTGTTAAACTGACTAGCTTCAGCAGATGTTAATCCACCAGCTTGGCTTAAACTTGATGCTGCTGTATGATAATCAAACTCTCCATCATATCCTAGCAACTGAAGTACCAATGAACAATAAGCTTTTCCGTTAAGAGCAGCTTGTGGAGCAAATGTTCCATCTGGATATCCTTGTATATATCCTTTGTCAGTAGCATATGCAACTTGCTTTCTAGCCCAGTCTGCAACGTCATCACCGTCTTCAAACTGTGCAAGTTTAGCATCAGCATCTTCATCTGACATTTCAAGTGCTTCTTCTTCTTCTGCAAAAATTCTTAGAAGCATAACCGCACCTGTTTGTCTGTTAAGCATTGCTCCTAAATTTGGAACATACTCATCTGGGTCTTCACCCATAAATAAACCTAAATCATACATATCTTCTGCTTCACCTTCATACGTGAATGAAGAATCAGCAAATGCAGGCACCATAAGTGTTGATATCATTGCGACTGCAACTAGTAATGCCATTAGTTTTTTGAGATTTCTCATACTCTCAAATCCTCCTTGTAAGTTTTTTTTTGGGAAGTAGGCTTTAGATATGAAGCCAGATTGCGCCTTCTCCCTTTGTGTCCTAACCTAATCTGGCCTATATTGCTTTTTGTTCAAGACTGGCGCACATAACCTATCTTGAATTCAAACTAATTATATCATCGGGTTTTTCGAGAGTCAACATATAGATTTTAAGTGTAAAGAAATTGTAATAGAATTGAAACAAACCTTAATGTGATTTGAAGTTTATTAAGGTTAAAGTCCAAAAATACTGTATGTAAAACTTTTTATGATAAACTTAGGGATTTTAAAAAGCTAAGAGCCGGCATGTCGCCGACTCCTAGCTTTTTAGCTATACTTTACTTTTGAATTAGATTTTTTTCTGCCATCTCTATTGCCTTTTTTACTATATTTCCGCAGTCTCTAGAAGATACTGATCCCCATCCCTCAGATGCAACTGTGTTGTAGACTCCAAGTTCTTTTGCTATTTCTGTTTTTAGCTGTTCAGACATTATTTTCCCTCGTCTACTCACTTTTATTGCCTCCTTTATATTCTCCCTTAAATAAAGTTACAATACTTTGTTTAGAAGAAATTGCGGATAATTTTACATTTTAAAAGGCTTTGATGGTTTTGAAATTTCACTTAAAGCCTCAGATGCTTCCATATCAAATCTGATATCTGATGCAACATCACCTAATGAAACTATACCAACCACCTGATTGTTTTCAATAACAGGTACTCTTCTTATCTGTTCATGAGCCATCATCTTTGTTACATCATCAATATCCATATCCGGCGTTACCGTCATAACCTGTGATGTCATTACATCCTGTATCTTTGTGTCTTGGGGTGTTTTCCCATGTGCTACGTTTCTTACAACTATATCCCTGTCAGTAACTATTCCTACAATACCAGTTTGGTCACATACAGGGACAGAACCAACATTGTGTTCTTGCATTAGTTGTGCCGCTTCCACAATGTTTTTTGCTGGTTCAACATATGCAACACTTTTAGTCATTTTATCTCTAACCTTCAAATTAATCCTCCCCTTATTCAGATTCAATCATATTTTTCCCGTCAGGATTAGATTTAATCGGTGTAAAATATTCCTAATTAAAATCTTTTTACTTTCTTTATATTAATTATTTAAAATGTTATAATTAATATAAAGAAAGTACGAAGCATGATTTTGCAATAATCATATTATTATTGCAAATCATGTAGGTTCTAAAATTTTTTCTCAATTTTTCTTTTAAAAAGGATGATATTTATGTTTAAGTTAAGTAAGTCCAAAATTCTTTTTGCTTTACTATTTTTATCTCTTATTATTTTTGCCAACTTTAATTTTTTATACAATCATTTTGTTTACTCTGTATATGATAAAAATGATTTAAGAATTCATTCTAGTTTTTTAAATTTTCATATTCATACAGTTGCAAGTGAACCCTCAAATAAAGTATATATAAAGTCTGTGGTTAAAAATTCCAATGGAGAGGCTATGCCAAATGCCAGGGTTGAATTTACAGTGAAAGAGGGCTTTGGAAAAGTTATTCCTGTAAGTGGTACAACAAATACCTTTGGTGAACTTATTTCTGTTTATACACCTCCTGAAAGCCATAAAATAGACTCTAAAAATGGTTTAGATATAACCATTAAATCCACAATAAGAGGCACGGACATCCACTCATCCATCTGTTTTAAACTTATTCCTGTACCTATTGTCTTTGTCCACGGGTATCAAGAAAATTCAATGATGTTTGATAATATGAGTGAATTTTTAGTATCAAAAGGTTACAACACACTCTCTATTGACTTTGACTCTGCAAAAGGTGTGGTTTCAGCTTCTGATGAGTTGAAAAACTTTTTACAACACAAAAAATTAGATTTTTTCGATGAAGGTATACTTGTAAACAAGTTTACTCTTATCTCTCATAGTTTGGGCGGACTTGTGTGCAGACATTACACATCAAGTGAACATTACATAAAATATGAAGATGTGGATAAAATGATTTTTTTATCAGTTCCCCACAGTGGTTCACATATTGCATCAATTGGAGAAAATTATTTTGACGATCAGTCTATGAAAGATCTTATTCCTGACAGTGAATTGTTTTCCACAATATTTAACAACATGATAAATAAAGGCTTAAATAGCTCAATACAGGTTGGAAATATTTATAGCAAATATGATGAAGTTGTCACGAAAGATAGTGCAAATCTTGATAAGTGGAATATAAAGACTGACGTTTTCAGCGTTGGAGAAAATAACTTTACTATGGATAACCTTCTTAGCGGAAGCATTTTAGAAGCACCCAACCATAAGGGAATTTTAAACAACAACAGGGTTTTTGAAAGAATATATGAAATGTTAAATAAAGAATTGGACTATCCTTCCAATAAAAATACCAAGTTGTTAAAACCACTAAATTAGTATTTTCCACAGCAACTTTTCCACATGTGGATTTTTAAAATTTCAAAAAAAAGTCCACAAATACTGTTGAAAGTGAGTTATTAGTGCTATAAACTAAAAAGATATCCACAAAACTGTGGATATCTTTTTAGTTATAAACACCCTGTAAGCCACTAAAATAAAGGTTTTATACTTTTCCACAATTAAATATGTGAATAACGTTGAAGATTTGTGGATAGTTTTACGTTTTATCCACAAGTCGTCATTACATCTTTACTTAAATTCTATTTTACTTAACTAACTCTGAATTTTTAATTGATTTTTTCTCCTTATTTAAGACACTCATTTAATTTTCATACTTATGTCAAAAGCACTTACTGAATGAGTTAATGAACCAACTGAGATAATATCAACTCCAGCTTTAGCTATATCAGTTATTGATTCTGAATCTACATTTCCAGAAGCTTCACAGATAGCTTTTCCATTAATTATTTTAACAGCTTTTTGCATTTTGTCAACCCCCATATTGTCAAGCATAATTATATCTGCTCCTGCTTCAAGTGCCTCTTTGACCTGTTCTAAAGTCTCTGTTTCAACTTCAATTTTAATTGTATGGGGTATTTTCTCTTTTACTTTTTCTATTGCTTTTTTTATACTTCCTGCTGCTTTAATATGGTTATCTTTTATCATTACACCATCTGATAATGAAAATCTATGATTATATCCTCCACCTGCCTTCACAGCATACTTTTCCAAAGTTCTAAATCCTAGAGTAGTTTTTCTCGTATCAACAACTTTAGATTTTGTATCCTTTATTTTTTCACATAAATCACCTGTCTTTGTAGCAATTCCACTAAGACGTTGAAGTAAATTTAAAGCAATCCTCTCTCCTTTTAATAAAACTCTTGTATTTCCTCTTATTTGAGCTATTACCTCTCCTTTTTTTACCCTTTGCCCATCTTCTACCTTTTTATCAAAAAAAACTTTTTTATCCAAAATCTCAAAAACTCTTTTTGCAACATCAATGCCGGCTATAATTCCAGTGTCTTTTGATATTAAAACTGCTTCTGATTCTAAAGTTCCGTCTATTAAATTATCAGTAGTAATATCACCAAAGGGCATATCCTCTTTTAGTCCATTTAATATTATTTTATCAATTTCAAATATGTTTACCATTTGTTAATCCTTCCCTATTATTATGCTCTAATTTTTCGATTTTATTATGTTTTTTTTCCATTTTATATCATCATTTTTTGAAAAGTCACTCCTATAGTGTGCACCTCTGCTTTCTTCACGTTCTAATGCAGATTCAATAACCAATTTTGATAATAAAACTATGTTTTGAAGTTCAAAATCCTCAATGCTGGAATTTTTCATGTTATGTATGGCATCATAGTACTCATTTATTTTATCTTTTGCATAAAGAAGACACTCTCTGTCTCTTTCTATTCCCACATACATTGTCATGATGTTCTGTATTTTCAGCTTAACAGCCTTTCTATCAATGGATTTTGAAACTCTTTTTAATTTAGAAACAATATCATTAAGTTTTAAAGGATTTTCATTGTTTTTAATTACCTTTTTAACTTCAGAACCTATTTTACTTCCAAATACAAGCCCTTCCAACAGGGAATTGCTTGCAAGTCTATTGGCACCATGAATTCCATTACAGGCAGATTCTCCACAGGCATACAAACCTTTTATATTTGTCCTTCCATAAATATCTGCTCTAATTCCACCCATACAATAGTGCTCAGCAGGGGCAACCGGAATATAATCCTTTGAAATATCTATACCGTACTCCAGACAGGTTTTGTGTATATTAGGAAACCTTTTTTTAAGATAGCTTTTTTCTTTGAATGTTATATCAAGGTAAACATTAGATGCTCTTGTTTTTTTCATTTCATTAAATATTGATCTTGAAACAACGTCTCTTGGAGCTAACTCAGCAAGTTCATGATACAAATGCATAAACCTTTCACCATTAATATTCCTAAGCAGAGCTCCCTCTCCTCTAACTGCTTCAGAAATAAGAAAGTTTTTATTTTCAGAGTGAAATAACACTGTGGGATGGAATTGAATGAATTCTAAATCCATCAATTCCGCCCCCGCTCTATATGCTAATGCTATTCCATCTCCTGTTGCAACTTCTGGGTTGGTTGTGTTTGAATAAATTTTACCAAAGCCGCCTGTAGCACAGACCACCATCTTAGACAAATACAAAATGTATGAACCCTTATCTTCATCATAAGCTATAACGCCTTTGCTAGAACCTTCTTTTGTTATCAAATCCACAACAAAAGTTCTTTCTTTTATATTAACATTTTCCTTTGTCTTTACAATAGAAATTAGTTTGTCGCAAACCTCTTTTCCAGTAGTATCACCTGCATGTATTATCCTGTTTTTGCTATGAGCACCTTCCCTTGTCAATGACAGCTCATTAAAATTTTTTTTATCAAAATCAACTCCATACTTGCAAAGTGACCCTATATTCTCAGCTGCTTCATTTACAAGTACCCATACACTATCCTCATCACAAAGACCTGCGCCAGCTTTAATTGTATCTTTAAAATGCAATTTAGGCGAATCTTCCTTGTCTAAAGATACAGCTATTCCTCCCTGTGCCAGCACAGAATTGCTTATTTCTATAGTTTCCTTTGTTAAAATTATAACATCGTAATCTTGGGGTATTTCTAAAGCTGTATACACTCCAGCAATCCCACTTCCAATAATAATTACATCGTGGTATTCAGTTTTTATATTGGCTGTATCAAAATCTACAAGGTATCTGTCGATATTCAATAAAATTTTCTCTCCTTAAAGGTTAAATCTAAATTTGAAGCATTCGATCTAATGCCTTTTTTGCTTTTAATCTAATTTTTTCATCTAAATTAATTTCATATTTCATTTCATTTAGTGCATTGTATACACTCTCCAAATTATTTTTTTTCATATTTGGACATATAAGCCCTTGTGAAAGTAAATAAAATATTTTATCAGGATTATCATTTTTTAATTTATACAATACACCCATTTCTGTACCTATTATAAATTTGTTTGAGTTTGATTTAGAAGCATACTCTATTATCTGCTTTGTGCTCCCAACAAAGTCTGCCGCCTCCACAACAGCTTTCTGACATTCAGGGTGTACAAGAAGCAGGGCATCTTTATGCAACTCTCTTACTTTGTCTATATCTTCTGATTTTAATCTGTGATGGGTAATACAATATCCCTGCCAAGGAATTATATTCTTTTCTGGAACCATTTTCGCAACATAATTTGCTAGGTTTTGGTCAGGTACGAATAATATATCCTTTTGCTTAATTGATTTTATTACATCCACAGCATTAGAAGATGTACAACATATATCGCTCTCTGCTTTAACATCTGCAGAGGAATTTATATAGCAGACAACAACTGCTCCAGGATACTTTTTCTTTTCTTCTCTCAGTTCATCTGCTGTCACCATATCTGCCATTGGACATCCTGCATCTATTTCAGGCAATAGCACAGTCTTTTCAGGTGACAGTATCTTGGCACTTTCTGCCATAAAATGCACTCCACAAAAAACAATAAGCTTTTTTGAACTGTTTGCACAGTATCTGCTAAGAGCTAGTGAATCGCCTATTACATCACTTATTTCCTGAATTTCATCAATTTGATAATTATGAGCTACAATCACAGCATCCTTTTGTTCTTTTAATTCTGTTATTTTCTTTTTAATTTCATTTTTATTCATATCTAACTTCTTACCCGCCTATCAATATATTTTATTACATTAAACGCAATAAACAATTTTATAATTTAAATTATTTATTTAACAACTTTTACATAAAAGTTTCGCAAAATTAATGGTGTGATTTTTACATAACACACACTACACTTTTTAAATTTTAATACTTTAACTGCCTTTTGTAAAGAAGAAAACTAATAAAGTATCGATAAATTAATGCACAACAAATTATAACAACCATAATTAATAAAATAAGTATATTTATTTTAAATTTAATGAGCTGTTTTCTGTCTTTTTGTTTTACTAAAGCCATTTTTTATAGCATCAAAAAATCTATATCCCAAAGGGGTGATTGAAAACACCTCAAGAAGCACTCCAAAAGACGCTGCAAGTACATACATATTATAATTAAAATAAAAAGCTGTTAAAACAGCACCTGCCCATAATATTATATATGATACTGACAGCCTTTTAAACTTTAAAAATTCTTTTTTATCTGTAATTGGTCTGTTTGGATTATCTGAAGGTGCCCATTTTATAATACTTGCAATGGAAATAATAAATGTAATGCTAATTAAAGCAATAATTGCATATGTAGACCATATTGTATAAGTATGGGTAGATATAATACCTGCAATTATAAATAAACCTACCGACACACCGATACACTTACCATATGAATCCATATGATATCCACCAGCAAGCATTCTAAGTGATGAAAACATAAGTACAGTAACTACAGATGCTTTAAGGGTTTGAGTTACTAAAGCCAGAAGAATCAACAAAATGACCTTTACAATAATACCTATCACAATCTGAAAACCATAATAATAGACTCTCCTCTTTTCATGATTTTCTTGCTTCTGTCTCATTAAGTAGTCTGCACCTCTGTACGACATAGCCTGTATAAACCTCATTCTACACACCCTCCCCTATTTTATTTTCATTGACTTAACTTTCCCACAGCATTTATAAACTCTTTTTTTGCTAAAAAATAAAGTTTATAATCAAACTTTTAACCTTTAAGAAAAGTTAAGTTATTAATATATATTATACTACAAAATAGATTGGTTTTGAAAGTTAGAACTAATTTTTTCTAGATGTTAGAAATTGGAACTTTCATATAAAACAAAACCCTGAGC
>NZ_JAVDDS010000045.1 GCF_030848475.1 Herbivorax alkaliphila
GGGTATGGTTTGAAATTCGATATATATCCAATGCGACATAATTTTGGAGAAATTCAAAGATTTGAAGAAGATGTCAAAGGTGTCGAAAAATATAACAGTCCATCACATACGAGGTTAGATATTCCAGTAATAAGGCATCGTATTTTAAAGAGCATTTCTAAGTTTGGAACAGATTTGACAAGAAAATATGATTAGTTTTATGATATAAAAGGCGATGAAGTTTTAGTTGAGCTAGGAGTCCACTCGAAAACACGAATATGCTGAATTATTATAAATATATAATGGCTGAATTATGCATAAGTTCGCAAAAAACAATGTGTTTTTTTATAATTATTCAAGATTTTTGACTTTTCGAGTGGACTCCTAGATGATTCTTTAAGAAAACATGGAAGTAAAACTAGGGACGGTTCTTGAATTGAATTTGGCATGATTATTCTATAAAACTTGAAAGAAGAGTCGTTTACTCGAAGGGTTCTAAATATATATAGAAGCAGTTTTGATGGAGCGTTAAATGTAACAAAGGCATTATCAGAAAAAGAAAAGGGAAGAACTGAATTTAGTTTGACTTTAACAGTTTTCCAACCCTTGACAAGGTTTAAGTGATATATTATCATGAAAATGATAAGAGTAATTGATGAAAGGGCTACGAAAGGTAAGATTTTTAGAGAATGGAGTTTATAGCTGGAAGACTCCTAAATCAGGAACTTTCTTCCCACCCTGGAGATGTAGTTGATGAGACTGTCGGGTATGTTCCGTTAAAGACATTTTAGAGTCGGGTTTAGCCAATTTGGGTGGTACCGCGGATGAATGCTCCGTCCCATTATACAGGGGGGAGTTTTTTATTTTATAGAAATCTAATTTTGGCTATTAGTTATTGACATAACGTTGTATGATCTAAAAAGTTTGCCAAAAAACAAGCTTTTATAAAATAATTATATAGATAAATTTTAAAAATTTAGGAGGTAAAGATATGAGAGTATCCAATATGTTTATTCCAACACTAAGAGAAGTTCCAGCAGAAGCTGAAATAGCCAGCCATAAACTTATGTTAAGAGCAGGAATGATGAGAAAGTTAGCATCAGGTATTTATTCTTTTTTACCGTTAGGATATAGGACATTTAGAAAAGTAGAACAAATTGTAAGAGAAGAAATGGACAGAGCGGGAGCTCAGGAACTTATTATGTCCGCACTTTTACCAGCAGAAGCATATCAGGCATCGGGAAGATGGGAAGTGTTTGGTGCTGAAATGTTTAGGTTAAAGGATAGAGGAAATAGAGAGTTTTGTTTAGGCCCTACTCATGAAGAGATTTTTACCGAAACGGTAAAAAATGAAACAAGATCTTATAGGTCTCTTCCCCTTACCCTTTATCAAATTCAAAATAAATACAGGGACGAAAGAAGACCAAGATTTGGAGTAATGAGGTCTAGAGAATTTGTAATGAAAGATGCATACAGTTTTGATAGGGATGAGGCTAGCCTTAATTTGTCATACCAGAAAATGTACGACGCATATTGCCGTATATTTGATCGCTGTGGTCTAGACTACATTGTTGTTGATGCAGATACAGGAGCTATGGGAGGTTCTGGTTCACAGGAATTCATGGTAAAGTCCTCTATTGGTGAATCTGGAATTGCTTATTGTGAAGCTTGTGGGTATGCTGCAAATGACGAAAAAGCTGAATGTGGTAGAGAAAGTTGTTGCAATGAAAGTAAAGAGGAGTGTAGCAATAAGAATGAACTGGAGAAAGTTGAAACACCTGACGTAAGGACTATTGAAGAGCTTATGGAGTTTTTTAAATGTAGTTCGAAGGAGTTTGCAAAAACTTTGATATATAAGGCTGATGACAAAACTGTAGCTGTTATGGTAAGAGGAGATAGGGAACTGAATGAGACAAAACTTCAAAATATTTTAGGATGTATAGAACTTGAGATGGCAGATCCAGAAACAGTTCAAAAGCTAACAGGTGCAGAGGTTGGGTTTGCAGGACCTGTCGGGCTGGATATTGAAATTATAATTGATAATGAAGTGGCAGATATGAAAAACTTTATTACAGGTGCTAATGAGTCAGGATTTCACTATAAAAATGTAAATATTGAAAGAGACTTTAAAACTGCTAAAGTAAAGGACATAAGAACTATATGTGAAGGAGATAAGTGTCCTAAATGTGGGGAACCTGTTAAAGTTGAACTGGGAATTGAGGTAGGACATATATTTAAACTAGGAACAAAATATACGGAAGCTTTAAAATGTGTTTATTTAGATGAAAACGGGAAAGAAAACCCTATGGTTATGGGGTGTTATGGAATAGGAATAAATAGAACAATGGCGGCAATAATTGAGCAGAACAATGATGAGAATGGAATTATTTGGCCTATGTCTGTAGCTCCTTATCATGTTACAGTTATACCGGTAAATATAAAAAATGATTCTCAAAGAGAGCTTGCAGAAAAGATATATTCAGATCTTTTAGAGTCAGGTGTTGAAGTGATGCTTGATGACAGAAAGGAAAGACCTGGGGTGAAATTTAAAGATGCAGACCTAATTGGTATACCAACTAGAATTACAGTAGGCAAAAAAGCAAGTGAAGGGATTGTTGAATATAAGGAAAGACAAGATTCTCAAATTTCAGAATTGCCAGTGGAGGAAGCTTTAGAAAGAATTAAATCCGAAGTTATTTAGAATTAAAAATAATTATAAAATGGTTTTATCTTGGCTTTTAGGGATAGAACCATTTTTTTATGTTTACAGCAATAAAATTTTTTTTATAGTGGGGAAATGTAAATAATTCATGTGAATTTGTCAATACTATTATCAACTGTAATTATTATAAAATAAATTAATTTGTAAACCTAATTTTAAAAGTCGGAGGGATTATTATGAGTAGGAGAATTGTCTTATTAGTTGCAGTGATGATAGTGTTAACTGGGGTATTGGGCTTTATGCAAAATAATGCTCAAGAGGTAGCGGCTATATCACAATTTGAAAGTATTGAGTTTGAAGAAGGAGTTGTAACAGCGTCAAATTTAAATTTGCGTCAGGGAGCATCTACAGAGTTTCCAATTATAAGTGTGCTTGAAAATGGTAAAAAGGTACAGATTTTTGGAAGACTTTCTGATTGGTTTACTGTGTATGACCCTGAATCCGGGTATGTAGGAGCTGTGTCAGCAAATTACATTCATCAGATTGAAGCATCTAAAGATTCAGAACCAGAAGTGACAGAATCTCCAGAAGAAAAGGAGACGGCAACAGGTAAAGAAGATTCGGAACCTAAAGAAGGTGAAACGAAGGAAAGTGAACCTAAAGAGTCTGAAGAAACTTTTGCACTTAAAGGAATAAGTGAAGAAGAGCAGATATTAATCGACTTGATTAATAAAGAGAGAGAGGAGGCAGGAGTTGAACCTTTAAAATTGGATATGGAATTAATGGAAGTAACAAGGTTAAAGGCTAAAGAAATGGTTGAAAAAAATTATTTTTCCCATCAGTCCCCAAAACATGGTTCTCCATTTGATATGATGAGGAGACATGATATAGAGTTTAAATCTGCTGGTGAAAATATAGCTGGTAATAACACGATAGAAGGAGCAGTTAAGGCATGGATGGAATCTGAAGGACATAAGAAGAACATATTAAATAGTAAATTTGGTTATACAGGAGTTGGAATTGTCGATAGTCCAGCATATGGCAAAGTAATTGTTCAACATTTTATAGGAAAATAATGTGTACAAAGCAGTTAAGAAGGGCTTATATGGGATTTGAAATAATTCCATATAAGCTTTTGTGTATTTTAAAGATATAGAAATTTATAAAAACTCTAATTTTTGTAAAATAATGTGGCCAGTATAGTTAAGAGCAGTCATATTGCTCAGTTTAAGGAGATTTCTCATGAATTTTTTTAAAAATTATTATAGTGAATTCATTTAGATTTTAGTGAACTCGTTTAGCTAAAGCTAAACATCTAGGCTTTAGGTGGAGTCTTAGAAGAAGATAAATATAGAAACTCAAACTATATAATTTATACTTGTGAAAAAAAATATAAAATAATCAGGGAATATTTTTCTATATTGTATTGACAGCGTTTTTCATTAAATGTATAATTATAGATGAGACGGTTGTAACTAAATTTTAAAAGAATATATTTATGCTTTTCAATTAAACATAATTTTCATGTTCTAAGTATTAATAATAGGTATATTTGTATCTGGTTTGTTAAAGAAGTTAGTTAGAAGTGCCCTAAACTTGTTTATGTTTCATAGTTATTAAGTATTCATTAGAGAGAATTAAATTTAATATTATAGAAAGGAGAAGCTGTTAAGTTAGCAGTCCAAGGCTCTTAAACTATTAAATGTAAGGTTTTTTTATTTATCGGTTTCGCCCTAGACACCTTATTTAAGGGTGGATGATATAAGGCGAGGTTTTGATTTAGGATGTTGATAAGTGTTAGCGGGAGAAAGTTTTTTTTAGAAGGAAATACTTTAACTTAGCGATGATTTGGATTGAGAAGAATTGAGAAGGTTTGGAAGGTTTAGGGGAGAATATATATTCACAAAATATATATTTTATTGAACGGAAATATTTTATTTGAATTTTTTGTGGAGAGAAAAGATTTTTTGGAACTTAAGATTAGAGAGCTTTGGGCTGCTAAATTAGCAGCTTTTTCTGTGTGTTTCTTTGGATAAAGGGGGGTTTTTATGCTAATAATTTTAAAAATAGATAAAAAAATAGTATATTTTTAATATAATGACATGGTTTTTAGTATTGACACAGAAAGCTGTCAAATATAAAATATAAACATGTTATTTAAATTAGTGATATAATAAATAAATGTTTATTTATCAGCCGATTGTTTGTCGGCTGAAGTTGTTTATTGGAGGATTAAGATAATGTCAGTTAAGTATATTTTTGTTACTGGTGGTGTGGTGTCGGGTCTTGGTAAAGGTATAACGGCTGCATCGTTAGGAAGGCTTTTGAAAGCAAGGGGTCTTAAAGTTACTATTCAGAAATTTGATCCATATATTAATGTTGATCCTGGAACTATGAGTCCTTATCAACATGGAGAGGTTTTTGTAACAGATGATGGGGCAGAGACTGATTTGGATGTGGGACATTATGAGAGGTTCATTGATGAAAATCTCAGCAAACACAGCAATGTTGCTACTGGAAAAATATATTGGTCAGTTATAACTAAGGAAAGAAAAGGTGATTATTTAGGCGGAACTGTCCAGGTGATTCCTCACATAACAAATGAAATAAAGGAAAGAATGTACCGTGTAGGAAAGACAAACAAGACAGATGTTGTTATAACTGAAATAGGAGGCACGGTAGGAGATATTGAAAGCTTGCCTTTCCTTGAGGCTATAAGACAGGTGGCTACAGAAGTGGGTAGAGAAAATGTAATGTATATACATGTTACCCTTGTACCGTATTTAACAAAGCCAGGGGAATTAAAAACAAAGCCGACTCAGCATAGCGTTAAGGAACTTAGGAGTATAGGTATACAACCGGATGTAATTGTTTGTCGAACAGAAAAAGAGTTAACTCAGGACATGAAAGACAAAATAGGTCTTTTCTGTAACATACCAAGCGAAGGAGTAATACAAAATTTAGATGCTGATGGACTTTATGAAGTTCCTTTAATGCTTGAAGAAGAAGGACTTGCAACAAGTGTTTGCCAGCGTCTAAAGTTAGTTTGTTATGAACCTGATTTAAGTGAATGGCATCAGATGGTATCAAGACAAAAGAATTTAAGCAAAAGTGTAACTGTTGCACTTGTAGGAAAGTATGTAGAATTGTCTGATGCATATATCAGTGTTGTTGAGGCGTTAAAACATGGGGGAATAGCAAATGATTCAGATGTTAGCATAAAATGGGTTGACTCTGAACAGGTTGGAGACAGCAATGTAGAAGACTTCCTTAAGGAAGTTGATGCAGTACTAGTGCCAGGAGGATTTGGAGATAGAGGAATAGAAGGGAAAATAGCTGCTGCAAGATACGCAAGAGAAAACAAAAAACCATTTTTAGGCATATGTCTTGGCATGCAGATGGCTGTAGTTGAATTTGCTAGAAATGTAGCAGGTCTAAAAGGGGCAAATAGTTTTGAGTTTGATTCAGATACTGTCTATCCAGTTATTGATCTTATGCCAGAGCAAAAGGATATAGATGAAAAAGGTGGCACAATGAGATTGGGACTATATCCGTGTAAAATAGCAGAAGACTCAAAGGTTTATGACATATACAGTGAAGATCTTATTTATGAAAGACATAGACACAGGTATGAATTTAACAATGAGTACAGAGATATATTGACGTCTAAAGGACTGGAGTTAACTGGGTTATCTCCAAGTGAAAGGTTGGTTGAGATTATTGAAATAAAGAATCATCCTTGGTTTATAGGTGTTCAATTCCATCCGGAGTTTAAGTCAAGACCTAACAGATCGCATCCCCTTTTTAAAGATTTTATTAGGGCTGCACTGGGGTGATTGTGAAAAAGTTTGACATTACATATTTTAAAATAAAGTAAAACTTTATCTTATCTAAGGTAAAGTTTTTTTTATTGTCCTAAAAATAGATTCTTTTGAAAAAAATTTTATGTATAGTATAAAATCTTTTGAACTTGTAAACAATTATACTAAGCAATTAAAGTTTGTACTGTAAATAAATTAAGTGCATGGAATGATATGAAAATAAGTCTTAAGGAAATACTATACAAAATTGAGGGGGAACTAATATGGCTAAAAAGTATAAGAATAAAAAAGGATTGGCAGGAAGGATTAAAACAGCATCTATAATTTTATTATTAAGCAGTTTAACAGTGTTAATAATTTTATCATCCTGTTCTGAAAATGTCAGAAGTGGACTGACAGATAATTTAATAAGACTTCATGTTGTAGCAAACAGTGATTCACCTGAGGATCAAGAGCTTAAAAACCATGTAAGAGATGAAATAATGAAATATATGAAAGATCAGCTTAAAGGTGTTAAAGATGTGGATAAATCAAATAAAATAATTAATAATAATTTAAATCATATAAAAGATATTGCAGAAGATGAAATTAAAGGGCGAGGGAAAAATTATTCAGTAGATGTAATGCTGGGAGACTATCCATTTCCTACTAAGGTATATAGTGATATTGCCTTTCCAGCTGGAGTTTATAAGGCGTTGAGAGTTTCTATTGGAGAGAGTGTTGGTGAAAACTGGTGGTGCGTGTTATTTCCACCCTTGTGTTTTGTAGATGCAACTCATGGTACAGTATCTGAGGCTTTTAAAGAAGATTTTGAAGAAATTATAGAAAAAGAGCAGTATGGTATTTTTGCTTCAGAAACATCAGATGTAAAAGAAATATCTGTTGAATTTAAATTTAAAGCGGTAGAAGTATTTAGAAATTCAAAAGAAAAAGTGGGTGGAGTGGTAAATCGTATTTTTAAAGCTAGCAATTAAAAAAGTTATTATTGTATATATCTTCCTCCTGAACATTATATAAAAAGGACGGATATCTTTTAAAAAAGAATCCGTCCTTTTGCACGCAAGAAACCAATGATTTATGAAAGTGGATGGTATTTTTAAATATTAGTGATGTATCAACCCCAAACTAATGGGTGCATGCTATTTACCTAAGTGAATAAAAAGATGGAATATTCTTTTTTTGACATTCATTATATACACTAGAAACCAATTCACTGTGATTGTGACTAATGTTGGGATATGCTATAATTATGGCAAGGAGATGAATTAACAAAATGGACAAAATTATCTTTGCAATATTCGATAACTTTTACTTTATTGTATTGGTAAGATTATTCTTAGCAGGTTTATTAGGAGGAATTATAGGATATGAGAGAGAAAGTATGAATCGGCCTGCAGGGTTTCGAACTCATATCTTAGTTTGCGTAGGTGCTGCTCTTGTAATGAGCACATCTCAATTTATATTTGAACAGTATAAATATTTTACCAATGCTGATCCAGCACGTCTAGGTGCACAGGTTATAAGCGGAATAGGTTTTTTAGGTGCTGGTACAATAATCCGTGATGGTGTAAGTGTAAGAGGACTTACCACTGCTGCAAGCTTATGGGCAGTTTCATGTGTTGGAATAGCTGCAGGAATTGGTTTTTATCAGGGTGCAATAATTACTACAGTGGTTATTTATATTACGCTGATTGTATTAAAAAAGATGGAAGCACAATTTACAAAGAAAAAACAATTGAGCATTCTTCATATAACAACTAAAAACATGCCAGGACAAATAGGAGCTATAGGTTGTGTTTTTGGAAAGCACAATGTAGTGATAAAAAATATTGAGTTTATAAACAATGATCATGAAAATCAAGTTGTAGTTAAGTTTTTGATTAAAATACCTGTTGATGTAAAAAAAGAATCTATAGTTGGTGATCTTCAAGAAGTAAAGGGCGTCCAAAAAGTACATGATGAGTGAAAATTATAAGAACAAATGATTTTTAATATTAGTTTAAGTGCTGTAAACTACAAAAAAAGAGAGGAAATAATAAAAGTGCGAAAGATGAGGCAATCTAAAACTCCGCTTTTTGATGCGGTTAAAAAGTATGTTGAAAGCGATGTAATTCCATTTCACGTCCCGGGTCATAAAAAGGGGGCTGGATTGAGAGAATTTAGGGAATACATTGGAGAGCGTGCTCTTGAAATGGATGCAAATGGTATGGAAGAACTTGATTTTGCAAACAATCCAACCAGTGTTATTTATGAAGCTGAAAAGCTTCTTGCTCAGGCATTTGCTGCTCAAAGTGCATATTTTCTAGTTAATGGAACAACAGCAGGAGTTCAAGCTATGATTATGAGTGCATGTGAGCCGGGAGATAAGATTATAATTCCAAGAAATGCTCATAGATCTACAATTGGAGGAATAATATTAAGTGGATTAATTCCTGTTTATTTACAGCCTAAGATTGATGATCGATTGGGAATTGCCATGGGAATAACCGAGGAGAGCCTTAAAAATGCTATAAAAGAAAATCCTCATGCTAAGGCAGTATTTTTGAACAATCCTACATATTATGGTGTTGCTTCAGATTTAAAGTCTTTAGTTAGAATAGCACATAGGCATGAAATGGCTGTTTTGGTGGATGAAGCCCATGGTGCACATATGTGTTTTCACGATGAGTTTCCTCTCACTGCAATGGAGGTTGGAGCAGATATGAGTGCTGTAAGTCTTCATAAAACAGCTGGTTCAATGACCCAGAGTTCGGCACTTTTGTCTAGGGGAAGCATGGTTTCACCTGAAAAAATAAAAGAAGTTTTAAATCTTACATATACTACAAGTGCCTCATATCTATTGATGAGTTCTTTAGATGTGGCAAGAAAACAATTGGCTACTGAAGGAAGTGATCTTTTAGAAAATGCATTAAGTCTTGCAAGGATGGCAAGATATGAAATAAATAAAATTGAAGGTCTCTATGCATTTGGGAAAGAATTAATTGGTATGCCGGGTGTTTATGATTTTGATGAAACAAAGCTTGGAATAAATGTTTCAAGGCTGGGTTATACAGGGTATGAAGTTGAAGCTAAACTTAGAAAAGAATACAATATTCAAATAGAACTTTCAGATATGTGCAATATTTTGGCTGTTATAAGTATTGGTGACAGTGAAAAAAATGTTATCTCATTAATTAATGCCTTAAAACATATGGCATCTAAGTCTGAAATACATGAATATAAAAGTGCACCGATTGTTTTACAAAATCCCAAAATGATAGTATCTCCTAGAGATGCATTTTACAGTCCTAAGAAAAAAGTACCTTTAGAAAAGTCTATTGGAGAGATATCAGGAGAAATGGTTATGGCATATCCTCCTGGCATACCTGTTATATGTATGGGTGAGAGAATAACACAGGAGATTGTAGATTACATAAACGTATTAAAAGATCAAAAATGCCAGATGCAGGGGACGGCAGACCCTTTTATTAATCATATTATGGTTTTAGGTTTTGATTGACGCTCTAATTAAACCAGCTTATAAGAGCAAGTGATAATAGCAGCAACCCTGGTATAAGAGCCATTACTTTTTTGTTTATTTTCTCAATTAAAGCGAATTTTTCCCCTAAGTAAGTTCCTATAAATAAAAAGGCAAACTGAAAAATTCCTACGACCAAAGGTATGGCAAAGGAATGAAAGCCAGTTAAGGCAGTTCCTAAAGTTACCCCTATGGCGTCAACTGACAAAACAAGACCTAAAAGCACTGATTCAGAAAATTCTATTTTCCCCGATCTGTCAATGTCGCCTTCTATAGGGTTTCTAATTACTTTAATTGTTATTCTAAGTGATTTGATTGCCAACTTAATAAGTGTTTTTTCTCGATTTACATATTTGTAGACTGAATGTGGTTTGTTGTCTTTTTTTACTAGTGCTTGAATGATAATTAAGGTACCCATGACAAATAAAATTGATACACCTATAATTTTTGATATGTTTTCAGGCAAAAATGTAGCTAAAGATTTACCACCTACCAATGCTATACCTGCATAAAATACAGAAAACATACATATAATTATTCTAGAAAACATAGGGATTTTTATTTTTCTAATACCATAGGAAAGACCTACACCAAAAGCATCTAAGTTCAATGAAACTGCCAGTAGAATAATGGTAAAGAACATATTGTTCACCTCAACCCAAATAAATCTTTTAAATTCCTTTGATATTATATGAATTTGGATTGAAAAAGGTTATATATTTCTATTTACAGTCTGCTATGATTTAAAAATAAGGTACTTTAAAACTGCAAGATCTTCACGTAAATAATAAATTGTTTTTTTAAAAAAACCTTCTGAATTTGAAGCTACTCCAGAAACGTTGTCAAAGTGATCTTTAGACATTTTTAAGGCTCTAAAAAGGTGGAAATCACTTGTTACAACAACAACTGAAGAAAGGTTTTTTGAGTTCATAATAGCTTTAGATAGTATTATATTTTCAAATGTATTTACAGCTTTATCTTCAATTAGAATTCTTTCTTTAGGTACCTCCCTTTCTATTAGCCAATTTTTCATTGCATAGGATACAGGTATGTTGTCTGTAGGACCTTTGCCGCCAGATACAATAATGTATTCTCCAAACCCTTCGTTATAGAGAGTTAAACCTTTTGAAAGACGTGATTCTAGCCACTCATCTGGATGTTCTCCGTCTACTAATCCAAAACCTAAAATTAATATAGCATCTGATTTTAAGGGTTCTTGAAAACTTGATGAAAACACTACAAACATATGCAGTATTGTAAAAGAACAAAGTATAATCAAAGATAAAATAAGAATTATTTTTTTTACTTTACCCAAAAAACTCCCCTCAATTCCTAAAATCTTAACATACATCTAATATACTATAAACTAAGGGTTTCATGCAACTAGTTAATCGCTGATTTTTTTTGCATTTAGTTGCAATTGCAACAGACTATAGAGGGTGTTTCACGGTAAAATAAACATGTAAGAAGTTAGAGGAAAACTCTCCATAGGGCTTAAGTAAACTTTGTATGATATTTAAAAACTATTAAAAAAAGGAGGAAAATTTAATGAGTATGTTTTGTTATCAATGCCAGGAAGCAGCTGGTGGAAAAGGTTGTACAGTAAAAGGAGTATGTGGAAAAAATGAGGAGGTTTCAAAACTTCAGGATCTTTTGATTTATACCTTAAAAGGAATGTCAGATATTGTTGTCAAGGGTAAAGTTGACGTTGACAAGATTGGTGGTACAAATTATGAAGTTATTAACAGTCTTTTTATGACCATTACAAATGCAAACTTTGACGACCATGCAATTGAAAAACAAATAAATAAAATGATTTCTTTAAGAGATGAATTAAGGGAGAAAACTGAGGCAAGTAGTTTGCATGATGCTGCTACATTTGAAATAAATTCAAAAGATGATATATTAAAAAAGGCAGGTTCTATAGGTGTACTTGCTACAGAAAACGAAGATGTTCGTTCTTTAAGAGAAATGATTATATATGGAATTAAGGGTATTGCAGCTTATGCTGAACATGCTAAAAATATTGGCAAAGATAATCTTGATATAAATGGTTTTATTTATGAGGCTTTAGCAGCGACTCTTGATGATTCACTTTCAGCTGATCAACTTGTTGCCCTTACGCTGAAGACAGGTGAGTATGGTGTTAAAGTTATGGCTCTTTTAGATGAGGCTAATACTTCTAAGTTTGGCAGTCCAGAAATTACAGAAGTAAATATTGGGGTAAGAAATAATCCGGCAATTCTTATTTCAGGTCATGATTTGACTGACTTAGAACAGTTGTTGGAACAGACAAAGGGAACTGGAGTAGATGTGTATACTCATAGTGAAATGCTTCCAGCCCATTATTATCCCTTTTTCAAAAAATATGATAATTTTGTAGGCAACTATGGAAATGCTTGGTGGAAGCAAATTAGTGAATTTGAGTCTTTTAACGGGCCAATTTTATTTACAACAAACTGTATTGTTCCTCCTAAAAATGAGGAAGTACGAAAGCGAATATTTACTACCGGGTCTTCTGGATATCCTGGATGCAAGCATATACAAGCTGCTAAAGATGGCAAAAAGGATTTTTCAGAAATTATAGCACTTGCTAAGACTCTTCCTGCTCCAGGAGAGATTGAAACGGGAAGTATTGTAGGAGGATTTGCTCACAATCAGGTGATGGCACTAGCTGATAAGGTGGTTGAAGCTGTTAAATCTGGAGCTATAAAAAAATTCTTTGTTATGGCAGGATGTGACGGCAGAATGAAGTCAAGGGAATATTACACTGAGTTTGCTGAGAAACTTCCAGATGATACGGTTATTCTTACTGCAGGCTGTGCTAAATATCGCTACAATAAATTAAAGCTAGGTGATATTGGAGGTATTCCAAGAGTACTTGATGCTGGTCAATGTAATGATTCCTATTCTTTAGCGGTTATTGCACTAAAGCTTAAGGAAGTGTTTGGGTTTGACGATATTAATGAATTACCGATTGTTTACAACATTGCTTGGTACGAGCAAAAGGCTGTAATTGTACTTTTAGCATTGTTACATCTAGGTGTTAAAAACATTCATCTTGGACCTACATTGCCAAGTTTTCTTTCACCAAATGTAGCTAAAGTTCTAGTAGAGAAATTTGGAATTGCTGGTGTGGGTTCTGTAGAAGAAGACATCAAAGAGTTTATGGTTTAGTGAACTCTTTTAGCTAAAGCTAAATATCGAGGCTTCAGGTGAAGTCTTAGATTAAGATAAAAGGATTCTTGAAAAATATGTATAGGTAAAGAAAGTGCAGAAAATATACAAAGAAATAAGTTAAAAGTTCGAGAGCCGGGTGCTTTCGACTTTTAGCTTTTTTTTATAAAAAAATAAAAAAGGGTTTGGGATAAAAGGCTCTTATTGATAGTTTTCCGGTAGCTGACACTAATTAGACTTAATCTATTTGGGGATAAAAGCCATGAAGGTTATTCAGGTGGGAATATAGGACAGATTGATGCAGAGATAAAAAATAAGAAAATGACTTTAGTCAATGACTAAAGTCATTTTCTTATTTTAAATTAGTGACTAAAGTCATATAAATTAGTGACTCTGGACACTGGTTTTAAAGGGTATAATTTTATAAAATATTAAGTAGGGAAGTTAAAAGCGTGTATCGTGCACATAGACTTAGTGAATAAAGAGGGGAAATGTTTGATGGTTAGGTTTATTAAAGAATATGTTAAATCAATGAGACTGTATTATGGTTTTGTGACAGGAATATCTGGCTGGCTTGGAGTTGTATATTATGAACATATAACCGGGGGGACTTTAGATTTTTTTAGAAAGCTAGTTATTTTGACTATTTTATTTTTAAGTTGGGGAATTAATCAAATAATTAATGACTACTTAGGACTTAAAGAAGACAGAATAAATGCACCTTTAAGGCCGATGGTTACAGGGAAGCTGCCATACAAAAAAGCATTGGCAACATCAGGGATACTTTTATTGATTACCTTTTTAGTATTTGTATTTTATTTAGAGCCAATAGCAATAATACCAGTTACATTGGGGATAGCTTTAAATGTTTTATATGAATATGCAAAGGGATATGGAGTTTTAGGCAACATTGTATTTGGAATAATGTTATCAATGCCATTAGCAGCAGGGTTTTTAGCTTCAGGCTCTCTAGAATATCCTTATATAACAAAAACTCTAATTGGACTAATTATTATAGTTGCAGTTATAAATGGGGTAATGACTTTTTACACATATTTTAAGGATTATAAAGGGGACAGGGAAGCTGGGAAGAAAACTGTTGTAGTAAAGTATGGTATAAAAAAAGCAAGAAAGATTGGACTTTTAATAACCGTTTTGCCGCTTTTTTCATTTGTGTTAGTATATCATTTAATGTTTAACTATTTTATAATAGACAAGACTTTTGTTTTTCTTTCAATAATTACAGTGATACTTCAGATTTGGACAGGATTTTTATATTACAAATATCCTGAAGGAGAGAAAGCATATTATTCCCTTTCCTTTAATTTTCGCACATGCTCCTGTTCACAGGCGGTTTTGATTGCATTATTTAATCCACAGCTAGGGATGATGTTATATATTGTCACGTATATATTTGTAGGGTTGTTGTTTGACTTGCATTCAAACAGTAAGGCTTAGAGGGGGAGTTAACAATGAAGGTTTTTGAAAAGGCTTATATAGGAAGTACAACACTAAAAAATAGAATAATACGTTCTGCCGCCTTTGAAGGGATGTGTGATGAAAAAGGCAATCCCAACGAAGAGTATTTAAAACTTTATTCAAAACTTTCAGAAGGTGGGGTTGGTGCTATTATTACAGGTTTTTCATTTGTAAGTAGAGAGGGAAAAGCCATGCATCCAGGACAGGCAGGTATAGAAGATAATGAAAAAATTGGCTGTTATAAAGAAGTTACTGATATTGTACATAAAAATGATTGCAAAATTTTTATGCAGATAGCCCATACAGGAAGACAGACTAAAAGCAATGTGACAGGAGTACCTGCTGTGGGGGTTTCAAGCAAAAGGTCATTTTATTTTAGAGAAAAACCATTAGTTTTAGACACAAAACAGGTAATGGATGTTGTCGATAAATTTGTTGATTCTGCCTTTTATGCACAAGAAGCAGGGTTTGATGGGGTACAGCTTCATTGTGCTCATGGGTATCTAATACATCAGTTTATACTGCCATCAATTAATAAGAGAAAAGATGAGTTTGGAATTAGTAGAAGTACTGGCATAGGAACTAAGTTTTTAGAACTTATAATTGATGGTATCAGAAAGAAGTGCAGAAAAGAATTTGCAATACTAGTAAAAGTAAGTGGGAGTGATGATTACTTTAATAAATTCAAAAAAAGCCAGTTTGTAGAATTAATTAAATTTTTGGATTATAAAAAAGTAGATGCAATTGAAATAAGTTATGGAACAATGGACTATGCAATGAATATATTCAGAGGTGATGTGCCTGTAGATATTGTGCTTTCAGAAAATCCTCTTTGTCGTGCAAATACCAAAATTGGCAAAAAGCTCTGGAAGACATTTGTTTATCCATTTTTAAGATATAAAATAAAGCCTTTTGCTCCTTTATATAATTTAGAGTATGCAAAGATAGCAAAGGAAAAATCAAATATCCCTATAATATATGTAGGAGGAGTGAGAAAGGGAGAAGAGATAAAAAGTTTGGTACAAGAATGTGGATTTGATTTTGTGAGTTTGTGTAGACCGTTTATTTGTGAGACAGATTTTGTAAAAAAGCTTATGAAAAATGAATTCTACAATTCAAAATGTATAAATTGCAATATATGTGCGGTAATGTGTGACTCAGAACAGGCTACTCGTTGTTATAAGAATTGAAAAGAAGTAGAGAAGGGGGAATGTAAAGATGACTTTTGAAAAAAGAGTTATAGGAGTTGTAAGGGAAAATATTGAAGGGGGCTTTGAGATAACGACAAACAGTAGGCTAATTGAGGATTTAGGGGTGGACTCTTTCAGTAAAATAATGATAATTGCTGGACTAGAAGACGAATTTTCAATTGAAATTGAGGAAGAGGATTTTAGTGAAATTGAAAGTGTTAGCGATATTATAGACAGAGTAAAATTGATTTTTTCTAAAGGAGAAGGTGAGTGCAGTGAGGTTAGATAGTTTTTATAACAGACTTAAAGTGGACAAACAAGTTATAGAAAAGGCAGAATTTAATCCCTATTACAATTGTATTGAATCAGGACTTGACAATCTATTAATTATTGATGGTGAAGAATATGTAAACCTTGCAGCAAACAACTACTTAGGTCTTGGTGCTGATAAAAGATTAAAAAGGGCTGCAATTAATGCAGTTGAAAAATATGGTGTTTCGCTGTGTGGAACACCTGTTGCAACAGGATATATAGAATTGTATAAAAGGGTTGAAAGAAAAATTTCAAAGTTTTTATCACTTGAAGATACTGTTATTTTTCCTTCTTGCTATCAGGCGAACAATGGTTTATTTGCTACCATTGCAGGAAAAGAAGATCTTATTTTAGTAGATCACTATGCACATTCCTCACTTATAGAAGGCATAAAAAGCGTAGGATGCAAAATTAGACCTTTTTTACACAACAATCCAGAACATTTAGAAAAAATTCTTAAAAACTCCTCAAAATATAGACAGGTATTTATAGTTACTGAATCTGTTTTTTCTACCGAAGGGAGCATTGCACCTTTAAAAGAAATATATGAGCTTGGTATAAAATATGGAGCAGTAACTGTTGTAGATGATTCTCATGGAATAGGTGTTATCGGAAAGAATGGAAAAGGAGTTTTAGAAGAGTGTGGTATAGAGAATTTTAAGGGTATTTACACAGCTTCTTTAGGTAAAGCAATTGCAGCATCAGGAGGTGTTATTTCAGGAAGTAGGGAAATTATTGAGTATTTGCGTTACTTTTGTCCTCAGCTTGTGTATTCTACTGGAATTTCTCCAGCTCTATTGGGAGCAGTGGAAAAAGTTTTGGATATTATTGAAACTGAATTTGACAAATTGGGAAAAAAGCTGTGGGATTACAGAGATACTATTAGAAATAGACTTATTTTAAATGGTTTTGACTTATGTGATGGTAAGGCGCCTATAATATCTATTAAAACAGGGGATGCATTAAAAACTGTACTTTTTGCAAAGAGTTTTTATAATAAAAAAATACTTACAACACCATTTGTCGAGCCTTCTGTACCGCCAAATGAAGGAAGACTTAGACTTATAGCAGGTGCTAATTTATCCAAAAAATCAATAGAGAAAGCTTGTGAAAAGATAGATGAGATTGGAAGAGAAATATGAGGTGCTTTTTTATTTTAAATCCTGGCTCTAAAGGTGGAACTTCTAAAAAAACATTTAAGAAGATATTTGATTTATTGGATAAATCATCGATAAACTATCATTATAAAATCACTAATTCTTTGGAGGATGCCTTCTCTTTTTCTAAAGAGGCCAATAATAAAGGATATGATGTAATTGTTGCAGTTGGCGGAGATGGCACTATAAACAAAGTTTTATCTGGATTTTATAATGAAAATGGTAGTAGAATTTCTAAAGCAAAGATGGGTGTTATATATACAGGGACAAGTCCTGATTTTTGCAAAAGCTATAACATTCCGATAAAACTCAAAAAAGCTGTAGAAGTTATTTTGGATAATAAGAGTAAAAAGATTCAGATTGGCAAAATAGTGCTGGCAAAAAAATTTATGATGGAGTATGAAGGACAACTTGTGGATTACACTTCAAATTTTAAAACATGTTATTTTGCCTGTTGTGCTAACATTGGACTAGGTGCACAATTGGCAAGAAGGGCAAACACTGGAATACGAAGCTTTTTAGGAGATTATATAGGTACATTTACAGCACTTATTAAGACGTTTTTTAGCTACAAGCCATGTCAATTTCAAATGATTGCAGATGGCAAAAATGAAAAGATTGAAAGAGTTCACAATATATCAATAGGTAGAACTTTTTATATAGCATCGGGTATAAAGGTAAAAAACAAAATTAGTCAGGGAGATGGGCTTTTTTACAGGCTCACTGTAAAAAATATGAGATTAAAAGATTTTTTTCTCTTGATAAAAAAGGTTTACAGTGGAAAAGAGATGGTTGACAATAGATTTTTGACACTTGACTACATAAAGAAAATTGAAATTTGCGGTAACAAAACCAATCCAGAAGTTGAGTTTGATGGTGATCCAGCAGGATTTTTACCCTGTACCATTGAAATAGCTGACCAACAGTTGGATATTGTATGTGAGGTGGATTGTAATGGATGAAAGAGAATTAATAAAAATAGTTGCAGGCATGATGCCAAAGTCTGATGCCCAAAAAAACAGTTTATTTGAAGCTGACTGTGAGATAGTTGATTTAGGGGATAGAAAAATTCTATTTAATATTGATGAGTTTTCCCATGAGGATTATTTTAGGGAAGATGATGCATATGCCCTTGGTTGGAATATGGCAGTTGGGAGTACAAGTGACATACTTGCAACAGGGGGAAAGCCTCTTTTTTACCTTCACAGTATGACCGTTTGTGAAAGCTGGGATAAAAAATATATAGAGCATTTATCAAAGGGTATTTCAGATGTGTTAAATAAAACAGGTGTGGCTTTTTTAGGTGGGGACATGGGAAAGTCAAAGGATTGGAGATATACAGGAGTAGTTGTTGGAGAGCATAGCAAAAAACTTATAAAAAGAAGTGGTGCCAACAAAGGGGATGTAATTTATATAACCGGTGAAGTTGGTGCTGGCAATGTGGAGGCGTTACTTAAAATTTATCGGGATAATTCAAAGATAAGGGAAGCTTCTAATGGCTTGAAAAATTTATTCAAGTTAAGGCATGAAAAGTCAAAGATGATAAGTCAATATGCCACATCCTCTACAGACACAAGTGACGGAGTGTATAACGGTATAAAAAATCTTAGCAATATGAGTAAGACAGGATTTGTAATAAAAAATATTCCCTATATGAAGATGGGAGTAACTCTATCAGAACTTGCTTCAATTCCAAAGATGTTGATGTTTTTAGGAGAATGTGGAGAGTATGAGCTTTTGTTTACCATTAAAAAATCAGATGAAAAAGAATTTTTGAATGAGGCAAAAAAAAGAGATTTTAAGTTTTATAAATTAGGGACAATGTGTGAGGAATGGAAAAAAGAACTTGTTGAAGACAACATTAAAATAGATTTAAAAGAACTAGATATAAGTGGAAGAAGCTTTGAGGACAAGAGGGAGTATATTAAAAGCCTTATAGGTTATGTAAAGGAGAATTCCAAATATGAATAATAGAGTGGTTATAACAGGAATAGGCCCTATTACAAGTACGGGAAAAGGAAAAGAAGAGTTTTTTGAAAATCTACTATCTCAAAAAAATAATATTTGTGAAATACCAAAAGAGTATAAAGATATGTACAACTTTAAATCACGTTATTATATACCTGCACCAGAGGTTGACTTAGAAGAGTATAATTTACCTAAATCTTTAGAAAAAGCTATGGGAGATGCAGCAAAGATAGCTGTAGCATCTGCTAGACTGGCAATAGAGGATGCAGGACTTAATGTAGAATCTGGTGATAAATATTTTAAGGTAAATCAATTAGAATATGCTGATATAGTAATAGGTTTAGGGCTAAACAGCATTCAAATGGCGTATAATTCAAATATTGCACATGTATTTGCAAAGGACAAAGATATTTTAGAAAGATACAATTTAGATACTAGATATAATCGTATGTTAGTGCCTATATCAATGCCAAACGCTATATCGTCTTGGATATCAGTTTTATACAACATAAAGGGTACAAATTTCACTGTAAATGCTTCATGTGCATCTGGAACCTATGCAATAGGCGAAGCATATATGAGAATTAAAAATGGCATTTCTAAATCTGTTTTAACAGGTGGCGTGGAGTGTTTGAAAGAAAAACATGGTTCGATAATGAGAGGGTTTGACATGCTAAAGACTTTGACCCGATCAGAAAATGGTCTGCCTATGCCTTTTTCACAAAAACGAAGTGGATTTTTATTTAATGAGGGAGCAGGTTGTATTGTAATTCTTGAAGAGCTTAACAGTGCTATAGAGAGGGGAGCACATATTTATGCTGAAATATGTGATTACAAATCCAGCAGTGATGCACATAACATAGTGCAAATGGATGAGAGTGGCAGGGGAATTATAAAGCTTTTAAAAGATGTTATACAGAATGAAAAAATAGATTATTTCAACCCTCATGGAACGGCGACAGAGCAAAATGATAGAATTGAGGCAAATGCTATAAAAGAAGTGTTTGGCGGCGTAAAAGATCAGCCTCTAATAGGTGCTACAAAGGGAGTAATTGGACATAGTTTGGGGGCAAGTGGCGCCTTAGAAGCAGCTGTTACAGCACTTTCGATAGATAAATCCATAGTACATGGATTTAAAACAAAAGAGCCTATAGATGGATTGAATCTTTTACACAAAACTGTCAGTACGAAAATTAAAAAGGCTTTATCTGCATCCTATGGTTTTGGAGGACATAATGGAGTGCTTCTTTTAAAAAGGTTTGAATAATTTGGAGGTAACTATATGGGTAGTGTGTTGATTACAGGTGGAACAGGTTTTATTGGAAGTCATATTGTTGAAGCTTTTTGTCAAAAGGGAATTAAAGCTGGATGCCTTGTTAGAAAAAACAGTAATTTTAATAATATTAAACATTTACCTGTAAAATTAGAATATGGTGATATAGAAGATGTTGAAAGCCTTATTGATATTTTTAAAAATTATAACTTTATAATACATGTGGCAGCTCTAGCAGGAGACTGGGGATGTTATGAGAAGTTTTATAATATAAATGTAGAGGGAACTTTAAATGTGTTAAAGGCATGTAAAGAAAATAATATAGAAGATATTATTATAACTTCTTCTATTTCAGTATACGGAGAAGAAAATAGTGAGAAGATTAAAGATGAAAATTCACCACACAAATCTCACTACCCCTACTTTTTAGATGACATTTTTCCCTGTGGCATGAATTATTATAGGAACTCAAAGGCGTTAGCAAAGGAAAAAGCCATTGCTTTTTCCAAAGAAAATAATCAAAATCTAACAATAATAGAACCAGTTTGGGTGTATGGAGAAAGGGAGTTTAACACAGGGTTTTATGAGTACCTAAAGACAGCGTCAGCAGGAGTACCTTTATTTCCAGGCTCTAAAAAAAATAAGTTTCACGTTATATATGCTAAAGACCTTGCAAGAGCTTATTTACTTGCATATGAAAAGAAGCTTAAAGGAATAAATTCTTTTATAATAGGAAACAGGAAAGTCCAATTAATGGATGAGATATATAAAGTATTTTGTGATAAGGCCAAGATAAAAAAGCCTAGGACGCTTCCAAAAAGCGTGGTATATCCTTTAGGGTTTTTAATGGAATTGTTCTACGCACTATTTCGTATAAAAAGTGCTCCACTTTTAACAAGGGGGAGGGTGAATATGCTTTATGACAGTATTGAGTATTCCACAAAAAAAGCAGAAGAGATACTGGGTTTTGTAAATGAATATAACCTAGAAGAAGGGATTGAAAAGACAGTTAAATGGTATAAGAACAATGGATATATTTGAGAATTGAAGCTATTTTATAAAAGAGGTGGAGATGTTATGATTAAAGTTAAAAATATTCGGGGGTTTAGAAAAAGTACCTTTATACAGTGGGTTAAGGTGAGGGTCTTTATATACTTTTTGCCGGAACTTATTAAGGGTAAGATGGGCTTTAAAAGATTTATAGAGTTTTTAAAAAGGCTTTTATATTTTCTTTCAAAGGTAGAGCATAATAAGTTTGTGAAGATAGGCAAAAATACAAGGCTTGATTTATACATACCAAGTTTTCCACTAAAAGCTTTTTTTGCTTCTTGTGAAAAAGTTAAAGAGTTTAAAGAAAAACTTCCCTGTACTGTGGCATTGATATCTGTTACATCTGCTTGTAAATTCAATTGTAAGTATTGTTATCAGAAAAATGACATAGGAAAAGATGTAGATATAAATAAACTTGTTGAGGTTGTGAAAAAACTTCAAAATATGGGTGTGGCTTTTTTCAATATTGAAGGAGGAGATCCCTTTTTAAAGTATGAAAGACTAAAAAAGGTGTGCCAAGCAATTGATAAGCGTTCTGAAATTTGGGTTAATTCTACAGGGTACGGTATTACATTAGAGAGGCTCAAAGAGCTTAAAAAATACAATGTAACTGCAATTATGTTTTCCCTTCACACCCCTTACAGTGAAAAATTAAATGATTTTATGGGAGATGAAAGTGCATGGGAGACAATGGTTCATGCAATTGAACTTTGTCATAAAGCAGATATAGCTGTAGCATTTAATTCCTGCATTTCAAAAGAAGGTTTTTACAATGGAGATTTTGAAAAGATTATGGAAAAAGCAAAGGAATTTGGTGGCTCAATTATACAAATTATAAAGCCAAAGCCTTCAGGAGGAGCACTAAAAGAAGGTGTAAAACGGTTTAGTGAAGAAGATATACTATATGTGAAAAATATTGTTAACAAATATAATTTAGATAAAAAATATAGAGAATATCCTTCAATTTCAGCTCAAGTAATTGAGGAAGATAAAACTCAGTTTGGATGTACAGCAGGTGGAACAGACAGGATTTATATTAATGCCAAAGGTGATGTTCAGCCATGTGAATTTTTAAATATGTCTTTTGGAAACATAGAAGATGAGCCGTTTGAGAAAACTTATAAAAAAATGAGGGATTGTTTTTTAGAACCAGGTGAATGCTGGCTATGTGAAAAATATTCAAAAGAAATATTAAAACTTTATGAGAAACACAATTTAAAATCCCTGCCTCTACCTCCAGAAATATCGCAAGAAATTTATAAAAATTGGGACAGAGGCTCCAAAACTAAATTTTACAAAAACCTTGGGGGTAAGGCTTGAATAATTTACTTATTAACTCCGGATTTTCTTAACATCCATAATAAGACATTCTTGAAAGGAAACAATTTATCGGGTATAATTGATGAGCAGATTAGAGAAAAAAAAGGTGAGGTTATAGGGTTGGAATATTTATTGAGTTTAGTACAGATATTGATATTTCTTGGGATTATATATTTTCTATGCAAAGATACGTATAGAGTTTTTAAAGGGTATTTGATACATATTGAGAGAAAAATTTTAATTGCTCATATAGTAAAACTTTTAATTTTTTTAGCAGTAACGTACTTATTAGGCGATAGGATACCTTATGAAAAAATTGTTTTCTTTTTTATTCTAATATTGATAGCATCCTTTCTGGTAGTTCTCTCAATTAGACAGGTTGAAATAGAAAAGAGCAAAAAAAATGGAGAAAAAATACGAACTTTTAAATACAACAAGAAGTTTATGAAATATTTCTTATATCTTCTTGTCAGTATTTCTAATTTTAATGAACTAAAAAAGAGAAGAAAATTCATGAAAATAGCAACAAAAGAAATTTTTTATATAGTTGTATTTCCAGCACAAAAGTATATAGCTGTTAGCTTAACTGCTTTAGAATTAACACCACGAAAAGAAAAATTTATTTCGGACAAGCAATTAATTGAAATTAAGGATAGAATCCAGCCAGGTGACATTCTTTTGAAGCGTAATGACTGGCAGGCAACTAATTTTAGTATGCCAGGATTTTGGACTCATACAGGTATCTATATAGGTACTTTAGAATTAATGGATAAGTATTTTGAGGATGTTGATGATTTAGAAGGTAAAAAGTTTTCTCAAGTGCTAAAAGAATGTAATTATAAAATATACAAAAAACTATCTGATAATGACAAACTAACTGTAATAGAGTCAATTGCAGAGGGCGTGAGCATAAAAGAGCTTTCAAACATTGCAAAGGTAGATTATTTTGCGGCATTAAGACCAAATGTATCAAAAGAAGTAAAGATGAAAGCTATATTAAAAGCTGGGGAATTTGTAGGTAAACCATATGATTATCACTTTAATTCTAAGTCACGAGAGGCTTTTATATGTACAGAACTAGTTAGAAAATCATATGCAAATAACTTAAACTTTATGTACAGTAATAAATTTGGTAAAAAAATTATTTTTCCTAATAATGTTGCTTTGAAATATTCAAAAGAAAGGAAGAAAGGCAATAGGGAATTAGATTTTGTGTTATTTTACGATTTGAATATAAAATCTAAAAAAGCTTTTGAAAATACAGAAGCAGAATTTTCAAAAAGCTATAAAAGAAGCTTAGCCTATTACAGAAGACGGGATTTATTAAGATACTTAAGGACAATTCTGGACTAGTGACCCCATAGTATCTGTTAATGTTTTGTAACTATTTAATCTAGTGTTATATTCTATAATAAAAGTGAAGATGGTAATAAATAAAGTAATGGAGGGATATAACATGAAAAAAATATTGATTTTGATGGCTGTAATTGGAATGGTCTTTACCAGTTGTGGCATTGATGGTGATGTTGGTGAAAAGATGAAAAGTCCTGATTACCCAGAAAGTAATTCTGAAAACTTAGGCAATGTTGAAAATGGAGAAAGATCAGACAAGGTATATGACGATTTTTTAAATCTTATCAGCAGTGAAAAGAAACCGTTTGAACTTATAGACTTCATGGACAAGGAAATTAGCAATGTTACTAGTGAGAAGGCAGACAATATGATACTTGCACTTGAAGAAGTGCTAAATATTTATGAGAGCTATTACCAGGGAGAGATTTTTGCATCTGATTTTATAAAAGAAATTGGAAGTGAATTTGAAAGCAATGAGGATATAGTTGATAAAGCTAAAGGTACTGAGTTTGAATCTTTAGTTGAAGAAATTGTTAATGGGGGATATAAGTTTGAAAGCAGAGAGGGTACTGTTTATCCTATAGTAGACTATTCATTTTTGAAAAAATATGATAGTTTTATATCTGATAAAGTAGCAGACTATATAAATATCAAATCAAACCAATCAGATAATCCTGTAGCAATGGATGCAGCGTTGGTAATATCTTGGGATGAACTTGGAGAAAGGCTACTAGAGATTGAAAGTTATATGGACAAATACAATGACTTTGTACGAATTAAACAATTAGAGGGTATTTATTATAATTATATGACTATATACCTTGCAGGGCTTGATAATACACCAGCATATGATTATGAGACAGATGAGTATAAGGATGAAGTGCTTGAAACCATTATTGGTATACCTGAAATGTTTGAATTTGAAGGTACAAAAACAGCTGATATTGTAAAAGATTATTTGGATATTATTAAAGAAGACAATTATGTGTTTAATCAAAAAGCGAAAGAATTTATAGATGATTTAAGGCAAAAATCATACGACAACAAGATAAATTATGTATACACGAAAGGTATTTTCGCTAAATTATTGCCAGAAAAGTCTGGATATGAATGGAGGTATAGTGGTTTTGCAGAGTATGGTCACTATATGGAAATAGATGAAATAGTTAGAGATAACGGTGTAATAAAATATTTAATTACAGGTGAAGTTTTAGACATGTCAGATGGAGAAGCTGGATATGATTCTGACCATTATAATATTGACCTTGTGTATACAATTGAGAATGGTGCACTTATTCAAACAAAAAGTGAAAATATGATGATGGATTCTGATTTTGATGAGCTAGAACTTATAAGAGCTCCATTAACAAAAGGGAATAAATGGGGTCAAGGAGTTGTGGATGAATCTGGCGAATATAGGTATCTTAATTGTGAGATTACAGATATAAATGAAGTAGAAGGTTCTAAAGTATATACTGTAGAATATAGGGAAGATAGTGGATATTATGAAATAAGAATGATTGAAGAGGGAATAGGTGTAGTATCTTTTACAAAATTGTGGCAAACAGATGATGGGGATTTTGAAATAGGGTATAGCTTAAATAAAGAATATTCAGGATATTAAGAGGGATTACAATGGCGATTAAAGTTTTAGTTTTAGAAGATGATGAATCTATAAGAAGTATGCTTGTGGTGAATTTTAAAAAATATGATTTTTTATTGTATGAATGTGCAACTGGAGAGCAAGCTCTTTCGGTTGCACAAGCACATTCAGATATTGATATAGCTGTTTTAGATATAATGCTTCCTGGGATAGACGGTATTGAGGTGTGCAAAACTCTAAGAGATAAGTACCCTTTTATTGGCATAATAATGCTTACTGCAAAGGCTCAGGAGAGGGACAAGGTTTATGCATTAGAAAGTGGAGCTGATGACTATGTTACAAAGCCTTTTGGTATTTCAGAGTTTATGGCTCGTGTTAATTCACTTTTAAGAAGAGTTAAAATCAATACAGAAATTGATATAAAAAAAATAAGGCAGGGAAGCTTTGAAATTGATGATTTCGCAAGGAAGTTTTACAAAAAAGGAGAAGAAATAGAGCTTACACCAACTGAGTTTTCGATTATTAAGTTGTTTATGGAAAATCCCCAAAAAGCAATTGACAGAGATGAGATTTTGACTAAAGTTTGGGGTGAATACTATTTTGGAGAACTAAAAATAGTAGACGTGAATGTAAGAAGGCTAAGAAAAAAGATAGAAGATGACCCTTCAAACCCTAAATACATTGAAACTGTCTGGGGTGTTGGATATAGGTGGAAAGAGGAGGAGACTTCTTGAGAAATAGCATTGGAAGAAGAATATCATTGAGTATTTTTATTGTTATATTTATAACACTTCTAATATTTGAAGCTGTTTTTATTATAGGTGTAAGACAATTTTATTATGGAGGGGCATCAGGAATTCTTTCTGATAAAGCTGTTTCAAGTGCAAGCTTTTATAATATGTACCTAAGGTATGATGACATTTATAGTAAAGGAACTACAATATTAAACAATTATGAAGAGGAAGGCCGTGCAGAGCTTCAGATTGTAGACATAGATGGAAACATTATAATGTCTTCAACAGGTTTTCTACACAGTGAAAAAATAGATGTTAGCGATATGAACCACTTAGAAGTTGGTGAATTCCATTCATGGAGAGGACGAATGGATATAATTGATGAAGAGGTATTAACAGTATCAACTCCTTTGATTGAGGGAAATACCATTGTTGGTTATTTAAGATTTGTAAGTTCTATAGAAGAAATCACAAGCACTGTGAAGGATCTTATTCTAAAGGCTATATTTTTAGGTATTTTTATGTTGGGACTGTCATTGGCATTAGCAGCTTTATTGTCTAGGAGTATTGTTAAACCTATAAGGCACTTGACCTATGTTTCAAGAAATATTGCAGATGGAAACTTTGATATAGTTGCAGATAAAAAATATGATGATGAAATAGGTAATTTGTCAGATACAATTAATTTTATGTCAAATGAAATTAAAAAGAGTAATAGTTTAAAAAATGATTTTATTTCTTCAATTTCTCATGAAATACGCACACCTCTAACGTCTATAAGGGGATGGTCTGAAACTTTAAGTGAAGATCAAATAAATGAGGAAGATACAAAACAAGGTATTGATATAATTCAAAAAGAGTCAAAGAGACTGACAAAACTTGTTGAAGAACTTTTGGATTTTTCAAGGTTTGAGTCAGGACGTATAAATATGAATTTTGAAAAAGTGGATTTAAATTTATTAATAAAAGATGTTTTAAAACAGTATAAAATAAAATTTGAAAATAAAAAGTTAGAAATACAATGCAGTTTAGATGAAAGAATAACTTTTGTAAATGGGGATTTAGATCGATTAAAACAGGTTTTTATAAACATTATTGACAATGCATATAAATTTACTAATGAGGGTGGAAAGATTTCAGTAGTTACAGAGCATGTGCAAAAAGGTGCAGTAGTAATTATTGAGGACACTGGAATAGGTATACCTCCTAGCGAGTTACCTCATATTACTGAAAAATTTTATAAGGGAAGCAACAAACTCTCTGGAAGTGGTCTAGGGCTTGCTATAAGCAAGGAAATTATCACTCTTCATAAAGGAACTTTTCACATTGACAGCCAGGAAGGAAAAGGAACAAAAATAAGGGTCACACTTAAATAATAAGTAAATTATTCAAGCCTGACCCCACATTATAAGGTTTTCTTAGGATTCTTTTTTGACATCTACTTGCTCATACAACCAATCTTCAAAATATTCATTGATTATTTCAAATGGAGCAGGTCCCATATCCAATATAAATCTATGAAATTCTTTCAAATCAAAGTTTTCATCCAATGTATCTTCAGCTTTATCCCTCATCTCAGCCATTTCAAGATAACCAATTCCATAAGGGAGCGAAAATCCTGGACTAGTAATCACTCTATTCCATGTGTGTACTGAAGCTGCCGATGAAGGAATTTGACCGGCAGATGTATTGTCAATGTACTGCTTTACTTGTTCTATAGTCCATCCTTGATAATGAACACCTATATCGATACGTGCAAAAAGTAAACGGTTAATTATACTGGTATGCTTGGTTTTAATTTTGACCCATTCTGGCAAATCAATATAGTTTAATGCCTGAAATTCAGTACTAACAGCCCAACCTTCAGTATAGCCAGGAAAACCTAACACATGTCGTATGTCTGGCAAATCAAGCTGTAGAGCATAGTTAAATTGATAAAGGTGCCCAGGGTAAGCCTCGTGGGCTAAATCTATATACATATTTAAATCCTGAAGCATATCTCGGCGTGTTAGCACAGTGTTTTTTGTACTTACATCAATTGTGGGCTGAATATAATATCCACCAACACGACCTTCTAGAATGTGGGGCAGTGAAGTTATGTACAATTCAGGTTCTAGAATAGATGGGTAGTCATCATACATAGAATCTTTTATCATATTAATGGTTTCTTTTGGTGAGTCAGTGAGGGAGTATGAAACACTTTTACTTTCCTCTATCACACTTATTTCTGACAAAGAGTCAATTAGTTTGTTGTCAATGGCTGTAATTATTTCATCAATTGATTTGGATGAACCACTATTGATTCTTGCTATTTGCTCATAATACTCTTTTCCATTCTCAAAATAGTACAGACCTTTTTCATTCTCTGTTTTTCTCATTAAATCATTAAACGCTGACTTTAAATTATCATAAGCAGGGATTACTTTATTTAACACTATTTCTCTATTTTTCTCAATATACTCATTTGCTTTATCAGAATCAACATTCTCAAGACCTTTTCTTTCATTAAAAGAAGTAATTAAGTAATGGTTATCTTTATCTGCAATAAAATTACGGGATTGAGTAATGACATCACGTATTTGAATTGATGGCATAAGTAGACCATCTTCTGCTTTTTGCTGGTGGAGCTCTATTAAATCATCTATAAGTCTTGGTAAATCCTTTAGGAGGTTCAAATAGTCTTCAAATTCCTTCTCGATCTCTGTGCGGTAAGTGCCTAATAGTAATGGTGCTTGAGCTTGTATGCCAAAAATCGGAGATGCTGTTTCAGAAAATTTTTGTAGTTCTAAATCAGCATAACTCGAGTAGTGGTATTTAATTATATCGTATTGAAGCTGATTATCTTTAGACAAATTTTCATAGTTTATTTTATCTAGTTTATTTAAGTAGGATTTATAACGCTTATTATTTTCTTCTATATTTAAAATATCTGGTAAACTCATTTCTACATCTTCTAATCCATAATTCTCTGGGTGTAATAGATATAGATTAATCATAGAAGGGTTAGCTTTAAGTTCTTCTAGAAAAGTATCCTCCATGAATTTCTCAAGTAAAAGATTATCATCTGTCTCACTACATCCAAAAGTTGTAATAGCTAATGTAAATATTAGTATTAATAAAATCGTTTTCTTAATAGGTTGCATTACAATTTGTCCCCCTTTTTAAATTATATTTACGTGCTTACAATAAAGGTGTATTATTTTGGTAGATCATTAATGAAATAATACTACTAATTAGCTATAATGTCAATAATCAATGAAAAAGATTACCTATTATT
>NZ_JAVDDS010000046.1 GCF_030848475.1 Herbivorax alkaliphila
TTATAACATAACAAATATCATGTGAACAGAAAAATTTTTAGTCTTTATAATTTTTTCTTTGGGATTTTACCCATTCCACAAAGTCATTGAGGTCTTCTTGGATATAATCTGTGTTAAAATATAAATTTTTATTAAACATTGTAATGTGATAATACCCACCTTCTATTTTTTTAATACCAAGCAAGTTAATACTATCTTCATTATTCATTAGACCATTTAGAGAATAATCCACTATAAGTATACCTGTGCAAATTATAACAAAGCAGATTATAGATATAAATATACATCTTTTCCGTTCAACCCTAATAGTTCTATACTTTTCTAACCTTTTCATTGTTATACCAACTTTCCCCTGTATTGATAATATTATCACCAGTTAGTATTCACAATAAACAAAAGTATAAAACTTTTATTCACTTAGCTAAAAGATTTCACTGCTGGTTTAAAACTTCATCAATTGCTTCGGCAAGATATTTTGTGCTTTCCAAACACTCACTTATTAAATTCCCATCGCCTCCAATTTCAACCAACAGTGCACCATTGGTTAGATGTTGATTATATCTATGCTGACTCATATAAATAGGTCTTGTAATTCCCGAATGCTTTTGATTTAGTATATTTTGAAGTGTTACAGCTAACTTTAGGTTTTCCTCCCATTCTGGATGATTTAATCCAGAAGCATCAGTCCCCACTACAAACATTATTTTTGCAACCTTTTTTCCATCTATTTCAGTTACTGCCCTTAATTTATCACCATCTATTCCATCTCTATGAATATCTAATACAATTTGTATAGATGGATAACTGTTTAAAATGTTTGAAGCTGTATTTAAAGATCTTCCATATGCACCAACATCACTTGGATAGTTATGTATTGTGGAATTATGTATAACTTCAATATTATATTTTTTTCTTAAAATCTGTGCTAATTCTTCTCCAACTCTTACAACATTATTTGTAGCATCTGTAGTTCTGTTTGGAATTCCTCTTTGACTTAATTGTCCTAAATCTTTCAAGAAGCTTTCTGTAGTATGGGTATGATAAATTAATACCTCAGGCCCCTTTTTCTCAAAATCTAATTTCAAAGGCTCCTCCATCAATTTTTTAATATCTATATTATAATTGGTTTGATGGTTGTTTATTGCTATTTTTTCCATAGTTATTGCATCTTTTTCAGAATATTCCCTATCATTGTCTTCACCATTATATGTTATACTGCTCTGTCTATTCTCAAACTTATCTTCCGAATCCAGACTTTCTTGATTATCTAAATCTGCAATATAAACATATGGTTGATATGGTTTGTTGCTATCATTTACATAGGTGTTATAGCCATTTATATAAAAGTTTTTAAAATATGAGGACTGTGCATTTAGCAGAGTTATCGGATACCCTAAGTCAAAATGAAATAAATTCTTTATCACTGCTCTTAACTGTCCAGAAAATGAAAGGCTTGTACTACCACTGTTATATATAGTATCAATTACAGGCAAAGTACTGTTTAATGTATTCCTGAATGTTTCAGCCTCTATGCTTTCAATAATTTTATTTTCTGAATTATAGAAAACATCTCCAAATGTTGTGCCAATTTTAATTGCCAATAAAAATGCTAACACTAAACAAAGAATTTTTTTAGACAATAAAAATTTCTTGTAGTACTTTTTAAACTTAAAAATCATCTTTTATCCTCCGTTATTTGTACAAAATTAAATAAATATAACTTCTTTTTAATATTTTTATCAGTAAATTATATTCTCAAAATTTTTTTTTATTCGAGGACTTGATTTATTAAAGGAAAAATTATATAATATAAATAAGCTAAAGATGGCATGTCAACATAATGTTTCAAATCTTAGATTTCTTAATGTTACAATGCAACGAAGTGTTTATTTTTGATTTATTTTGTGTCGATTAATAACTATTGTGGTCGTTTGCTTTAAGTACGAATAAATTTATAATAAAATAAATTTTAAATGCAGTTTTAATTTCTGTAACAAATCCATGTAATTAAAATCTATTAAACTAATTAATACACTTTAAAGGAGGAACTCTCATGTATAATTTCAAGTCTTTAATATGCTACAATTGTAAGTCAGTTATTTTAAACCTACCTGAATCTGAAGTTTCTAAACTAGACGGTCTTACTTTTCAATGCGAGTGTTGTGGAAACAAAAATGTTCTCAGCCAATTCACCTTTTCTAAAAGCACTGACATAGGTGATCCATATATCAACATTCTAAGTGCAGATAGTTTAGCCTTGTAAATTCTTACATAGGAAACAATTAAAAAAAGTCTTACTATAAAAGGATTGCCTGCTCAAAGTTTATTCTGTAGCAAAACGATAAAGCTACCATTCCCCTTTGTTGTTTTAAACTAACAGGCAATCCTTTTTTAATTTAATTGTTATACGGTTGTTTTTATCTCCTCATCAACGCTATCATTACACAATTGCTTTTTGTCAAATTCTTTAAAAGCTGTAGAAAGCATAAGCTTTATCCTATTTATCTGATTTACTTCACTAGCTCCTGGGTCATAATCTACTGCCGTAATATTTGAAGTTGGATATCGCTTTTTTAATTCTTTAATCATACCTTTTCCCGTAACATGATTAGGCAAACAGGCAAAAGGCTGCATACAAACTATATTTTGTGCACCACTTAAAATAAGTTCAATCATTTCTGCTGTCAAAAACCACCCTTCACCTGTCTGATTTCCTAGCGATAACACATCAGATGCAAGTTCGGCCAATTCATCTATTGAATCTGGCGGGTAAAAACGCTCACTTTCTAAAAGAGCATTTTTCATATGCTTTCTATAGTATTCAATTAACTTTATAATTCCATTTTTTATTATTTTTGTGCTTTTTTTACCTGAAAGATGGGAGTATTTAAAATTGGCATCGTATGCTGCATATAACACAAAGCCAATTAAATCTGGCATTACAACCTCTGCCCCTTCTTTTTCAATGACATCTACTATATCATTGTTGGCTGTAGGATGAAATTTAACAAGTATTTCCCCTACCAAACCAACCTTTGGTTTCTTTTCATCAGTTATCTTTAAATAGTCAAAATCTTTTACAATATTGTAGATATTCTCTTTAAACTCTTTGTGTTTACCATTTCTCACAGATTCTTTACATTTTTCAACCCATGTATTGTATAAAAGGTTTGCAGAGCCTTTTATTTTTTCATAGGGTCTTATTCTATAAAGAACCTTCATAAGAATATCACCATAAACAAGTGCCATCATCGACTTATTAACTAGGCTTGGCGTATATTTCAAACCAGGATTTTTCTCAAGACCTGCAAAGTTTAAAGAAATTACAGGTATATGAGAAAGATCTGAGTCTTTTAAAGCTTTTCTTATAAAAGCTATATAATTAGTAGCTCTACAGCCTCCAGCAGTCTGAGATATCATAAGTGACGTATTATTAATATCATATTTTCCAGATTTTAAAGCTTCCATCAATTGCCCTATTACAATTATTGAAGGATAACATGCATCATTATTTACATATTTAAGACCTTCATCAACAGCCTTTTTATCAACAGAAGGCAATACTTCTAGATTATATCCTGAAGCTCTAAAAGCCTCCTGCAAAAATTGAAAATGTATAGGTGACATTTGTGGAACCAAAATAGTGTGTTTTTTCTTCATTTCTTTTGTAAATAAAACTCTGTCACAAGAATACTCACTTTTTTCAGGAATAAACTTATTATTATCTCTTTCATCAACTGCAGCTTTCAATGATCTAATTCTTATTTTGGCTGCACCAAGATTGTCTATCTCATCAATTTTTAGTACTGTATATATTTTTTCGCAACTTTCCAAAATTTCCTCCACCTGATCAGTTGTCACAGCATCAAGACCACAGCCAAATGAATTCAGTTGTATAATTTCAAGAAAGCTTTTGTCTTTGACAAAATCAGCTACTCTGTACAGTCTTGAATGATACATCCATTGATCCACAACTCTCAATGAAATTTGATCTTTCACTAAATGAGATATGGAGTCCTCTGTTAAAACAGCCATACCGTATTCTGTTATTATATTAGGAATTCCATGGTTTATTTCAGGGTCTATATGATATGGACGCCCGGCTAAAACCACACCTTTCTTTCCTGTCTTTTTAAGATGTTCTAAAACCTCTTCACCTTTTAACTTAATATCTTCTTTAAATCGCTTATCTTCTTTTCTCGCAAGAGACGCAGCCTTTTTTATTTCAGCTTTAGAAATATTAAACTCTTTAAATTCTTCATACATCCTTTCAACAAGTCTGGAATCATCATTATATGGTAAAAAAGGATTTTTAAATTCTATATCTTTTTCTTTCAGTATATCCATATTATTTTTTATAACTTCAGGATAAGAAGTAACTATAGGACAATTATAATAATTGTTTGCATCTTTATATTCTTCTTTTTCATATGGGATACATGGATAAAATATAAAATCTACATTTTTATTTATTAAGCTCATTATGTGTCCATGAACTAATTTACCAGGATAACATACAGATTCGGAAGGAATGGTCTCCATTCCAAGTTCATATATTTTTTTGGTAGACCTTGGGGAAAGTTCTACACGGAATTTTAATTGAGTGAAAAAAGCAAACCAAAATGGATAGTTTTCATACATATTTAACACTCTTGGAATCCCAACTGTACCTCTTAAGGCTTCGTCCATATTAAGAGGTTCATAAGAAAAAACTCTTCTGTATTTATAATTATATAAATTGGGAACATCTTTATTTTTAACTACTATACCAGCACCTTTTTCACATCTGTTTCCTGAAACAAATTCTCTTTTATCACCAAAGCTATTAATAGTCAAAAGACAGTTGTTTCCACATTTTTCGCACCTTTCCATGTACACATTTACTTTAAATTGATTAATCTTATCCATATCAAAAAGTGAACTTTTTTCACCTGAAACATTTCTCTCTAAAGCAATTAGTGCAGCCCCATAAGCCCCCATAAGCCCTGCAATTTCAGGCCTTACAACTTCATTTTCTGAAATCAGCTCAAAACTTCTAAGCACTGCATCATTATAAAACGTTCCTCCTTGAACAACTATTTTATTTCCCATTTTTTTAGGATCTCTAATTTTGATTACCTTCTGAAGTGCATTTTTTACAACAGAATATGAAAGACCTGCTGAAATATCTCCTACAGATGCTCCTTCTTTTTGAGCTTGTTTAACTTTAGAATTCATAAAAACAGTACACCTAGATCCTAAATCAACAGGTTGTTTAGCCAATAAAGCCTCTTTTGCAAAGTCTGCCACATCCATATTTAAAGAATGAGCAAAAGTTTCTATAAAAGAGCCACAACCTGAAGAACAGGCCTCATTTAACATTATACTATCTATCACACCATTTTTAACTTTTAGACATTTCATATCCTGACCACCAATATCAAGGATAAAATCCACTCCTGGTAAAACAGCTTCTGCGGCTTTGTAGTGGGCAATTGTCTCAATTTCGCCAACATCAAAACCTAAAGCAGCTTTTAAAAGATTTTCTCCATATCCTGTAACTGCTGAGTTTACTATCTTAGAGTTTTTAGGTAATAGAGAATAAATCTCTTTTAAAATATTAATGGCAGATGTAACTGGGTTTCCATTATTGCTTCCATAAAATGAATATAAAAGAGCACCTTCTTTGTCCATAAGCACAGCCTTTGTGGTTGTAGACCCTGCATCTAATCCAAAGAAACATTCTCCTTTAAAACTTTTTATATCTCTTTTTTTTAAGGTGTTATTCTTATGTCTTTTTTGAAATTTACTCAACTCATCACTATTTTTAAACAGAGGTTCTAATCTTTCAACTTCATGAACCACCACTTTTTTTAGTACTTCAAGCCTTTTTTTAAAAAGCTTTACTGGAACAGCTTTTGTATTTTTTGATTCTAATGCTGCACCTAATGCAACATAAAGCTGAGCATTTTCAGGAAAAATAACCTGATGCCTTCTAAGTTTCAAGGTTTCTACAAACCTTAATCTCAATTCAGATAAAAACTGCAAAGGTCCTCCTAAAAAAGCCACATTGCCTCTAATAGGCTTACCACAGGCCAAGCCACTTATTGTCTGGTTGACAACCGATTGAAAAACAGAAGCAGCTATATCCTCTCTTGCTGCCCCTTCATTTATCAAAGGCTGTATGTCGGTTTTAGCAAAAACACCACACCTAGACGCAATAGGATAAATAACTTTACAGCCTTTTGCCAATTGGTTTAACCCCTTAGCATCAGTCTTTAAAAGTGAGGACATCTGATCTATAAAAGCTCCAGTTCCCCCAGCACAGGTTCCATTCATCCTCTGCTCTATACTTCCTTCAAAAAAAGTTATCTTAGCATCCTCTCCACCTAATTCAATAACAACATCTGTATGGGGTATAAATCTTTCTATTGCCTTTGTACTTGCAATAACTTCTTGAATAAAGGAAATTTCCAACCACTTAGAAACAGACATGCCACCTGATCCAGTTACCATTATGGTTATATCTTCGTTTTCAAACATTTGACATGCATCACTTAAAAGCTCAAATATGGTTTTTCTAATATCTGAATAATGTCTTTGATACTTACTAAATATTATCTGGTCATTTTTTCCAATAATGACTAATTTAACTGTAGTGGAACCAACATCTAACCCTACATTTAATAATTTATTCATAAGACAGCAGCTCACTTAAGCTACATTCACGCCCCTTTCAAACTGCATCTTAACATAATTGTTAAAAGCATCTCATACTTTTTCAATCTTTCAAAAGACTTATCCTGCTAAAAGGAAAAAATCTCAAAATAGCCTTTCCACCAATATAATCGGTTTTTATAACTCCAAAATTTCTGCTGTCAGTGCTTTGTCCTAGCATTCTATTATCTCCTATCACATATACATAGCCTTCAGGAACTTTAACACTGGCATGCTCATCATCTTCCAAAAATGTTTTATCCCCTCTTATATTATAGTTCTCTTCCAAAATTTCACCATTTACAAAAACCTTTCCTTCTTTTATTTCTACTAAATCTCCTTCTACTCCAATAACTCTTTTTATTAGAGGACTATTTTTAAAACGTATCCCATCATCACCCTCAGGGTCATCTAATGTCACAATATCCCCTGCTTCAATTTTACCAAACCTAGCACTTATTTTTTCAATAATCAATCTATCATTATTAGAAAGAGTATTTTCCATTGAACTTCCTTCAACAACAGTAATTTGAGCAACAAAATTTACAATTAAAACGCCCAATATTATTGCAACTGCTATATGAATAACCCAATCCAGTACTTCTCTTATAATACTTTTCTTATCCGTAATAAGCCCCCCTTTTTTTTAACCACAACTTATTCTCTAAACTTTAAAAACACAATAAACCCATACTAATAAATTTTATATAATTTATTATCATTTTTCAAGTGGATAGGTATATAATTTAATATTAAAGAAACATTTCAAAATAAAGATTTGAGTTAAATATTAACTTCATATAACGAATCAGATGGAGAAATCCTCCATCCGATTTCCATTTTATGCTGTCTTTGCTACAAAAATTCCTAAGTATCCAAATTAATATGAAGCTCTTTAAGCTGCTTTTGTTCAACATTGTCAGGAGCATTTGTCATAAGACAGGATGCATTTTGCACTTTTGGGAAGGCTATTACATCTCTTATGCTTTCACATCCCCCCATAAGCATAACAAGCCTGTCAAGTCCAAATGCCAGCCCTCCATGTGGTGGTGTACCATATTGAAATGCGTCCAGTAAAAAACCAAATCTTTCTCTTGCCTCTTCCTGAGTAAAACCTAAGTGTTTAAACATCTTTGACTGAAGTTCTTGGTCATGTATCCTTATACTTCCCCCTCCAATTTCATTTCCATTGAGAATAATATCAAATGCCTTAGACCTTACCTTTTCTGGTTCTGTTTCAATATATTTCATATCCTCGTCCATAGGAGCAGTAAATGGATGATGTTTTGCTACATAACGTTCTTGCTCTTCATCGTATTCAAAAAGAGGAAACTCTGTAACCCACAAAAATTTAAATTCCTTATCATCAATTAAATCCAGCTTTCTTGCCAATTCAAGTCTTAACTCACCAAGAGCACTAAATACAATTCTATCTTTGTCTGCCACAAAGCAAATTAAATCCCCTGGTTCTGCCTCAACTTTTTCAAGTATAGATTTAACCTCATCTTCCTTTAAAAACTTTGTAATTGGTGATTTAAGTTTATCTTCTTCCACCACTATCCATGCCATTCCTTTTGCATTATAATCTTTCACATATTCACCAAGAGCATCTATTTCTTTTCTGCTAAATTTACTTCCACATCCCTTTGCATTTATAGCTCTGACACTTCCACCTTTTTCTACTGCACCTGAAAAAACCTTAAAGCCGCAGTCTTTAACTACATCTGATAAATCTATAAGCTCTAAACCAAATCTTACATCAGGCTTATCAGATCCAAACCTATCCATAGCTTCCCTATATGACATTCTTTCAAATGGACTGTCAACTTCCACTTCAAGAACTTCTTTAAAAAGTCTTTTGATAAATCCTTCATTAATCTCAATTACATCTTCAATATCTACAAAGGACATTTCCAAATCTATTTGAGTAAACTCTGGCTGTCTGTCAGCCCTTAAGTCTTCATCTCTAAAACACTTTACAATTTGAAAATATCTATCAAATCCAGATACCATTAAAAGCTGCTTAAATAATTGAGGCGATTGAGGCAAAGCAAACAGCTTCCCTGGATGAACTCTACTGGGTACAAGATAATCTCTTGCTCCCTCAGGAGTGCTTTTTGTAAGCATTGGTGTCTCTATTTCAAGAAACCCATTGTCATCAAAATAGTCTCTTGCAACTTTTGATACTCTGTGTCTTAGCACAATATTCCTTTGCATATCAGGTCTTCTCAAATCAATATACCTATACTTAAGCTTTAAAGCTTCATTTACCTGAGAGTCTTCTTCAATGTACATAGGCGGCGTCTCCGCCCCGCTTAATATTCTAAGTTCTTCTGCTAATATTTCCACTTCCCCTGTAATCATATCAGGATTTACAGCATCACCAGTTCTCCTTACAACTTTCCCCTTTATTGCAAGTACAAATTCAGTTCTTATTTTTTCAGCTTTTTCAAAAAGTTCTTTTTTTGACTCATTGCTAAATACAGCTTGAACAATGCCTGTCCTATCCCTTAAATCAACAAATATAAGCTTTCCTAAATCCCTTCTTTTTTGAACCCATCCCATTACAGTAACCTCTCTATCTACATCGTCAACTGTAATTTCAGTGCAATAATGAGTTCTCTTTAAACCATAAATTGATTCACCCATTTTTTCACTCCTATCATATTAACTTTTGTATATTATAATGTTATCTTTAAAAATTCTTCAATCTATCAATAACTGTATCTAAACTTATTTCTTTTTGTTCTCCGCTATCCATATTTTTTAAAAAACCTTTATTTGTATCAATTTCATTATCTCCTAATACAATGGAAAAACGTGCTCCTAGTTTGTTTGCATATTTCATCTGTGCTTTAACGCTCTTTCCCATCAAGTCAGTTTCAGCACTAAGTCCCTCTTTTCTCAAATTAAACACTAGTTTCTGAGCATATTTTTGTGCCTGATCACCTATAGTTCCAACAAAAATATCAATGCCTGTAGAATCTGGAATTTCAATATTTTGAGTTTCCATAACCATAAGAAGCCTCTCTAAACCAATAGCAAAACCAATAGCTGGTGTTGGTGCCCCTCCAAAAGATTCTATAAGTCCATCGTACCTGCCTCCACCACAGACTGTTCCCTGTGAACCTATGTTTTTTGACACAAACTCAAAAACTGTCTTTGTGTAATAGTCTAGGCCTCTTACAATGTTTTTGTCTATATTATAATTAATTTCTAAGTTATCTAATCCCTTTTTTAAACCCTCAAAGTGATTATTACATTCTTCACACAAATTATCAATAAGTGCCGGAGCTTTCTCTGTGATTTCTTTACAGGAATCTTCCTTACAATCAATAATTCTTAAAGGATTTCTATCAAACCTTTCCTCACACGTCTTACATAACTTTTGTAAATTTGGTCTTAAATAATCTTTAAGTTTGCTATTATATTCATCTCTACACTCTTTACAACCTATACTGTTTATATTAAGTTCAACATCATTAATGCCTAATTTACTTAAAATATCATCCAGCATCGCTATTACTTCAACATCTATAGATGGCCCTTTAGACCCAAAAGCTTCTGTTCCAAACTGATGAAATTCCCTATAACGACCTTTTTGTACATTTTCGTATCTATAGGCAGTAATATTATAGTAAAGTTTTACAGGCTGTGGCAAAGAAGCCATTCCATTTTCAATATAACTCCTAGCAACACCAGCAGTCCCCTCTGGTCTTAGAGTTATACTTCTATCCCCTTTATCTAAAAATGTATACATTTCTTTTTGAACTATATCTGTAGTGTCCCCAACACCTCTTTGAAACAATTCAGTATGCTCAAATACGGGAAATCTAATTTCCTTATAGCCAAAATTACTACAAATCTCTGCCATCAAATTCTCTATGTACTGCCATTTGTGTATCTCTTGTGGTAGAATGTCTCTTGTTCCTTTTGGTGACTTTGTTAACATCACAAACCTCCAATTTATTAGTTTTATATATTAAAATTAAACACAAGTAAACTCGTTTAACTTTATCTTATTTTAAGACTCCACCTTCTATAAGGTGGAGTTGCTCTTATAAATTTTCAGGTGAAGTTGAGTCCCCACCTGAAGCCTCGATGTTTAGCTTTAGTAAAAGACTTTTTCCGCTCCAATGGTTGTAGAGTCTCCATGACCTGGATATACAACAGTTTCATCATCAAAAGTCATAAGTCTTTTTTTTATTGATGACAATATATCACGTTCATTGCCATCTCCTAAATCTGTCCTTCCCCTTCCCATTTTAAACAATGTATCTCCTGTAAATAAATTATTTTCACCTTTTATACAAATGCTTCCAGATGAGTGACCTGGAGTGTGGATTATTTTAAAATTAATTCCTCCAGCACTAATTTCATCGTTGTCTTCTAAAACCCTGTCTGCAGGTTTAAAAGAAGTTTTTTGTCCAAAAAAACCAGAACCATTTAACATTGGATCTAAAAGCTTCTCGCTGTCATTTTTATGAACTAAAACTTTAGCCCCTGTTTTTTCACGAAGTTCATCAACATGACATATATGATCAATATGAATATGGGTTAGAACAATGTACTTTATATTTATTTTTTTCTCATTTAAAACATTTAAAACTTCACTGGTGTCAACACCTGCATCTATAATAATTCCCTCGTTGTTATCATATACAATATAACAATTAGAATCAATCATCCCAGTAGGTAAACACTCAATTAGCATATAAAAACCCTCCCTATAAACTTAAAATTCTTTTTTACTGTCTAAAAGTATTGTAACAGGTCCATCATTATGTATTTCCACAGACATCATTGCTTGAAATGTACCCGTCTCAACTTTTACATCATACTTTTCACACTCTTTTATAAATTGTTTATAAATATCTTCCGCATCTTTTGGCCTTGCAGCTTTGTCAAAGCCAGGCCTTTTTCCTTTTCTGCAATCTGCATAAAGAGTAAATTGTGATATAACAAGCAATTCACCATTTACGTCTTTTAGGGAAATATTCATTTTCCCATTTTCGTCTTCAAAAATCCTCAAATTTATTATTTTGTCTGCTAAATATTCAATATCCTTTTGAGTATCTTCTTTACCTATGCCCAAAAGAACATTAAGACCTTTTTTAATTTCCCCAACAGTCTCTTTTTCCACAGTAACTTTGGAAAAATTTACCCGCTGTACTACTGCTCGCATTTTACCTCTCCTTAACTCTATTTTACAATATTATTTCTTTTTTCTCGTTACTTCAAAAACAGAATCAACTTTCTTTAATTTTTTAATTATTTTTTCAAGCTGCTCTGTATTTGTTATTTCCAGTGTAAGGCTCATTATTGCAATTTGATCTTTGCCTGTTCTTGCATTTATAGCCTTTAAAGGAATTTTTGATTCCCCAATGACATTTGTTATTTCCATTAAAAGAGCCGTTCTGTCATTGGCAACAACTGTAATATCCGCCTTATAAGCTACATTATTTGCAGTATACCAAGAAACTTCAATAAGCCTGTTATCACCATCTATAGTGTCTGCCACATTAGGACAATCGCTTCTGTGAACAGATACACCTCTCCCCCTAGTAATATATCCAACTATATCATCTCCAGGTACCGGATTACAACATCTAGAAATTCTAACAAGGCAATTATCCAAACCCTTTACTACAACACCATTTTCCGGAACACTTTTTCTTCTTTCCTGATTTTTAGGTTTACTTACTGTTTTAACCATATCTTTTGCAAGTTCTTCTGACTTAATTGTTTTTCTATATTCCTCTTTAAGCCTTGAAATCACCTTGTTTGCAGTTAATGCACCATATCCTATTGCCGCATAAACATCTTCTATAGAAAGAAAAGTATATTTTCTAAGTACAATTTCAATCCATTCAGGTTTAAATAGTTGATTAAAGGTTAACGATTGTTTTTTTAATTCTTTTTCAATCATTTCCTTTCCTCTTATAATATTTTCTTCTCTTTTTTCCTTTTTAAACCACTGGTTGATTTTATTACGTGCTTGAGAGCTTTTTACTATTTTAAGCCAATCCCTGCTTGGTCCGTGAATATTTGAAGCTGTTAAAATCTCCACTATATCTCCATTTTTCAGTTCATATTCAATAGGTACTATCCTACTGTTTACTTTTGCACCTGACATTTTATTTCCAATTGCACTGTGAATGGAATATGCAAAATCAATAGGGGTTGAACCTGCTGGAAGATTTATAACATCACCTCTAGGAGTAAAAACAAAAACTTCGTCTGTAAAAAGATCAACCTTCAAAGTCTCCATAAATTCATCTGCATCTCGCATTTCTTTTTGCCACTCTAAAAGCTGTCTTAGCCAAGCAAGTTTTTTATCTGAGTTGTTATTAGAATTGCCCCCTTCTTTATACTTCCAATGGGCTGCTATACCAACTTCAGCTATTCTATGCATCTCCCAGGTTCTTATTTGAATCTCAAAAGGCACTCCTTCAGGCCCTATCACAGTGGTATGCAGCGACTGATACATATTTGGTTTAGGCATCGCAATATAATCCTTAAATCTTCTAGGCATAGGTTTAAAAATCTCGTGAACAAGCCCCAGCACTGCATAGCAATCCTTTACCGAACTTACAATAACTCTAACGGCAAAAAGATCATATATCTGCTCTAGTGTTTTATTTTGCCGAACCATTTTTCTATATATACTATAAAAGTGTTTAGGTCTTCCATCAAGTTGTGCTTCAACATTAATCTCTTTAGTTTTTTCTTTTAGCGTTTTTAAAATATTTTTAATATAGTCTTCTCTTTCATTTCTCCTTTTAGCAATCTTTTCTACCAGTTCATAATACCCCTTTGGATCTATATATCTTAAACAAATATCTTCTAATTCCCATTTAATTTTAGAAATACCCAATCTGTGAGCCAGTGGTGCATAAATTTCCAAAGTTTCCTTCGCCTTTTCAGCTTGTTTCTCAACCTTCATGTATTTTAACGTTCTCATATTGTGAAGCCTGTCTGCAAGTTTTATAAGAATAACTCTTATATCTTTTGCCATAGCAAGAAACATCTTTCTTAAATTCTCAGCCTGCCTCTCCTGCTTTGTTGTATAAGGAATTTTACCTAATTTGGTAACACCGTCCACTAAGTCTGCTACTTCTTTGCCAAACATTGATTTAAGCTGCTGATAATTATACTTGGTGTCCTCAATAGTATCGTGAAGAATTCCAGCAATTATTGAAGTACAATCCAGCTCAAGATCTGCTAAAATAAAAGCAACTTCCATAGGATGTGTAAAAAACGGTTCTCCTGAAACTCTGTGCTGGCCTTCATGTGCTTCTTTAGAAAGAACATATGACTTTTCAAGCAGTGTAAAATCACATTTAGAATTATATTTTTTTATTTTTTCTACAAGTTTGTTATAGCTATCGCACATTAAAATTCCTCCAAGAATGCTTCACATTATTAAAACTGAACAATTGATTTTACGTTATAGCCTTCTAATTTTTTTCTTCCATTTAAAAACTCAAGTTCAACAAAGTATATAATTCCTGCAACTTTTCCACCTAGTTTTTCAACAAGTTTTATATTAGATTCTGTAGTTCCTCCAGTAGCAAGCAAGTCATCCACAATAATGACTTTTTGTCCTTTAGATATCGCATCAATATGTATTTCCAACATATCGGTACCATATTCCAGTTGATATTCCACTGATATAGTTTTGTAAGGAAGTTTACCCTTTTTTCTTATTGGTACAAATCCCCTTCCAATTGCGTATGCCAAAGGAGTTCCAAAAATAAATCCTCTTGACTCTGGTCCCACAATAACATCGAATTCACCAAATTTTTCAATTTCATCCTTCATCTTATCAATACATTTCTTAAGAGCTTCTGGATCCTGCAATACTGTTGTAATATCAATAAAGTTAACACCTTCTTTAGGAAAGTTCATAACTTGACGTAATTTCGATTTTAAATCCATAAACTTCCTCCTGACAAAATCTATTTTATCAAACAAAACATAAATACATAATATCATATTTTTTTTCTTTTGAACATAAAAGCATGTTCGCAGGATACATTTAATCTGTCTATTTCTTAAGATTATTAATGCTTCTATAAATAGATGAATTTTCAATACTTTTTTTCTCTTTACCTGTATCAAGCATTTTTATGCTCACTCCATATTTACCATACAATTCACTTTTTAAAAAGGATAACTCACTAAAAATCTGAAAAATTTTTTTTACTTTAAAGTAATTCATATTGATATCATACTTTTTTGATACTAGGTCTGAAAAAACAAATAAATTATCTAAAACAAAATTTGTTTTAGAACTTGCTTTTAAATGCTTGTATAAAAAAACCATATCCTGCCTGTCAGGTATAATATCATTTTTATTAAAATTGAAATTTATTTTATTATAAATATAAATTTCATTTAAATCAATACTATTTAAAACTCTATTCAAATAATTTTCACAAAACCAATTCCCATATATTATTGCCTTTTCAAACTCTGATAACTGTAATTTAGAAGGATCTGGATTTATCAAAACATGTAATTTAGAAGTATTCATTTTTACTTTAGAAAAACTCATAGAGTATTTTAAATCAAATTCAAAATTACATTTTCTAAAAAGTTTCATAATATCTTTTACAGACTCAATTGAGTTCACCATAATTACCACTGTTTTCTTTTCAGACTTATAAAGGTGTAAATACTCCTTTAAATCTTTACTCAGAACAATCGAAGAAATATTTTTAATGTTGCTGTGTTCTATAGTTTTTTCCTTAAACTCTAAACATTTATCAAGACTTAAAAAAAACTTATTTTTTAATGCTATCTCAAATGCAGGTTTTATATCCTTAGCCTTTAATTGAACACTCTCCCTTCCTTTCCAATTATTTATATCCAATATGCATGCAACATCCAATATATCAGATTTTTTGTACATATTGGCCAACTCACCTTTATTAAAGGCAATTGCATCTATATCAGATTTATTATTTTCAATTTTCAATTTTAAGTGCCTGCTATCATTTCCCACTGCCCTTAATTCACTGATTTTTGCACTTTCAAGCTTAAACAATGGCTCTGGATTATCAGTTCCAAAGGGTTCTAATAGGCTTAATTTACGTGCATTTTCCAAAGTAATCTCTTCTCTTTTGATAGTTGTATCTATTTTTATTTTTTGAACATAACAAGAACCATCCAAAGAAGAATCAGCATACTCATTTATAAGTTTTGTAAATTCATCAATATTTTCTTTTTTGACAGTTAAACCTGCTGCCATTTCATGCCCCCCGAATTTATCCAAAACACTTTCACAAAAGTTAAGGGCATTAAACAAGTTTAAACCTTCTACACTTCTTCCTGAACCTTTCCCAACTCCATCAGATACACTAATTAATATACATGGTTTGTTATATTTTTCTGTAACTTTAGATGCTACTATCCCAATAACCCCTTGATGCCAATTTTCTCCCCAAATTACCATAACATTATTTTTTTCCATGCAAGATTCTTTCTCAATTATACTTGTTACTTCCTTAAATATCTCTTTTTCTATGCTCTGTCTTTCTTTGTTTTGTTTATCTAATTTAGAGGCAATCTCTTCTGCCACAGTTTCATTGTCAGTTATCAAAAGCTTTACCGCCATTGCTGCATCTTTAAGTCTCCCTGCTGCATTAATCTTTGGAGCTATTATATACCCTATATCTACAGTGGTAATTTTCCTGTCTAAAATTCCTGAAACTTTCATAAGAGACTTAAGCCCGATATTTGAAGTATTACCCACTGCTTCTAGGCCAAATTTAACCAAAACTCTATTCTCACCAGTTAAAGGAACCACATCTGCAACAGTTCCAAGTGCTACAAAATCAAGATAGGATAGTTGGTCAAATTCTACATTCATTTCTATTGAGAGAGCTTTAATAACTTTAAAGGCCACTCCGACTCCAGCTAAATTTTTATTAGGATAGCAACAATCAAGTCTTTGAGGATTCACCACAGCTATAGCCACAGGAAGTTTATCCATGCACTCATGATGATCTGTAATAACCATATCTATTCCTTTTTCTGATAAAAATCTTGATTCTTCCAATGCGGTAATGCCACAGTCAACGGTTATAATCAGATCAACCTTTTTATTTACTATTTTTTCAACAGAACTTTGAGAAAATCCATACCCCTCGTCAAATCTGTCTGGAATATAGTAATCCACACAAGCATTTTGAGTTTTTAAAAATTTATATAAAATAGAGGTGCTTGTAACACCATCTACATCATAATCTCCATAAATTAATATTTTTTCCCTGCCATCTATAGCTTTAATTATCCTTTTTACAGCTATGTCCATATCTTTTAAAAGAAAAGCATCTTCTAAATCATCTAAATTAGGATTTAAAAATTTATTTATAATATTTACATCATTAATTTTTCTACTTAAAAAAAATTTTGCAAGAAAATTTGAAATACCTGCTTTACTGGCTAATTTTTCAATCTCATTAAAGGGAACATAACCTGTATCCCATATTTTCTTTATTTTCACTATATCACCCCAAAAACCAACATAGAATTAAAACCTTTATCACCCACCTTAAGTAAAGATGTCTTAAAGCAAAAGTGATAAAATAGCTTTACTTTACATTATAAAAAGCTCGATTTTCATCGAGCTTTTACTTTTATCTTATTTTAATATTTTCCCGTAATCTTCCTTTCTATACTTACCTTCGGAAGTACCATTTGTGCTTTGTCATCTGTATGATAGAAGACATCTTAACTATTCTCAAAAATATTCTAAACAAGTAAATATTTTTTTAAAAAATAGCTTACTGAGAAACTATTGGCAGTTTCTTCTTTCTAAAGAAAGAAATATTCTTGCTTCACAAAACTACTTAATGCAGACTCTCCACAAGGGTTGTCGGTATGCCCTACCGAATTCTTATTAAAGCCTCTCCTATATCACCTATCTTAAAGAACGTGTCTTACGGCGAAATAGATAACCAAAAGACTTTATATATCATCTAAAATCTCAGATTATGTCTTCTAGACTTCACCTTTCTCAGAAGACCCCCCACTTATAATTGCTTGCTTTAATTAGTTATTATTTAAAATCATTAGACCATCATCATCAAGGGCTTTTACATCTTCTTACCTGAAGCACTTCCGACTTTGCCATACAAATACATTTACTTATGGCACTTAAAACATTCCCTTATAAATACTGCTATGCTATTACTTGAATTTTCTTTTTCTTGCTGCTTCAGATTTTTTCTTTTTCTTTACACTCGGTTTCTCGTAGTGTTCCCTTTTTCTAACTTCTGCCAAAACGCCTGACTTAGCGCATTGTCTCTTAAATCTTTTAAGAGCACTATCGAGAGTCTCATTTTCTTTGACTTTAATTTCAGACACGCATTTCCCTCCCTCCGATGGTAACAATTGTGCTACGATTAAAACTACATTCCATAAAGCTACATTCCAAAGTATGGATTTAAATGGAAAACTTCAAAATATAGCACACTTTATATTATATATTATTCTACAGACTCATGTCAACTGTTAATTTTACTGTTTTACTGTATATATTAAAGATGAAGAACAATATTTTAGAAACTAAAGTTTGTCAGTCTAGGCATATAAATAGCATTCCGTTTACTGTGAATACAATTTTTTTAGAATGGCAAATCCTCATGATTGTGAGCATCAAGATTTTTATTTTCATCTTCTTTAACACTGGATTCATTATTTACACCGGATTCTTTTTTGCTGTCTGCAAAATATGCCTCTTCTGCAACAACTTCAGTTACATAATGTCTTTTGCCATCATTATCATCCCATGTTCTTACTTGAATTCTTCCTGTTACAGCAACTTGCTGACCTTTTACAAAATACCTAGAACAAAATTCCGCTAACTTATCCCATGAAACTACAGGTATAAAATCTGCCTGTCTCTCTTCCCCCTGTCTTTTAAATTTTCTGTTGACAGCTAAGGTAAAGTGACATACAGGTATGTTGCTCACATTTGTATACCTCATTTCAGGATCCTTAGTCAATCTCCCCATTAAAATTACTTTGTTCATAATACCACCTCTTACAAAAATACTATAATTAAATTATACCAAACATACGTTCGATTGTCCATAGATTTCAAAAAAATAAAAAAACATGGGAACCACACTTACATTCCCATGTTTTTTTATTTTTTAAAGAGAGGATACTAATTAAAATACATGTTATTTATGTGAATGAAAATTATTATATGCAACCCACTACCTAAAAAGGCAAGGAGATTGATAAAAATTCAGATTAAAATTTTTTATATGCCTTGTGCAGACATTGCAGATGCAACTTTTAAAAACCCAGCAATATTTGCACCTGCTACTAAATTATTTTCAAAACCATATTCTTTTGCAGCTTCACTTGCACTTTTATATATGTCAACCATTATATCTTTTAATTTTGCATCAACTTCTTCAAAAGACCATGAATATCTCATACTGTTTTGAGACATTTCAAGACCAGAGGTAGCAACACCACCTGCATTAGCAGCTTTACCCGGACCAAAAACAACACCTTTTTCTATAAATACATCTACTGCTTCAGGTGTTGAAGGCATATTAGCTCCCTCTCCTACTCCATAACACCCATTAGCAACCAATGTTTTTGCAGCTTCTTCATCAAGCTCATTCTGTGTTGCACACGGAAGTGCTACGTCACATTTTATTGACCAAATCCCTCTACAACCTTCTGTGTATGTTGCATCTGGATGATACTTAACATATTCTTTTATTCTCTTTCTCTCAATTTCTTTAATTTTCTTAACTGTATCAAGTTTAATTCCATCAGGATCATAAATATATCCACTTGAATCACTTAACGCAATTACTTTACCGCCTAATTGATAAACTTTCTCAGTAGCGTACATAGCAACATTTCCAGAACCAGAAACAACTACATTCGCACCATCAAAAGATTTACCCTTAATTGACTTCATTGCCTCATCCATGAAATAACAAAGACCATAGCCTGTTGCTTCTGTCCTTACAAGGCTTCCACCCCATGTTAAACCTTTTCCAGTCAAAACCCCTGTAAATTCATTTTTTATTTTTTTATACATCCCATACATATAACCAATTTCACGTGCTCCTACTCCAATGTCTCCTGCTGGAACATCAACATTAGCTCCAATATGTCTATAAAGCTCCAACATAAAACTTTGGCAAAATCTCATTATTTCAGCATCAGATTTTCCTTTTGGATCAAAGTCACTTCCACCTTTACCTCCGCCTAACGGAAGTCCTGTAAGTGAGTTTTTGAAAATTTGTTCAAAACCTAAAAACTTAATAATTCCTACATTAACTGATGGATGAAATCTCAAACCACCTTTATAAGGACCAATAGCACTGTTAAACTGAACTCTAAACCCTCTATTGACTTTAACATTACCATTGTCATCAACCCATGGCACCCTAAAAATAATCTGTCTTTCAGGTTCTATGATTTTTTCAAATATGCCTTCCTTTACCCATTTAGGGTTTTTTTCTGCAACAACCTCTAAGGAATCTAAAACTTCTTCTACTGCCTGAAGAAATTCAGGTTCATTAGTATTCCTCTTTTTAACTTGTTCCATTACATTTGTCAAAAGTTTCATTTAAATCACTCCTTACATTTATAAAACTTTATTTACTATCTTTCAAAACATCTAAAAACCAAACTAGCTCATAACATAAATGCTCTTTAAAAACATTTTATTCAATTTATCTTACAATAAAATTATATCAAATCCAACAAGATAATGCAAGAGAAAACATCCGTAATTTCTATTTTGTTTTTTTAGTTCTATACAGAACTTTACTTCCACTCCTCCAACACTTGCCAAATAAGTATTTGTAATATTATTACAATAATATTTTTATTTTTTTATGCAGGATTTTAACGAAATAACTTTCATTTTTGACGAATTTATTATATAATAACACATAAGATATTAAAAGATATTACTAAAAAGCCTTTTGTTTTTCAAACAAGTTTGTATATGAATTGACTAAAAGTAATATAATAATTAAAATAACTATAACGACACTTTTTTGTAAAGGGGACAAACAATGTTTAAAATAGTTAAGAAAAAAAAATTAAATACTCAAGTTAAGCTAATGGAGATAGAAGCTCCACATATTGCAAAAAAAGCTGAGCCTGGACAGTTTATTATTTTTAGAATTAGAGAAAACAGTGAAAGGGTTCCTCTAACAATTGCTGACTTCGATAGAAAAAAAGGAACTGTAACAATAATATTTCAGGAAGTAGGAAAAAGCACAAAAGAATTGGGAACATTAAATGAAGGAGATAATCTCCTTGACTTTGTAGGTCCTTTAGGTGTTGCTTCTGATTTGGGAAATGTAAAAAAAGTTGCTGTTGTAGGCGGCGGACTTGGTACAGCAATTGCATATCCTCAGGCAAAAAAACTACATTCTCTTGGAGCTGAAGTTCACACTGTTGCTGGATTTAGAAATAAAGATCTTATAATACTCGAAGATGAATTGAAAGCTGTAAGCAATAAACTAATTATTGCTACCGATGACGGTTCAAATGGCACAAAAGGATTTGTAACAGACGTACTTAAAAATTTAATTGAGGAAGGCAACCAATACGACCTCGTAATTGCAATTGGTCCTTTGATAATGATGAAATTTGTCAGTGAGCTTACAAAACAATATAATATAAAAACCATTGTTAGTATGAATTCAATTATGATTGATGGAACTGGGATGTGTGGTGGCTGCCGAGTAACGGTTGGTGGAGAAACAAAGTTTGCATGCATAGACGGCCCTGATTTTGACGGACATAAAATTGACTTTGATGAAGCTATGAGGAGACAGGGCATGTACAAAAAACTTGAAACAACAGCTACCAGCAAACACAAATGTAAATTGGGAGGTGATGAAAATGCCTAATATGTCACCTGAAAAAATTGCTATGCCTGAACAAGAACCTAACAAAAGAAATAAAAACTTTTTTGAAGTTGCTTTAGGTTATACAGAGGAGATGGCTATAGAAGAAGCTCAAAGGTGTCTTCAGTGCAAACACAAACCCTGTGTAGAAGGCTGTCCTGTAAACGTAAAAATACCAGAATTTATAAAGCTTGTTGCAGAGGGAAAATTTAAAGAGGCATATGTAAAGATAAAAGAAACAAATAGCTTACCTGCCATTTGCGGAAGGGTGTGTCCTCAAGAAAGCCAATGTGAAAGATTTTGTGTAAGAGGAAAAAAAGGTGAACCAGTAGCTATTGGAAGACTGGAACGCTTTGTTGCTGACTGGTATATAAAAAACATAGATTCTAAATCAGATGTACCAAAGAAAAACAATAAAAAAGTTGCAATAATAGGTTCAGGACCTGCCAGCCTTACATGTGCTGGAGATTTAGCGAATATAGGGTATGACGTTACCATTTTTGAAGCATTTCATGTACCTGGTGGTGTATTAGTATATGGCATTCCAGAGTTTAGGCTCCCAAAAGATATAGTTAAAAAAGAAATAGATTCTCTTAAAGAAATTGGAGTGCAAATAAAAACTAACATGGTTATTGGAAAAGTTTTTTCTTTAGACGAATTAATCGAAGAAGGTTATGATGCCATATTTGTAGGCTCTGGTGCAGGACTTCCAAAGTTTATGGGAATACCAGGGGAAAACCTTAATGGAGTATATTCATCAAATGAATTTCTTACAAGAGTAAATCTTATGAAAGCCTATAAGTTTCCTGAGTACGACACACCTGTCTACGTTGGTAAAAACGTTGCAGTTGTTGGAGGAGGAAATGTGGCAATGGATGCCGCAAGAAGTTCTAAAAGACTTGGAGCTGAAAATGTATACATTATATACAGACGTTCTGAAGCTGAAATGCCTGCAAGATTAGAAGAGGTACATCATGCAAAGGAAGAAGGAATTATATTTAAGTTTTTAGAAAATCCAACTAAAATTATAGGTACAGATGATGGATGGATTAAAGGTATAGAATGTACTGAAATGGAATTAGGAAAACCTGATGAATCAGGCAGAAGAAAACCTATTGCTAAAGAAGGATCAGAACATATTATTGATGTAAACAGTGTAATCATCGCAATTGGACAAGGACCAAACCCACTTATATCTTCTAATACAAAGGATTTAGAAACCAAAAAATGGGGTGGTATCATCATTGATGAAAACACTGGTGCCACAAGCAAAGAAGGAGTTTTTGCCGGTGGTGACATTGTAACTGGTGCAGCAACAGTTATTCTAGCAATGGGTGCAGGCAAAAAAGCTGCCGAGGCCATTGATGATTATATAAAAAATAAATAGCATTATAAATCTTCAGGTGGAGTTGAGTCTCCACCTGAAATCTCGATGTTTAGCTTTAGCTAAACGAGTTCACAAATCTAAATTTACTACCTAAATTTTATAAAAATAATTCTGCCTTAAATTTAAAGATTTATTTTCCATCAGCCCTTGGCATCTTATTATTTTTGCCGTTGAGGTAATTGTATTTCTTACCTTGAACCCTGTCTTCTTCTTTCATTTTTTTCTCCAACATCTCATGAATTTTCCACCAGCTTTTTCCCCAGTTGCAAAAAAGACTTCGCTCTTCTGGTGCACGACCAATAAGTCTTTGAATTACTATATCAGGATTTAAATGTTCTAAAAAAGAAACAGCTCTTTCAATGTACTCGTCTACACTTACAGGTATGATTTCTCCCTTTTGATACATTTCTCCTAAAGGAGTATCTTTTAAGATATAAAGAGAATGACATTTAACCTGCTCCACTTTGAGGGCTGACAATATTCTTGCTCCTTCTATTACGTCATCTAGTGAGTCCATAGGAATATCAAGTATATAGTGGGTGCAAACCTCTAATCCATATGACTTTATCAAAAGCACTGCATCTATAAATTCAGCTAAAAGGTGACCTCTGTTAAGTGCTTTTAATGTATGATAATTAACCGTCTGTAAACCAAGTTCAATAACTATATCTACATTCTTTGAAACTTTTATACCTTTTAAGTACTCAACATAATCTTCCCATATACAATCTGGACGAGTTGATATATATATAGCCACAATATCATCCCCGCAAGCTTCATTAATATACCTTTTAAAGTCTTCTAGAGGAAGATATGTGTTTGAATAGTTTTGAAAGTACGCTATAAATTTTTCTGATTTATAATTTTCTCCTATGTATTTTGAATTTTTCAAAAGTTGTTGTTTTACAGAAAGATAATTAGGTAAATTTTCAAAACCTGCACCCTCTTCCCCACAAAAAATACAACCTTTTCTACTTATCGTTCCATCTCTGTTTGGACAGGTAACAGGTAAATTTAAAGGCAATTTATAAACTTTTGTATTGTATCTTCTTTTTAAATATCCAGAAAACTTATTATAAAACATTTTTCACCTCATCATACACTTTCCACAAAGGAACCTCTCTCTCTTTGGCCACTCTTTTACAGTCTTCATACTCTGGTGTAATTTTTTCTAAATTATCTACCAAAGACAGCTTAATCTTTATCTTTCCATATTTAGTGTTTACGCTTTTTTCTTCTCTATTGAGAACCTGCCTTTTACACACGGATTTTCGAATTCCAAGTGTTGAAGTTTCACTTAGTATTATTTGAGAAAGTTCATCTTCTTTTTCTTTATTAGTAAGTACCGTCAATACAACCCCCGGTCTGTTTTTCTTCATATAAACTGGAGTATAATAAACATCTAACGCTCCCTTTTGAAAAAGCTTCTCCATTACATACCCTAAGATTTCCGGATTCATATCGTCAATATTTGTCTCAAGAACAGATATTTCATCATCTTTTTCAGATTCATCAATTAATTTTCCTAGTATACATCTTAAACCATTAAATCTTCCAATTTCTCTTTTACCAGAACCATATCCCACCTTATTCACTTCAATAGAAGGCATAATCCCAAACTGGGAACACAAGCATTTTATAAGAGCTATTCCAGTTGGAGTTACCAATTCAGTGTTAACATCTTCAGTTATATATGGTATCTTACTCTCCTTAAGCATCTCCATAACTGCTGGAACAGGAACCGGCAACATGCCATGCTGACAGTTTATAAAACCGTTTCCATCATGCAAAGCTGACGAACATATATTGTCCACCTCAAGGAAATCTATGCAAATAGACACCCCCATTATATCTACAATTGAATCAACAGCCCCCACTTCATGAAAGTGAATTTCATTTATTCCCTTATTATGAACCTTTGCCTCTGCCTTTGCAATTTCTCTAAAAACTTTTTTTCCAAACTCTTTTACACTGATTTTCAAATCACTCTCATCAATAATTTTCTCAATATCATTTAAATTGCGTGATGGATGGTGATGGTGATGATGATCTTTGTGGTTTTCATCGCCAGTTCCTTCAACAATAACATCTACATCTGTTACTGTAATTGCATTTTTAACCTTTTTTTCTATAACAATGTCATAGCCTGATAAATTCAACTTGCCAAGTTCTTTTTTAAACTTTTTTTGATCTATTCCTAAATCCAGAAGTGCACCAAGCATCATGTCACCACTTACCCCAGAAAAACAATCAAAATATAATGTTTTCATAAATTCACCCTTTCTAAAACTTAGAAATAAATAAATACCCATTTTAAAATAGGGTTTTATTTACTCTCTATTTATCATACTTGCCAAACAACCTGCACCAAATCCATTGTCTATATTAACAACTCCAATACCTGTAGCACAGCTATTGAGCATAGTGAGAAGAGCAGAAAGACCTCCAAAACTTGCTCCATATCCAACGCTTGTGGGAACTGCAATAACCGGCTTGTCCACAAGGCCGCTTACCACACTTGCAAGAGCACCTTCCATGCCTGCAACTACTATTAAAACATTTGCCTTCATTATAGTCTCAGATTTTGCAAAAAGTCTGTGAATACCTGCTACTCCTACATCATAAACTCTTTCAACGGTGTTTCCCATAACATCACATGTAATAGCTGCCTCTTCTGCTACTGGAATATCAGAAGTTCCTGCTGATACAACTGCTACAATTTTTTTACTCTTTAAGACTTCTCTTTTTTTAACCACTGCTATTCTTGCCTTTTCATAGTATACTGTATCGTTAATAATCTCTTTTATACCCTCATAGATTTTATAATCTGCTCTTGTTGCCATAATATTATTATTTCTTTCAATTAACTTTTTAACAATTTCTTGCACTTGCTCTACAGTTTTACCTTCAGAATAAATTACTTCAGGATATCCATTTCTGATATTTCTATGATGGTCTACTTTAGCAAAACCCAAATCTTCAAATGGAAGCTTTTTTAAATCTCCCAATGCTCCCTCTACGCTTATACTCCCATTTTTTACATCTTGTAATAATTTTCTTAAGTACTCCATATCCATAATCTTAAGCAACTCCATATATTATTTTTTCACTTTAAATTTTATTCACTCACTTTTCTTCTTTAGACAAAACTTCCCTCATTTTCACTTTTTCTTTCTCATTTATACGTTCTTTCTTTAAAACCAGTTCTAGTGTTTTTTGTCCCAGCATGCTATATATTTTTGCCAGCCCTTTATCTTCTGACTCTATTTTATCAATATGTTTTGCAATAATTTTGTCATCCCCTCTTTCTATAGGACCTGTAATTGAATTTAAAATTCCACGCCTGTCTAAATTTTCTACAGTGTTTTTTATAAGTGGAAGAAACACTTTTTCACAATCTTCTTTTTCAAAGCCTAAACCAGTTAACATTTCACTTGCTATGTAGGAAAGAGTAACTGTATAATTTGAAACAATACACGCAGCAGCATGATAAAGAGACTTGTCTTCTTTTTTTATACAAAGCATTGTTCCATTAAAACACTCAACAATAGTATTTGCATATTCTTTAGAAATATTGCATCCTTCAAATCCAAAGTAAATGTTATAAAGTCTCTTCCACCCTTCTGCTTTTCCTGCAAAAGTTTGAACAGGGTGTAAAGAAGCACTATGACCTCCTAAATCCTTTAAAACATCTAATTCATCTGAACTCATTGCACCACTTAAATGAAAAAAAACTTTGTTCTCTATAGATTTCTTTTCAACTTTTGACGCTATATCTTCTGCAACACTTCTAATGCCGTTGTCAGATACAGCTAAAAAAACAACATCTGATTTTTTTACAGTGTCAACAAGACTGTTATCAAAATCCTTTGCAAGCTTTCTGCTAAGTTCAAGCACTGAATCATTGCTTCTGCTATATATTCCTGAAATATTAATATTATTATTATAAAACCCCAAAGCTAAGGCACAACCAACTTTACCTGCACCTATTATCCCTATATTCATATGCAAACACCAACTTTCTTGCAGCTATTATTTTTACTCTAGAAAAAAGATAAAAATCACCTGTGGTTATCATAAAAATAATACCATATCACAAAAGAAGCTGCAAACAATGCTCCCCCTTTGGGTGTATAAATTATATCTGACACATATTCTGTAATCTTCCCATCTGCTTTACATTATAAGTATAGCTTTCACATATGTGAACATTATAGAAGTAAAAATGGGTATACTCATCCAATATTCTCATGTAATATTTTCCACAACAATTCTGATAATAATTAAGCTACAAAAATAGTTGCATTCGAAACAAATTTGTCATTCTGCCATTCATAATAAATACGTTTTATTTTTACAATAACGCCTTTGTTTACAAGTTCTTTAAGTATCTTATTGTGATAGCCTGCTGCTTGAAATTCTGAAGTTTTTAGGACATCATTGTACTTTTCAAATACCTGTTTGTATTTATAATATTCATCAATACAAAACTATCTCCTTTTTTATTAATTTGTGTATGCTTATGAATTAATTATATAACAAAATATTTTTTACTAATCCTTAATACATACATTTTACATATAGAAAGTCCAATTAGAATTTCTAGAAAAACACTTGAACTTATCAAGCGTATACATGAGGAAAACCCTTTACTATCAATTGAGAAAATACACGAAAGATTAGTTGACCTTAATATAACTGATGCTCCTTCTCCAAATACAATTGCAAAGCATATCTCAAAAATTAGAAATCCACCAAGTGAAAAGTAAAAACAGTCTTGGAAAACATTCATTAAAAATCACCGTAAGGAAATTTGGGCTATGGATTTCTTTACTGTTCCAACTCTTTATTTTAAAGTGTTGTATGTCTTTATTATAATTAGCCATGACAGAAAAAAGATTGAACACTTTGCCGTTACAACTAACCCATCATCGGAATGGGTAGCACAACAAATAAGAGAAGCAACTCCTTTTGGTGAAACACCAAAGTATTTAATTCATGATAATGATTCTATTTTTACATCAAGGGAATTTCAAGAGTTTTTATATAATGCAAATATTAAGTCTAAAAGAACAGGGATAAAATCACCCAGACAAAATGGAATTTGCGAGAGAGCAGTAAGTATATTGAGATCTGAGTTATTAAATCATGTTATTCCATTTAATCAAAGGCATTTGGAGTATTTGCTCAAAAATTATTTAAAAGAGTATTATCATCTTGTCAGGACACATCAAGGACTTAATTGCCAAACTCCAATTTTATCAGACAACCCTCCAGAAACTAAGATTGAAAGGGACACACTTGAAGTCCACAGGCACAACAGACTAAACCTTATGTTTTTT
>NZ_JAVDDS010000047.1 GCF_030848475.1 Herbivorax alkaliphila
TTGAAAATGATTATTTAAATTTTAAAAATTGTCGATGTCTAATAGCGTAAAAACCCCCGGGGGTCGACAACTAATATATATATGTAAGAAACGTAGTTCTATACTGGCATTGCCATTTTTTACTCTCTCAACCTTGACTTTTCATGTTACATAAGGTTAAAATATAAATGCAGGTAGCATGCAATGTGGACGTGTTTTTATCGTACCTATAAGGAATTGAAACTGGACAGAGCCATGAAAGCTATGCAATCAATAGACGTTTTTATCGTACCTATAAGGAATTGAAACTAGCTGGATTGATAGATTCACACCGGGAATAAGACCAGTTTTTATCGTACCTATAAGGAATTGAAGCCCTTGCCATTGTTTTTCTAGTACCCACAGGAATCAAAATCATGTACTGTCAAGCATACGGAGACTAAAAATTTAATTGGAGTTTTTCTTCTTTGACCCGTGAGAAAGACATCTGAGGAAAGTACATTCATGAGGTACCTTAGAGACGTTTCCATCGAATGTATCTTTCCGATGCTATTGAAGAAAAACGGAAATTAATTTTTAGCGACGCACCCGCACTCTTAAAAAACTCAAATTCTCAAAAACATATACAACACCTCTTAAATCACTACAGGAAAATGAATCTAAAAACTATTATTTTTCACAGAAAATTTTTATTAATATAAAATCAAGACATGGTTTGAAGATGTGACTTATGAACTTAAAAGATAGGATAGAGATATGCCAATACTAAAAATAATGACTTCCCTTTATTACCTCTTTTGCTTTACTATATCTTTCTACAGAACTTTCATCATTAACCAATTTACACTGTTCACACAGAGGTCGGGTATTAGCTTCTATTAACCATACTTTGCCCTGTCTGTCTATAGCCATATCAAAACCTATAATACTCAAGCTTAGTTTATAGTCTAGGATATTGGCCGCTTGATGTGCAAAATCAACCAATTCCTTTAAAGTACTCATAGCGTCATGATTTTGATCTATCTTTTTCAAAATGTCTTTTAAGGGATAATCCTGTGCCCCTTTTGAAACATTAGTAACAACAGCATTTTTCTGCCGAGCAACCTTAGCCGAAGTAAGAGTGAGTTCCCATGTATAGTAAGGTTTCTGCATTAACATTCGTATATCAAAAGGACAATTCTTATACGTAGCCAAATCAATTCCCTGTTGAATAACATACTCCCTATCAGCCATAATATCCTCTAACTCTAATAAGAGATCATATAAAGAAATTTTCTTCGAAAAATTGTCATAGGACAACATACAATGGTCTTTATTTACTTTCTTTAATCTGATTATTCCATTACCTTGAAATCCAGTATCAGGCTTAATATAAACAGTCTGATAACAGGTTAACATTCTTTTTAGATTGGAATGATTGTACCATAAAGTTTCGGGAAGGTGCTGTGATATAATTGGATGCTCTTGCAAGATTTCCATATGCTTCATTTTGCTTCTGGGAACTTCTTGATTAATCATATTCTCTAAGACAAAATAATGATTAAAGTGTTTCTTTCCAGTAACGGTTTCCATAAAACTGTTGTCAATAGAATTAATCTGCATAAGTGCTTTTCGAATCTCATCTACATAAATAGAGTAAATGTTTCTTGCTTTAGAAGATATTTTTTTCCTGTTACACAATTCATACTCATTTTCATTAATAACCCTAAACCCACTGAAATGATAACATATCAACTGCTGGTCAGCAAAATAAATTGTGTCGCCTTCTGAAAAAATATCATAGCCTCTATTTATATTCCAAGGTCCTGCATTTATCCCCTTATTTTTGGAGACCTTTACTCCTGAAAACATCTTTCGCCATTCGTCTAGATATTTTTGATCCCCCCACAGCCCAAATTCCTGCCTGTCATAGCACCAGTTTAGGCACTTTTCCCTCCACGAATCTAGACACATTTTACTGATTTCATCTCTTTTAAAGCCAATCAGCCCTGATGAGTACTTTCCCACTCTTTCCCTCCATCGACGATTAAGCCACAGTTTTGTTAAAAAGATAGAGTAATCTTCCCACTCTTTGTAGATATCTTTTACATCTTTGAAAAAAAATATGTCCGCATCTACATACAAAAGCGAATCTAGATTATCATTATTTTCAAATAGAAATCTGATAAATGAAGGTTTTAATGTCCAGCAAAATTCATGTATCTGTCTATCCTTTTGAATTTTTTCTAATTCTTCATCCATAATATCATAAAGGCTTAATACCACTACATTCTCTAGATTTATTTCTTTTAACATATTGTATGCTATATCATCTACACACAATATCCAGAGCAGAAATTCCGATGTATTTTTGTTTAGTGAATAATAGAGTGCAAGACCTTGAATCAAATAATCTTTAGTCAGTAAAGTACATATATTCTTAGCCTTTTTATTATACTTACAATTCATAACCAACTTCCCTTCACATCAAATTTTACTTTAATTATTTATAAAACTACATTTTTTATATATCATAATACTTTGCAAGCTTACTGATTTTCTTTTCAATGCCAAAACCATCAAAATTCGGTGCAACTCTCTCTATATCTTCAATTACAGCTTTGATAGTATAAATATATTCGGAATGAAGTATTTTGTTAAACTCCTTTCTAAAGCTTGCCAAAGCTATTTTGTTTTTACCAAGAATTCTAAATCCAGAAAAATGATAACACACCAGTCTATCTGCATCTACATACAATGCTCCTTCTTTTTTTATGATATTATACTTTTCCTCATTCCAAGGTGCTATATTTACACCTTTTGTACTGATGCTACATACATTTTCAAAAAGTTTTGGCATAAATTCAAGATATTTTTGATCTCCAAATTTTCCTTCCTTGACTTTATTAAAACACCATTTAAGACATTGATTCTGCCACCATTTTAGTACATTTAAGGCATTAGTCACATTTTTAAATATCATAAAACCTGAATTGTATTTCCCACAATAAGCACTTAAGCTTTTATAAGCTTTTGAATAATCGTGTTCTGAAAGCATCACATCAGCACTCATCTCTTTTTTATATATTACAGATGGGTTACTAAAAAAATACATATCTGCATCTAGATAAGTTATATATTCACCTGACTTTATCTTGCCTAAAACATGCTCAATAAGAAATGCTTTCAATGTCCAGCAATACTCAGATAAACGCCTTTTATTTCTTAAAGCTGTCAATCGATCATTTTGTAAATCTGCTATCTTTAACAACGCTACATTCTTTAAACCTATTTTGCTGCATATATTGTAGCACTCATCATCTACACACAGTATATATAATCTAAAGTATTCAGCATTATCAACAAGTGATTTATATAAAGCTATTCCTTGATATAATCTGTACTTACTCAAAACAGTACAATAAACTTGTTTCATAATATCACACCTTTCTAACATAGAGCCTGACAAAAATCCTAGATCTCTTCATATTATGTTCTTTAAAGCATTTTGCTCTTTATTCGTCATTCTCTTTGCTTTTTAGAACATAAAAATTAGCATCCGGCAGGTATTCTCGTTTTAAAAAACCTTCATTAAAATTAGGAAATTTTCTCTTTACTTTATCAATACAGCTTTTTAACATTTTTAAATATGGAACATAAATATAATTTACTACGTTTTCATCATCAATAGAATAATTCAAACAAATGCTATAAACTGTACTATCTACCATGACAAGACCTGAAAAATGATAAAAAATAAGAGGGTGTTCATCTATAAATACCTTTTTATTTTGCAATGTAACCTTGTAATTAGAGATATTCCAAAACGCAGCATTTGCCCCTGCTGTTTTAACAATATGAACCCCTGGAAAATTAACAGGCCAGTCTTCAACATATCTTTGATCTCCAAAAGCTTTTTTTATCGTATCCTCCTTCATGGGACAATACTTAATACATTTGTTTTTCCACTGTCTCACTGCCTTTTTGGCTATGTCATCATTTTTGCAGCCAACAAAACCTGTATTATATATACCTGTCAAATCATAAAATTGTAAAAAATCTTCTGAATTTCTGTGATGGGTAAGAAATAAAGAAGCATTTTTATTTTCAGAAAAAATCCTTCTAGGATTATCAAAAAAGCAAAGATCTGCATCAAGGTGTGCAAAATACCGTGCTTTATGATAATTCATCATAACATGATATAAAAAACAAGGTTTTAATGTCCAACAATATGCATAAAAATTTCTATTTTTCTTTGCCTTTAAAAGTCTTTTATTTTCAATTTCCCTCATTTTAATCAATTTAACATGTTCAAACCTCATTGTTTTAAGTATTTTATACACTATTTCATCTGCACAAAGCACATATAACTTAAATCTATCGCAATGCATTGATAAAGAAGTATACATAGCAGTAAATTTGTACAAATGACTTTTTGAAACTATTGTAGTAAAATGAAACTTATGCATATACTCACCTTCACTATTTCAAAATAATTAACTTTCACTATATTCTTTCAGCATTTTTTTAATATCAATATTTAATAATTGTTTTGATAACTTATGCAATTGGATGATAAAGTCATTAATTTCATGAATATGTTTGAGTTCAAAAACTTGTTTTCGCAATGTCTTTACATTCTTTTGCATATAAGAATGTATGCGAGTACGTTTTTTGCCATTAATTTTTCCTTTTCTATTAAATTGCAAAAACTTTAAAAATAGTTTAAGAACAAAATCGTAATTTTTTAGAGATATTATTTTATTAATTTCTCCAGCTATTTTATTTAAGGTATATCCATCTACCGACAGGGTATGGCTGATACACATCATAATTACATCAATTGAGGATATATTATTGTATTTTTTACACATATAATTTATATTTTCATTAATGTCAATATCAGTGTGATTAGGTGGATGCTCCTGATGGATATTTAAAATATCCTCTGCAAATTTAAATTTGCAGCCTGCTTTATATAACCTTATCCCTAAATCATAATCCTCATAACCATATTTTTTAATTTTAGAGTCAAACATACCAACTTCAAGGACTTTCCTTCTCTCTACAGAAGCATTATTTGTTATGAAAAATCTCCATGGAAAGTAATAGTTTTTTAAGCCCGATCCATATCTTTTTAATATTTCTTTTAATTTTTTAATAAATATACTGTCTAAATCAAATATATATTTATCAAGTTTAAAACTAGTTACTATATTTTCATCAACCAATTGACATCCATCACTTAACTTGTTTACATCCCATTTATTACCTGCTAAATTTGCTATCTCATTGAATTTTTCAACTTGAGAGTCACTAAATTTATCATAGTAAAAACTATACATTCTTTTCCAAGGCACTCCACAAACTACTAGACTCTTTTCAACATGTGAAGAGATATGTTTGGTTATAAAGTCCTTTGAAGCAATCATGTCACTATCGTGAAAAATAAGAATATCACCTTTAGCTCTTTTTATCCCTTCATTTCTGGCAAATGCAATTCCCTGATTGATATCTACTCTAACCTTTGTAAAAGGGTACTTAAGATTAAAATCAGACAACATCTCAAAGGTATCGTCTGTTGAACCATTATCAACTACAATTACTTCAACATCTTTTTGCTCATACTCCTGATTATTTAGTGCAAGCAAATTTAGATACAATCTTTCTCTTGAATTATATGCTGGAATAATAACACTTGCTTTCAACATGTCCACAACCTTTATTAATATCTAAACTTAGAGGTGCACGTTATATTACTCTTCTACTTTTAAAAAATTTTCATACCACTTTATAGTAAGGTCAAGACCTTCTTCAATTGTAAAAACAGGTTTCCATCCAAGTATATTTCTTGCTTTTTCAGCTGATAGATATTGATGTTTTATTTCGTTATTTGCCTCATTTAAAATTATCATTTCAATATTACTATCCATAGCCTTCAATATTTTAGATACTATATCTTTAACTGTAAGCTGTGCTTCATTGCTAAAGTTAAAAGCTTCTCCTTTGATGTTGAAATCCTCCATTTTTTCTGCCAAAAGAATATAGGCCTTTACTGCATCTTCAACATAAAAATAATCTCTTATTAATGTTCCGTCACTTCTTATTACTGGTGCTTCTTTATTAATAACGCTCCTAATAGTCTGAGGAATTATTCTGTTAAAGTTTAAATCTCCTCCCCCGTAGAGGTTACCACACCTAGTTACACATACTGGCAATCCATAAGTTTTAAAATAGGCTTGTGCTATAAGATCAGTACAACTTTTTGATACATCATAGGGATGTTGACCGTGAAGAGACATATTTTCATCATATGGAAGCTGTTTTTGCTCACCATAAGCCTTATCGCTTGAAGCTACCACTATTCTTTTCACAAGAGCACTCCTTCTTGCTGCCTCAAGTACATTCCATGTTCCCTTAATATTTGACTCAAAAGTAGAGACAGGATTTCTGTTTGCAACACCAACTATTGCCTGTGCAGCAACATGAAAAACCGTATCTATTTCATACTCTCCTAACACTCTCTCTAAAAGGCTTATATCCCCCAACTTACCATTAATAACTTTTATTTTCTTATACTCATTGCCTTGATAAAGAAATGATTGAGGCACACAATCCCTAACAAGCCCTACTACATTAGCCCCTTGTCTTACCAATTCCTTTGTCAGATAACTTCCTAAAAACCCTGTGCATCCAGTTATAAATACATTTCTATCTTTCCAAAAGTTATTCATACTACCATACCTTCCACTTTGCTTTATTTTGATTACAGAGGTTATTAATTTTAACTATATCGTTATACGTATCACATGCAGTCCAAAAACCATTATGCATATAAACTGCAAGTTGATTATCTAAAGCAAGATTTACTAACGGATCCTGTTCAAATGCACAATTTGTATCGTCTTTTATATAATTGAACACTTCCGGTTCAAGAACAAAAAAACCACCGTTTATAACTCCTATATTAGTTTGCTTTTCATTAAATGAAATAGCAATATCATCCTTTACAGTTAAAGTACCATACTGACTTTTCTTTTCAATTCCGGTTACAGTAGCAACCCGTTTTTTTGCTCTGTGGAACTTTAAAAGCTTATGAATATTTATATCTGAAAGACCGTCTCCATATGTGAGCATAAAAGTCTCATTCTCTAAAAGATGTTGTGCTCTCTTTATTCGACTACCTGTCATTGTATTTGGTCCTGTATCTAGAAAAGTAATTTTCCAATCCTCTGCCTTATCCATCATATGCATCTCATCTTTAGCTGTATCTAGTGAAAAACTATGGTTTTTCCATTTATAATTTACAAAATACTCTTTAATTTTATCCCCCTTATAACCTAACAGTAATAGAAAATCATTAAAGCCATAGTAATTGTAAGTTTTTAATATATGCCATAACATAGGCTTTTGTCCTACATTAACAAGGGGCTTTGGAATATCTTCTGTAAGTTCGTGCATTCTCATGCCTTTTCCACCACACAAAATAACAACCTTCATAAGAATCCCCTGCCTAACTATTGAAATAATTACTTTACATAATTATCATATGAGTGTCTTATTTCAAGTGTTACTTTTTCTAGTATGCTAAACTTTTTTAATATATAATTTTTAATCTATTGATAAATTAAGGGTTAATAGTTTCTTCTAAAACTAAACATCTTAAAATAGAGCACCTTACAACAGGTACTCTATTTCATGTCCAAGTATTAAATCAACCAAACAGGAACAAAATAATTTTTATGTTCATCAACATACATTTTAATATATGGAAGAATTTGTGGTTCATATTGAATTTCATCAATTAGTACAGGTGGTGAATATCTTTGCAAAAAAAGTGCAGGATCTGTAATAGCAATTTCTCGTACCAAAGGATTATCAAGAGTTACATATTTACGTCCTTCTTCAGATAACTTTTTTAACAGTGTTGTCTTCCCCACCTGTCTAGATCCTGTAATGAGTACTACTGGAAACGTATTACTTGTGTTTATAACTACTTTTTCTAAATCTCTTTTTATATACACAAAATCACTCCGTTAAATATAAAATGCCATTTTATTATAACCGAAATCAGAATATATTCAAGTCATATTTCCATACATCTACTCATGTCTAATTGCCTCTATTGGATCTAAATCTGCTGCCTTTTTAGCTGGATATACTCCAAATATTATGCCTAAAATGACAGAAATTAAAAATGCCCCGATTATTAATTTTAAATCAACTACAGGAGGAATATTTATTAACTTAGACAGCACATTACCTACTATAATACCAATTAATATTCCGATTACTCCACCAAACCCTGTGATGATAATTGATTCCATCAAAAACTGAAAAACTATATCCCTCTTTTGTGCTCCAAGAGCTTTTCTAATACCTATTTCCCTTATTCTTTCAGTTACAGAAACTAATAAAATATTGACAATACCAATACCGCCAACAACCAAAGTAATAGCTGCAATCGCCAAAAGTACAAGTGAAATAACATTTAGAATTTCTCCCACACCTTCTTGTATTTCCTGCACACTCGTTGCTTGATATTTGTTTTCATTATCTTTTCTAAACTCTAAAAGTCTTATAGCCCTCTCACCCACACTCTGCAAATCACTGCCATCCTCAACTGACATATCAATGCCCTCAAGTGCTTGTTGGTTATAAAAATGCTGGTATGTAGATAATGGTATATAAACATTTGCAGGAAATGCATCGTCACTCATCATTGAAGCAAACAAGTCACCTTCTGTAGACTGTACGCCAATTATCATCAATCTTATTACATTTCCAGAATGACTTTCAAGTGCTATTTCTTCACCAACTATATCTACCCTGTTAAAATGCCTTCTTGCAAAGTTATCATCGACAAATGCCACATTTCTTACTTCTGAAAAATCTATTTCATTAATAAATCTACCTGCTGCAATGTCAATTGTTTGAAAACTAGAATACTGGGATGTAATTCCCTGTACAGTTACCCTTCTTGTATCATCTTCAAAATTTATTGTCCCACCAGACCAACCATAGGCACTAATATTTCTAATTTGGGGGATTTGATCTACCAACATTTCTAGGTCTTCATAATAAAGCCAGTCATCCTGAGTAATATTTGATCCACTGTATTGAATCATAATTGTATTGCTTCCCATTCTCTCAAACTCAGAAGCCATGAAAGTTTGTGCAGCATTTCCTATTGCCATTATTGCAATAATAGAAAAAACCCCCATGATTATGCCCAATGTAGTCAAAAAAGATCTCAATTTATTACTTCCAAAAGCAAAGAAGGCCTGTTTTAAATTTTCTATAAATTTCATAATTATATTTATCCTTTCTTTACAATCAATGCACAAAATGTCTTGAGAATTTTCCCTGTATTTAAAATAAACTCATCAAAATACGTATCATGCTGCTTTAAAATTATTAGATTACAGCACTTCACAGTTTTTTTAATTAATGTTTACTAACATACCATCTTCAATGTTGTTTGAAGGATTAATAATAACCCTGTCTCCCTCACTCAACCCATCGGTAATTTCAACTTCAAAATCTGATGTAATCCCTAATGTAATCTTCTTTTCTCTGACAATATTTTCATCATCCACAACATACATATATCTATTACCTGCACTGTCTTCCCTTCCAAACATTTCAAAGCTGGCAATAAGAGCCTCTTCATTCATGTCAGTTGCTATTTCGCAGGTCACGCTATATCCAGGTCTTAACAATTCTACACCTTTATCAATGAAAATTTCTATCCCTACAACTGTTTCTGTATTGTTAGAAGTAGTTATTCTTTCTGCCACAGGTGATATATATTCAATTTTTCCTGATATTTCGCTACCTCTATCAACTGCATCTGCAGAAATATTAACTTTCTGACCTATTTCAACATATTTTATGTCTAGTTCTCTAATATTCGCCTTAATTATAAGACTGTCATTATTTATTATTTTAAAAGCCGGCTGTACATTATTTATTGTTTCGCCTTCTACCACATTTATTTCAGAAATAACTCCATCAATTGGACTCAACGCACTTTCTTTAAGCCTTTCTATGTTTTTTTCAATTTCTTTTATTCTATCTTCTGTCTTTTTTAAATTTTTGACTTGTACTTCAATATCAATATCTGAACTTTTTGCAGATAAAATTGCATCATTTAAATTTTGTTTTGAATGCTTAAGATTGTTTTCTGCATCCCTAACCTGCATTTCTGACGTCTTCACCATATCTTCAGCACTATTGAGTTCACTTTTTGATATTGCACCAGCCTCATATAATTTTTTGCTTTTATCTAAGTTCTCAATGCTTTCTTCATAAGTACTTTTAGCATTTCCCAGATTGTCTTTAGATGTATTTACCAATGATTCTAAATAATCAGTATCTCTATTAGAAGTCATAGTCCTAGTTTTTTCGATTTCAAGTTTCTGTATATTCTTATTAGTTTTTAATCCATCAAGTTCTGATTCAAGAGAACTCAAATCAAGATTAATAAGCTTCTCACCTTCTGATACCTGCTGTCCCCTTGATAATAGCACTTTATCCGCCCTTGCAGTTGAATCAAAGTAAACCTCTATTACATCGGCACTTTCCACATATCCATTAACTGAAATACTTGAAGATATCTCCCCTTTTTTTACCTCTCCCACTTCTACAGTATGTCTGGCTCTACCACCTGTACTTGTAGACTCTGAATTATTAGTAATTATACTTACCACTATAAAAAAAGCAACTATTAAAAAAATAGCGGTACCTATTAAAACCTTTTTCATACATTACCTCCCTGAAAACATTTAAAAATTAATTTCTTCAAACTACATATGCATAATTCCGGAGAATAATAATCCCACAAAATATAATGCTGCAACAATTGAATATGACTTGGCTTTACTTAAACAACTTACTTCAGAAACTCCTATTCCAATAACACAATAACTCCATACATCAAAAACTTCAACATTACTTAACATTCCATAAATAAAAGTTCCATTTAAACTCTCAGGTAAAACAGTTCCCAAGCTCGTTATAGAACTATATATATCAAATTCTCCACTCGTGTAGGATACCAGTAAATTTACTACATACATTAAAAGATATATCAATAATGCATGTGATACAACCGACAAGTATTGTTTGAATCTTCCTTTACCTTGGAATATCTTTAAAATCCCCCATAATATCAATGAGCCAATTAGTACATATATCGGTAATGATACTGCTTCTAGTGTTATTGCAAGTATTACCGCAAAAACCCCCATCATTTCTGGCGTAAATTCTTCGCCTAACTCTGCTAATTCCGCTTCCGTCAACATCATCAATGCATCCCTAAAAGCTGGATAATTTAAAAGTATTGTAATTACAGGCACAATAATTATTAATATTATTGGCAATAGTACCTTTGGATTTTCAACCAGTGATTTCATTACTTTCCCAGGTGACACAAAGACCCCTACAATTCTCTGGATTGCTCCTAACTCATTATCATCTACTTGATTTGAAATATTTATTTCGCTCATATGTTACCTCCTTAAAATTCATCTTACAAACTTCAGCTAAAGTAGACTCTCCACTTAAAGCCCCGATGTTTAGCTAAACCAATTCACTATAAACTATTGTTCTTTTTCTCTTTTAATAATTCATCTGCATTAATAGATTTAGTTACACTTAAATCACTTACAAGCATTCCGTCTTTAAATTTTAGTACCCGTTTTGTATGTTCTGCAATATCTGGTTCATGAGTTACAAGCACTATAGTAACACCATTTCGATTAATACCCTGAAATATACTCATTATTTCTTCACTAGATACACTGTCTAAATTACCAGTAGGTTCGTCTGCCAATATAATTGCAGGATTATTAACAAGTGCTCTGGCAATAGCCACTCTTTGCTTTTGCCCTCCAGACATTTCAGTTGGCTTATGATGCATCCTGTCTGAAAGTCCAACTCTATCTAGTGCGTACATAGCCTTTTCTTTTCTTTCTTTTGAAGGCACACCAGCATATAGCATGGGCAACTCTACATTTTTAAATGCATCCATTTTAGGAAGGAGGTTAAATGCCTGAAATACAAATCCTATTTTTAAGTTTCGTACCTTTCCAAGCTCATTATCAGAAATATTTGATATGTCAACACCCTCTAACTTATAAGTGCCTGATGTAGCTCTGTCAAGACATCCCATAATATTCATAAGAGTTGACTTTCCCGAACCTGATGCCCCCATTATAGATATAAATTCACCTTTATGTATTGAAATATTAACACCTTTCAATGCCTCTGTATGTACTTTTCCATTTTTGTAGATTTTGCCTATATCATTCATTTTTATTATCATAATATTCTCAAATCCCTTTACCCTAAAATTTTCATTATTGAATTTAAATATTATGTCTGATTGTTTGGTAAAAATTATAGAATATATTTATACTTCAAAGATGAGATGTGTTCTCTAAAGTCTTTACCTCCCCAATTAAAACAATAACATTAAAATTCAATCTAATCTCTTATCTCTATCATTAATCTTTATTAAATTTTATATTATTATATCTTTTTAGTCAATACTTTTAATTTGTTCAATTCAAGAACCGTCCCCTAATTGAATTAGGGGACGGTTCTCGAATTGAATGTTTCTAAGGCATTCCTTAGCATGTGAAAAATTGAATATTATAAGCAAAATTCATAAATACCTAAGAAAAAGTCGACTATACTGTTCTATTTAACAGTTGTATATAATAATTAATGATGTTAAAATAATTAATAGTAGAATTTTATTTATTCAAAATTTTAGCTTCTGTTAATATTTGCAAGCATTCCAGAAGAATAAAATCTGTTTTAAGTTGTTTTATCTTTTTATAATATTTTCACAAATTGATTGTAAATACCCATGGTATTTTAAAAATAAAGTTAAAGGAGGTTACTTCTATCAGAGCTTTTATTGGAATTGATTTTAATCAGGCGTTAAAAAATGAGTTATACAGCCTTCAAAAAAGACTTAAAAAATATGCACAAAAAGGCAGCTGGAACTATATTGACAACTTTCACATCACATTAAAATTTTTAGACGAAATAAGTGTACTTAAATTAAGTCAGATAGATGATATATTAAAAAATATATGCCGTAATAAAGAACCTTTCACACTTTTTTTTGAAGATTTTGGGGTTTTTGGTAGCAAAAATTCCATAAGAGTTTTATGGGTTGGACTTTCTAAAGGACTTAAAAAATTAGAATTATTACATAAAGAAATTGATAATTCATTAATTCCCTTAGGTTTTCCCCAAGAAAAACGAAAATTTACGCCCCACATAACAATTGGTCAGGATATTGTTTTTAAATGTGACTATTCAATAATTAAAGAGGCAATAGGAAGTCCTAATGTAGGAGCACTAGAAGTAAATAACTTATATCTTTTTAAAAGTGAACAAATTGAAAATAAAAGGATTTATACCAAGGTCAGTGAGTATAAACTTCTTTACGGCTAAAAGCCCCAACTTTAAAAAGTCGGGGCTTTTAAATTAATTAGGTTCAATTCCCCATACAAGAGCATCCGAAATGTATACAGTCATCCTTTCCCAATCCACGTATGAATCTTCTGCCTCTGGATTAAATGAATAGTTATTTGTCTGATCAAATGTGCTCCAATCCTCTTTGTAAATAGCACCTTGAACATATACAAATTCATCCGGCTCTATATTTCCTGTCGAAAACTTCAATTCCAAGTACCTATTTGCATTAACTCTGTCTGCCAAGTTGTAAAACTCTCCATATACTTCGGATTCGTCTCCATGACTGAAAAAATATACGTACACTCCTAAAGGTATGTCTGTATTATCTTCAAAATAATATCTTACTTTAACATCTTCAAGATCAACTACATCATCACCGTTATTTAAAATTCTAAAACTATAATCAATTGTATTAGTCTCAATGGTGTCATTTTCACAATAGTATTGAATTTTCAAACTATCCCCAGACAGCTCCTCTATTTCATCAGGTCTAGAAATTTCAGGTGTAGGAATTACAGTATCCTCTTCTGGCGTTGAATCAGGTGTCTGTATAGGTTCCATCGTAGGTAATGGCTCTGTTGTAGGCAATACATCTGATGTAGGTTCTGGTGATGTTGTTACTGATGAGTCAGGTGTATAAACTGGCTCCGGTGTCCTCACCGGTTCTATTGTATCTTCTGGCTCTGGTGTTTCCCCCGTCTCAGGTATCTTTTCAGAATCACTTTCTTCAAGGCTTTCCTCATCATTTAATATTTCCATCAACTCAGATATATTCATAGCTGCTACATTTTCTAGTTCAATATCTCTTTCTATTTCCTTTGCCTTAAGATATAAATTGTACCTGCCCATAGAAATATTATTCTCTAAGGCTTCTTCTCTTTCTTTAGCTGTCACTCTTAACATCTTTGCTGAAATATTAAATTCTTCATCAAATTGATTTATCAAACCATCTATACTATCCATAAGATCTAAAATTTTCTGCTCATCTTCATGCCCTGTTATGTTAAACTCTTTTTTTTCATTTAGAGCAGCAGAAACAAGCATTATATCATAACTTTCAGGCTTAATAAGCTCAGAATCTATTGATTTTTTTATCAAACTCAAAAAAACATCCTTTACATGTTTTTCATCAATTTCCACGTTATCCAGTACATCTTTTGCTTCATAATTAATAGGTACAGCTTTTATTACTTTATATTCATTATCTAAAACAAGTTCAAAACTTGGGTTTATATCAACATTAATATAACAATATGCATCATCGGAATTAAAAGAACTTACAAATAAAAGTACTGCAATAAAGACAGCTGCTACTGCTGACGCAATGGTAGTATATTTATTATTCCATATTTTACTTCTATATATATCCTGTTTGCTAAATCTTATTTGTTGACCTAACAGCATATGATTTTGCCTTTTTACAACAACAAACTCCCCATCCGGTGTTAATACCAACACTTTCTTTCCTTCTACCTCATATATTACACCCATTTTATCCATATCACTTACCTCCTTCCATTGCGTATTTAAGATATCTTTTCGATAACTCAAGATTGCTTTTTAAAATTAGACATAGAGCAATAATATACTTCCTATTATTGCCAAGTGTTCTTGTATGTACTTTTACTTTCTTTTTTAGTTCTTTTCTAGGTAAACTTTTATTTTTAAGTAAGTTTTCATAAAGTGCTTCATCCTCTGCTAAAGTCTTTGCAATGCCTATACATAGTTTTCTTGAATCTCTATGTTTTGGGACACATAAAACTAAATCCATAAAACTAATCCCAAACTCATTGAGATTTTTTTTAAATTTATCAATCTCTTCTTCATTCTCTACATCTTCAAAACCAAAATCTAAAGTACCACAAAGATAGTCTTCACTGAGCTCATATTTATCACTAAAGTAGGAAAAGGGAAATTCATTTGAATGTTTGCTTCTTCTTGAGTAATCAATTAAGCGCCTTTTTATTACCTGCTCAGAAAACATAAAAAAGTTGTAAGTTTTTGTCAAATCATATGAATTTATGGCTTCATTAAAAGCAGACAATGCAACGCTAAACTCATCATTATTGCGAGTATCTACGTACCTGCCTAAAGCATTTGATGTCACTCTTATAATAAACGGAGTATATTTAGATATAAAGTCATTTCTTAATTGGTGATTCCCTTCTTTGATTTTCTTAATTGTTGAAATAAATTTATCATAAGATAATTTCTCATCACTGTTCTTTTCTTTAATGTCAATTATCCTCCGAAGGCCCAAAAAAATCATTCCCCTTTCCTTAAAATTACTTCGCAATAATAAATATTTTTTATGTACACAAGAATAAATTATAGCTAAGACTTGCCTAAAACATCTCACCATTTAAATATACCAGAGAAAATATTAAAAAACAACATAAAAAAAGGGCATCAGCCCTTTTTTATGGAAGTTAGACAAAATTCGAATCCCTATTTATGATTTTTAGACAAAGTAGACTCTCCTGCTGAAGTCCCATTACTAAATAAGTTTACTCTAGCCACTCATCCACTTTTTCTTTATTTTCTTCAATCCATCTTTTAGCACTTTCATATGGATCTGCACCTTCCTCTTCATTCCAACTCATAACTGTCTCCATATCTTCAGGACTCCAGTAAAACATCTCTAAAAAATCATACACTTCTCGCATGTCTTCACGCAAACCTCTTCTAGTAATTGTATGAATTTGCTCATCTCCTCCGTAAATGCCTTCAGGATCATCCAGATATTTTAAATCCCACTCTGCAAACTTCCAATGAGGTGTCCAACCAGTCACCGCTACCCATTCCTCATTTCTTATTGCATCGGCTAAAGTTGCTGTCATTGTTGCTCCCGTTCCCTCAACAAGAGCAAAACCTTCCAGTTCATATTGTTCTATTACATCCTCTGTAGCTGACATTATACCTGCCCCTGGATCAATGCCCACAATCCTTGATTGAAAATTGTCTGCATCATCGTTAAGCTCCTCAATTGAGTCTATTTCAACATACTCAGGTACAACCAGACCTATTTTTGTTCCATCAAGGTTTGGACCTAAATCATCCACATCACCCCCTACCTGATTATAATACTCCTCATGTGTTGTAGGAAGCCATGCTCCCACCATTCCATCAGAGTCACCAGTAGTAAGAGACTGCCACATAGCCGAAGCACTCACAGGTACAATGTCTACATCATAACCCATTCTTTCCTGTAACACTGCTCTTACTACATTTGTACTTGCAATTTCAGATGCCCATTCTACATAAGTAAGAGTAACTTTTTTATCATCCTCTTGAATTGCCGCCTGATGATTGTGTAAGTATATTCCTGCAACTAATATTAAAACCAATCCCAAACCTATAAGTACTATACTTTTTGTTTTTTTCATAATTATTTCCTCCTATAAATTTAAATATTTTTACATACATTGAGACTTAAATTTGTCTATGTTTTGATTATTTATTATACCTTTCTGTTTCTCACTCCCTGAGTAATTCTATCAAGTATTATTGCTATAATAACAACACCTAAACCTGCTTCAAATCCCATACCAGGGCGAAATCTTTGTATTGCCTTCCATACTTCCCCTCCTAATCCTTTTGCTCCAATCATTGCAGCAATTACAGCCATTGAAAGAGACAACATTATTGTCTGGTTCACTCCTGCCATGATAGTCTGGTAAGATAGAGGCAGTTGTACTTTGAAAAGCTTTTGCAAACCAGTTGATCCAAAAGCATCTGATGCCTCAATAAGTTCTGATGGTACCTGCCTTATACCTAAAGCCGTAAGTCTTATAGCTGGAGGTATTGCAAAAATAACCGTTGCAAAGGTAGCTGATACAACTCCCAGCCCAAAAAACGGTATAGCAGGTATTAGGTATACAAAAGCAGGCATTGTCTGCATAAAATCTAAAATTGGCATAACTATTTTATGAACCTTTTTATTTAATGCTGCTAAAATACCAACAGGAATTCCTGCAAGGACTGCTATAAATGTAGAAAAAACCACTAAAGAAACTGTAATTATTGTAGCGTCCCAAAGGTCTAAATTCCATATAAAAAGCATTCCTAAGAGAGTTAAAAGAGCAATCTTATATTTTTTTGTAATATACAGAGCTAAAAGCACGGAAATTAAAATTACAACCCAAGGTGGAAAAATCATTAAAACATCTACAAACCCATCAATAATTGTTGCTGTGAATCTGGAGATAGCCCTTGTTAAATCTGAAAAATTAGTTGTCAACCATTCAATTAAAGATTCAACCATGTCACCTACAGGAATTTTAGGTATCGGCATTTTCATTCCCCCTTTTTGCAAGTCCTGCAATAATAGAGCCCTTTACAATTACTCCCAAAAGTCTTTTTTCCTCATTAACAACTGCTACTGGATTTTTAGTTTCCATCATCATTGAAAACAAGTTATTTAAGGGCATATCTGGCAAAACAGTTTTAATATCGCTATTAATAATTTGCCTTATATCTTTATTACCTTTTTTTATCATTAAAGCAGCATCTTCTGCTTCAATAATCCCCTGTATTTTATGCTGACCATCTACAACAAAAATACTGGAGATACCAGCTTCCTGTATCTTTCTTAGAACAGTTCTAGGGCCGTCTTTTAAAAACGCAACCATTTCAGGATTTTTCATAATACCCTGAGCAGTTAAAACTTTTGACATATCAACATGTTCTATAAACTTTTCTACATATTGGTCAGAAGGGTTTGTAAGTATTTCTTCTGATGTACCTTCTTGAACTACCATGCCATCTTTCATAAGTATAATTCTATCACCTAACTTTATAGCCTCATCCAAATCATGGGTTATGAATATTATAGTTTTTTTCATTCTGCTTTGAAGGTCTATTAGTTCATCCTGCATTTCTCTTCTTATCAATGGATCTAGGGCACTAAAAGCTTCATCCATTAACAAAATGTCCGGATCTATAGCTAAAGCCCTAGCAAGTCCAACACGTTGCTGCATTCCTCCACTAAGCTGATGAGGATAACTGTTTTTCCATTCCTTTAGCCCTACAAGTTCTAGTGCACTTTGAGACTTCTCTCTTCTTTCATTTGCAACTATCCCCTGTATCTCAAGTCCATACTCAACATTTTGAATAACACTTCTATGGGGAAAAATTGCAAACCTTTGAAAAACCATACCAAACTTTTTCCTTCTTAAATTTAATAAATCTTTTTGAGACATCCCTGTAATCTCTTCACCATCTACAAATATCTTGCCTGATGTAGGTTCTATAAGCCTATTAATCAAACGCAAAAGAGTGGATTTGCCACTTCCTGAAAGCCCCATTATTACAAGTGTCTCTGCTTCATATACTTCAAAAGATACACCTCCTACTCCAACTGTATTTCCTGTTTTTTTAAGTATTTCATCCTTAGATATCCCTCTATCAAACATCTCCTTTGCTTTTTTGTAGTTATCACCAAATATCTTGACAACATCCTTCACTTTAATTTTAACCATTATTAGTCCTCTAATTCCTTTTTTATATATTGTTTCTAATTAATTAGTTTTTTATAACTAAACTTTAATTATCTATATATTTTTTTACCATAAAAAAGGCGGATTGCTACAACAATCCGCCTTTTTTAGATATTATATTTTTATAATTTAAGAACTAAAACTCCAACTTAACCAATATTTAATCTTACCATGATAGCGTTTTATGATATTTTATCTAACATTGAGTTCAAAATTATTACAATCTCTGCTCTAGTTGCCATACGTTTTGGATGAATTCCTCCAGCAAAGCCTCTAACTAAACCTGCTACCGTAAGAGATGCCACAGCTTCAAAAGCATATTCACTTATCTCATCTACATCATCATATTCTAAAATATTGTCCAATTCTGACTTTTTAAAATCTAAGTTTAATATTTCAAGAGCTCTAGTTACTATTACCATCATATCTTCTCTAGTTATATTGCCCTCAGGGTTAAATCTTTCATTTCCAACACCTTTTATAATCCCCAGCTCTCTAGCAACAGCTATTGAGTCATAGTAGTAGGAATCCTTTTTTACATCCAAAAAGTTTTTCTCATATTCAGCTTTCAGCCCCAAAGCATTGACAACCATTATAATAAAATCTCCTCTTTTAGTATTAGCTCCAGGATTAAACATTCCTCTATGGTCGCCTCTTATGATTTTCATTTTATAGAATCTATCAATAGCTTCCATAGCCCATAAATGTCTGTACCCTACATCTGGAAAATACTTAGACCTTTCATTATTTAATAAAAGTCCAGTACTTTCATTGTGAAGTCTATCAAGAGCAGTTACAACATAAAAGACATCATCTAAGTTTTTAAAACTTCTATCTATAAACTTCTGAATTTCGCCATCATTTCTTCTCACAGTTCCTATAAGTTTTGCAGCACTCTCATCAGAAACAATATTTGCATTTTCATCTGTATTAAAACGATATACTGCATAGTAAACTGTATTTTCATCATTTTCATGCCATGAAATTTTCACTCCATCAGATACTTCCTCAACCTTTCCCACTTCAGGGGCTTTAGGTGGGCTTCCACCTTTCCATGGCATAACAGGAACCAACGTTTTAGAAGACCATAAATCATTTTCAATAACATTTACCATCTCCTGCTTTTTTCCATCTTCTAAATTTTTGTACCTAAACATAATTGTTCCGTTTGTTTCTGGCTTTGCAACATTAAATTTAAGCTGCCTTGTAAACTCAGGAACAGCATTTGCACCAACAAAATATTCATCTGCATCATCATTTACTTTATAAAGAGCCTGCCCTATATAAAGATGAACATTTCTTCCCTTAACCAAATTAGACCACCATGACGCAACTTCTCCATAGGGGGCTCTTGGATTTCCAAAGGTAAAGTAAATCTGTGGAGCAATATAATCTATAATCTCCTCTTCCACCCACTTTTTTGTGTCTGCAAAACATCTCAGATAATTTGTATATCCAGACTCTGTATTAGAGCCATCCACAAGTCCATCGCTTTTATTTCCCCATACGCCCCCAGGGCTTATTCCAAACTTCACATGAGGTTTGGACTTTTGAATCATTTCTGAAAGCTCTTTTATTAGAAGGTATGTGTTGTTTCTTCTCCAATCACCTTTATTTGAAAACTGACCATTATTATATTTTCTAAAAGTTTCATCATCATTTAATTCACCCTCATGTCTCTCATAATAAAAGTAATCGTCAAAGTGTATTCCATCAACATCATAGTTGTCCAGTATTTCTTTAACCCTATCGGCTACCCACTTTCTTGACTCAGGAACACCAGGGTCTACAATAAATCTGTTCATTGAAGTTTTTATTAAATGTGGTCTTTCCCTGTAAATGCTTTTTGGTATATTTAAAGATTCTATTGTAGATGCCGATGTGTTCATAGACACTCTATAAGGATTTAACCACGCATGTAATTCAAGATTTCTCTTATGAGCCTCTTTAATTATAAAAGCTAGAGGATCAAATCCCGGATCTTTACCAAATGTCCCGGTAAGATAACGTGACCAGGGAACAATATCAGAATTATACAGTGCATCCCCCTCAGTACTAACCTGAAAAAACACAGCATTCATATTAAGTTCAACTGCTCTATCTAGCATTTCAACAAGTTCCTCTTTACTCTTTTGTATTCTCTCTTCACTATTTTCTATATCTCTTGTTTCAACAGATGGCCAGTCAAGATTTAATACAGTTGTAAGCCATACCGCTCTAAGATGTCTTTTTACCAGAGGCGTTTCCTCTGGTATATACTCCTCATACGGTGTCCATGGTTTAGGCTGTGCAAATACATTTAGCGGCAGTGATGTAAAAATCATTAAAAAAGCAACAAAAAAACTCACAATTCTCTTTTGTGTAAACATTTTAACCCATTCCCCCAAAATATTATTATTCATCTAATTCATATATTACGATTGGATTCTACATTAGTCAACAAGAAAATAAAGACTATTTAAATCCCTTTTATTATTTATTTCTTCTTTTTCATTCTTTAAGCTTTGAATAAACATAAACACTCTCCTTGTCTTATCTAAAATTAATATACTCTAGCACCACGTATAACTTTTTTCAAAAAAAGAACAGTTTTTCTATCTGCTTTAACCAAATAGAAAAACTGTTCTTATAATCTCTAACCACATTTTGAATATCCACAATTTCTACAAACTACACATCCGCCTTCGTGCTCAACTGCTCTCCCACATTCAGGACAAGCTGCTAATTTATCTATTTCACCTAAATCAGCTTCAACTTTTGCCATTGGACGTTGAAACTTTTGATCATCTGTAATGCTTACTTCACCTTTACTTTCTGAATGTCCATTTTGTATCTTTGCTACCTTTTCGATAAGCCTTCCTATTGCATCTGGACATGACATAACTTTTAGACTTTTTTGCCTTGTAGTGGAAGGACATCTTATTCCCTTTAACTGTTCTACAATATGCTTATAATCTATTCCCGATCTTAATGCAATTGAAACCAATCTAGCTGTCGCCTCAGATTGAGATGGACAACCACCTGCACGTCCTGTATTGGTAAATACTTCACAAATCCCATCTTCATCATAATTTACTGTTATATAAAGATTTCCACATCCAATTTTTACTTTTTCGGTAAAACCTGTAGCAATCTCTGGTCTTGGCCTTGGTACAATACCTGCTGTTATTGAATTCTGTGCTTCGCCATTAGGGTTTTCTTCCTTGCCTTTTACCTTTCCAATATTAAGTACCTGCATATCTCTGCTTCCATCCCTGTAAATTGTAACTCCTTTACAGTATGTCTTGTATGCGTGCCAAAAAACATCATAAACATCTTTTCTAGTTGCTTTATTGCATAAATTAACAGTTTTTGATACTGCATTGTCAGTACACTTTTGAAAAGCTGCCTGCATTTTAACATGCCAGTCAGGTGTGATGTCATGTGATGTAGCAAAAACCTTTTGAGTCGTCTTGGGTATTTCAGGAAAACCTTTTATTGTTCCCTTTTTTGCAATTCTTCTCATTAATTCATCTGAATAAAACCCATCTATCAATGCAATTTGCTTAAATAATGGATTTACCTCTATTAATTCATCATTATCCATTACATTTCTTATATATGAAATGGCAAATAAAGGCTCAATACCGCTAGATACACCTGCAATAATACTTAACGTACCTGTTGGTGCTATCGTTGTTGTTGTTGCATTTCTTACTTTTATACCCATATCCTTATAAATGCTCTTATGGTAATATGGAAAAACACCTTTTTTCTCTGCTAGCTCAATTGAAGCTTTTCTTGATTCATCTTGAATAAAATGCATTACCTTTTGGGCTAAATCTATTGCTCTTTCAGAATTATAAGGTATATTAAGTTTACAAAGCATGTCCGCCCAGCCCATAACACCTAATCCTATTTTCCTTGTGCCTTTTGTCATTTCATCGATTTCAGGCAGTGGATATTTGTTTACATCAATAACATTGTCAAGAAAATGCACTGCTTTCCAAACAATTTTACTTAATTTATCATAATCAACTTCAGGTGAAACCTCAGTACTTTTTATCATTAAACTTAAATTTATAGATCCTAAATTACATGCTTCATAAGATAGTAACGGTTGTTCCCCACATGGATTAGTGCTTTCTATCTCTCCTAGCTCTGGCGTAACATTGTCCTTATTTAATCTGTCTAAAAATATAATTCCAGGCTCCCCATTGTTCCAGGCCATGTCCACCACAATATCAAAAACTTCTCTTGCATTCAAAGTCCCTGTGACTTCTTGAGAATTTGGATCTAAGAGATTGTATTCTTCGTCATTAGCAACAGCTTTCATAAACTCTTCTGTAACACCTACGCTGATATTAAAATTAGTAATATCTGCATTATCTTCTTTACATGATATAAATTCCATTATATCAGGATGGTCTATTCTCAAAATCCCCATATTAGCTCCACGCCTTGTTCCCCCTTGCTTAACAGCTTCGGTAGCCGCATTAAAAACCTTCATAAAACTCACAGGTCCACTAGCAACTCCTCCTGTTGAATTTACTGAAGCCCCTTTAGACCGTAATCGCGAAAAACTAAAGCCTGTTCCACCACCGCTTTTATGTATAAGTGCAGCATTTTTAATGCTTTCAAATATTCCTTCCATCGTATCTTCTATTGGAAGTACAAAACAGGCACTTAGTTGCCCTAAAGGTCTACCTGCATTCATAAGAGTAGGGGAATTAGGCAAAAATTCTAAGTTTGACATCATCTCATAGAATTCTTTTTCAATTTCTCTTTGCTCTTTTAAAGATACATATTCTTTATCTGCAGCTGCAACAGCTTTTGCAACTCTCATAAACATTCCAGATGGATCCTCTAAACAGTTGCCCTTTTCATCTTTAGATAAATACCTTTTTTCAAGGACTTTAACAGCATTTTCATTTATGTTCATTAAAATAAACCTCCCTAAAGCTAATCACTATATTTTGTATGCTAATCAATTCTCGATACACTATATTGTATCTTTTTATAATTCCTTAGTCAATATAAAAAGAAAAAACCACCTTATATAAGATGGAATGTTAGAATACTATAAAATAATTTTTTGATTAACTTAAACTATAAAATATTTTTATTTTGTTCTAAGACTCAACCTTCTATAAGGTGGAGTTACTCTTATAAATCTTCAGGTGGAGACTCGATGTTTAGCTTTAGTTAAACGAGTTCACTCTTCACTATAAAATGCCTCTTCAGGATATTTATTTTCTGGATCCCAGAATATCCACTCTTCATAACCTGCATCATATACAGCCTGTATTTGCTCTTTCATCTGTTCTGCACCATATCTCTGATAGTATCCATCTCCCAGCCAAGAGGCTGTAAATGCCTGTAAATAAGGTCTCATATCTGCCATATATCCTTCAACTTCTGATATTCTCTCTTTACCTTTTACAAGGCTTTGATATACTACTTCATATGGTTCAAAATCCGGTTTCATAAACTGAACCCCATTTACTTTTTGTCCAACTGCATAGTGAGAAGGATATATCATTGGAGATATATAATCAATATCCATACCAACAAGCTCTAAGTATTGTCCAATATCTTCCACGTCTTTAGGAGTTTCAAGAATTATTCCAAATACATCTGCAGATAAAACTGCATCTGGCAATTCCTCTCTTGCATATGAGAGAAACTCATTAATTATTTCATATTTCTCAGAACCATCATCATTAAATCTCATTGCACTTTTGTTCCCATCATTAGGGAATCTAATATAATCAAACTGAATTTCATCAAATCCAAATTCTAGTGCTTCTCTTGCTATATCTATAATATATGGCCATGCTTCTCTTCTATAGGGATCTATCCATGTAGCTCCATTTCTCTCTGTGTATAAGCTTCCATCAGACATTTTAACTGCCCATTCAGGGTGATGTGAAGAAAATAGTGGATCCTTAAATACTACCAATCTTCCTATAGTGTAAATATCGTTATCATTAAATTCCTGTAAAACACTCTCTACATCGTATCTTCTCATCCATGTTTCCAATTCTCTTACTTTAGGTATATTTGATTCATAACCTACATACCCGTCATCACATTTAATATCAATTACATACGAATTTACCTCTGTATTTTTTGCAAGATCAATATATTTTTCAACATTCTCAGAATGTCCCACAGTCCATGCAGTAAGGTATAGGGCTCTTGCTTTAACTGGTTCTATTTCCTCTTCTTCCTCTTCTTTCTCCTCTTTCTCCTCGCCTTCTTCATCATTTCCATCTAAATCTTGCTCTTTGTCATCAACATTTTCAGTTACTTCGTCAGTTGGAAGTGGATTATCTGTTGTTACAAAGGATCCATCCCCACATGAAGACAATGTAAATAACAAAATCATTGATACTACAGTTAACATAACCTTCTTTTCAACCAAATTTGATACTTTTCTTTTGTTTAGCATTAACATAGTGCCCCCCATTTTTTATTAATTTTTATAAATAAATCGCACCTAATATTCTATGTATATTTAGCACGATTAAATAAAAAAGTTAGTTAATTATTTATACCTAACCATACTTACTTAAAATTATATCATTTTTTTAGTTTTTGTCATTAGAAATTAGTAGTATTTTTTATAATTTTTTAAACTTTATATTATTCACATCTAGTATTCCACCTTCTATGTGGCGGAGTCCTTCTTATACTCTTCAGGTAAATTAGAATCTCAACCTAAAAATTCCTATGTTTATCTTGTTCTAAGACTCCACCTTCTATGTGGCGGAGTCCGTCTTATACTCTTCAGGTAAATTAGAATCTCAACCTAAAAATTCCTATGTTTATCTTGTTCTAAGACTCCACCTTCTATAGGGCGGAGTTACTCTTATAAGTCTTCAGGGGGAGTTGAGTCTCCACCTGAAGACTCGATGTTTAGCTTTAGCTAAACGAGTTCACTTAAATGACTCTTCCATATAGTTATTCCCGGCTTCCCAAATAATCCACTCTTCAAAGCCTGCATCATATACAGCTTTTATTTGCTGCTTTATTTGTTTAGGACCATATGTCTGATAATATCCTTTTGGAAGATACGAAGCAGTAAACCCTTGAAGATATGGTCTCACATCTGCTCTATAACCTTCAACCTTAGATATTCTATTTTTTGTTTTTTCTAAAACATTATAAACAACTTCATAAGGCTGTAAATCAGGTGCTGTAAAAACAACTCCATTTATACTCTGCCCCACTCCATTTCCCATCATTCCTTTTGAGTCGTTTGCATAGTGTGAAGGATAAATCATAGGTGATATATAATCAATATCCATACCCACTCTTTCTAGAACCTGACCTATTCCTTCCGTATCACCTGAGCTTTCGCATACTATTGCAAAGATATCTGCAGATACTAAGGCTCCTTTTTTATGAAGCACAGAAGCCGCCTTTTTTAAAAAGTCAGAGATAGCATCAGCTTTTGGTGGAACATCCTCTCCATAATATACTTCTTTACTACTTGCTGTGGGAAATCTAACATAATCAAATTGAATTTCATCAAACCCTTTATCTACAGCTTCTTTTGCAATTTCTATATTATATTCCCAAACTTCACGATTAAATGGATTTGTCCAAGCAATTGCATTGTTTTCTTTCCATATAGAACCATCATGACTTTTGATGGCTAAATCTCCTCTTTTCCTAGCTAAATAATTATCTCTAAAACACACCAGCCTTCCTATAACATAAATATCATTATCTTTTAACTTCTTTAAAACGCTATCTACATCATAAAGGTTGTTGTATGCCTTAATATCTCTTACACTTTTGATATCTGATTTATAGTTTACTTTACCATCTTCTTTAATATCTAAAACTACAGCATTAAGTTCTGTAGTTTTTATTAAATTAATGATATTATTTAAAAAGGCTTCATTTCCTGCTGAAGCTCCAGTAATATATACAGCTCTTGCCTTAGGAGCTTCTTTTTTTAAACTATCACTTTCATTACTATCTTTCTCATCTTCTAAAGCAACATCTAAATTTTCAGTTTTAGGTGAATTTTGAGCTTGATTATTCTCTTTTTCTCCATCAGAAACGCTATTATTATTTTTACTTGCATTAATAATAGTTATGGTAAATGTAATAATGATAAATGAAATAAATAGTATCTTGAAAATTTTCCTGTTTAGCATTCTATTCCCCATTTCTTTTGTCATTCTCAAAGAATTGGCTGCATAATCAGGATAATATTTTATAGCACAATTATCTTTGAGTATAAGAATAACTTCATATACTCTATTATGTTCAAACAATAATTATTTTTAAACACTTAAAAAATTCATTTAAAATAAATAAAAGGGAAAGATAATTATCTTTCCCTTTTGGCTCCTCAAGTTGGACTCGAACCAACGACCCTGCGGTTAACAGCCGCATGCTCTACCAACTGAGCTATTGAGGAT
>NZ_JAVDDS010000048.1 GCF_030848475.1 Herbivorax alkaliphila
TAAAAATAAATCTTTAATTGAAAAATTAAATGAATTAGCAAATAAGTTATCAGTATTTATTTATAATTCTTTACCTATTGAAGTAGTTAAAATAGAAATAGTGGATTAAAAGAATGTGGCTGTTATTAATTTAAGGGAGTATGATGAAAAAAACACAAGTATAAGAAGATCATGGAAGAGCCATTATTTTCAAGGTACAACAGGTGGCAGAGAGACTTCTGTAACTTTGATAGAAACATTTTTACAAAGAGATTACAGTGGAGAATGGATTGATGGAGTATCCTTTCTATATTATGATAATGAAATTGAGTTTTTTCATGTAGAAGGACTATCTAAAATTCAATATAGATAACAATCATAAATAAAAAATATTAAAGATAATTATAGAAATAGCTATAAATAAGTATTAAGAATTGTTAACAGGTAACTATTTAATAAAAAAAATTTAAAAAAGTTCTTGCAAAATCCAAAGAAATGTAGTAGAATATTGAATGTTGTGACAAGACATACGATGAATTAGGAGATTGCTGTACTAAGTGCAGGTAACTTCTAAGGAGAATGTCCGATTCTAGAAACCGGGCGACAAGTCACTGTACATTTTGCAATGCATAAAAAATGTGTAAGTATTGACTAAGTACAGCTCAGGTTAACTGCCCTAGGATGGGATAGATATTACCTGAGTTTTTAAATAGCCAAACAGGAAACACCCGGCATAGTGTACAGATAACTGCTTGTTGTACGTAACAATTAAAGGAGGATTATGTATGGCAAACAAACAGAAAATTAGGATCAGATTAAAAGCATTTGATCATCAGGTTCTTGATCAGTCAGCTGAAAAAATAGTTGATACGGCAAAAAGAACAGGAGCTAGCGTTTCAGGGCCAGTGCCATTGCCCACTGAAAAAGAAATAATCACTATATTAAGGGCACCACATAAGTACAAAGATTCAAGGGAACAGTTTGAGATGAGAACTCATAAAAGACTCATTGATATACTTCTTCCAACACCTAAGACAACTGAGTCCTTAATGAGACTTGATTTACCAGCAGGCGTAGACATTGAGATTAAACTTTAAGGTGTTGTTTAAAAAAGAGGTCAAGTTCACAAATCTGTAAGTACATTAAAGTGAACCAATAACCAATAGGAGGGAACGATAATGGGGAAATTTATATTAGGCAAAAAATTAGGAATGACACAAGTTTTTACTGAAGAAGGGTTATCAGTGCCAGTAACAGTAATAGAAGCAGGACCTGTTACTGTAGTTCAGACAAAATCCGTTGATGCCGATGGATATATGGCTGTAAAAGTGGGATATAAAGATGTAAAAGAAAAAAGTTTAAATAAGCCTGACAAAGGCGTATTTTCTAAGCATAAAATATCTCCTAAAAAGCATTTAAAAGAATTTAGAGTTGACGAAGCAGATAAATTTGAAGTTGGGCAGGAAGTAAAAGTAACTGATATGTTTGAAGATGGAGATAAAATAGATGTAACAGGAATATCAAAAGGTAAAGGTTTTGCAGGTCCTATGAAAAGACATGGATATGCAAGAGGGCGTGAAACTCATGGTTCACACTACCATAGAGGAGTAGGAGCGATGTCTGGATGTGCTGATCCAGGAAAGGTATTCAAAGGCAGAAAACTTCCTGGACACATGGGAGTAGATAAAGTTACAGTTCAAAATCTCAATGTGGTAAGAGTGGATTCAGATAGAAATTTACTACTTGTTAAAGGTGCTGTACCAGGTGCCAAGGGCGGATTACTAATAATTAAGGATGCAATAAAATCTGGTAAATAAACTGGATGAAAGGAGGAATTCAAATGCCAAAAGTTGATGTTTTTGATATAAACGGAAAAGTAATTGGTGATATTGAACTTAATGAAAATATATTTGCTGTTGATGTTAATAAAGGAGCAGTTCATCAAGTAGTGGTTAATCAATTGGCAAATAAGAGACAGGGAACACAGTCAGCTAAGACAAGAAGTGAAGTTCGTGGTGGCGGTGCAAAGCCATGGAGACAAAAAGGTACAGGAAGAGCGAGACATGGTACTACACGTTCACCTCATTGGACAAAAGGTGGAGTAACATTTGCACCTAAGCCAAGAGATTACAGCTATACTATTCCTAAGAAAGTAAGAAGACTTGCATTAAAATCAGCTCTTTCTTCAAAGGTTGCTGATAATGAAATTCTTATTTTGGATTCATTAAATTTAGATTCAATTAAGACAAAGCATATGGCAGAAATATTGAAGAATTTAGAAGTGGATGAAAGTGCAGTAATAGTAATTCCTGAAAAAAATGACAACATTGTAAAGTCATCAAAAAATATACCTGGTATAAAAACATTACTTGTTAACACAATTAATGTTTATGATATTGTAAAGCATAACAAATTTATTGTAACTAGGGATGCAGTGTCTAAGATAGAGGAGGTGTACGCATAATGAGATTTATTGAAGATGTAATAAAAAGGCCATTTATAACAGAAAAAAGTAATGAAGCGATAGCAGATGGCAAGTACACCTTTATAGTTGACAAAAATGCTACAAAAACTGAAATAAAGCAGGCTGTTGAAAAGTTATTTCAGGTTAGAGTTCTTAAAGTCAATACTCTCAATTTTAAAGGAAAGCAAAAGAGAATGGGAGTACATCAAGGATATAGGGCTGATTGGAAAAAGGCAGTTGTAAAAATTGATACTGATCCAAGACCTGTGACTTATACCGAGAAGGGTGGAAAAGAGGCTGTTATTAACAAAAAGCTTAAGACAGCTATCGATGAATTTGGAGTTACACAATAGCATTAATCTTGTAAGCTAAGATTGATAAAGGAGTGAAAATGATATGCCGACTAAAAAATATAAACCGACTTCTCCAGCTAGAAGATTTATGTCAGTATCTACTTTTGAGGAAGTAAGCAAGAAAGAGCCTGAAAAATCTTTATTGGAGCCTCTTAAGAAAAATTCTGGCAGAAACTCATACGGAAGAATTACAGTTCGACATAGAGGTGGCGGAGAAAGAAAGAAATATAGAGTGATAGACTTTAAAAGGAACAAAGATGATATAAAGGCAAAGGTGGCAGCTATTGAATATGATCCTAACAGGACAGCTAATATTGCATTATTATACTATCTAGATGGTGAAAAAAGATATATAATAGCTCCTGAGGGTTTAAAAACAGGAGATATTGTTGAATCAGGTGAAAATGCAGATATTAAAGCTGGAAATGCACTGCCTATTAGTAAAATACCTTTAGGAACGCAAATACACAATATTGAACTAAAACCTGGCAAAGGAGCTCAGCTTGTTAGATCAGCAGGTAATTCAGCTCAGCTGATGGCTAAAGAGGGAAAATATGGTCAGGTGAGACTTCCATCAGGTGAAGTTAGAATGGTTAGCTTAAAATGTAAAGCTTCCATCGGACAGGTGGGTAATATTGAACATGAAAACATTTCTGTAGGAAAAGCAGGAAGAAAAAGATGGATGGGAATAAGACCAACTGTAAGAGGAGTAGTTATGAATCCTTGTGATCACCCACATGGTGGTGGAGAAGGAAAGTCACCAGTTGGAATGCCAAGTCCTGTTACACCTTGGGGTAAACCTACACTGGGATACAAGACTAGAAAGAAAAATAAGGACTCTAATAAGTATATTGTAAGGAGAAGAGGCAAAAAGTAATTTTTTAAATAGTAGTTTCTTTTTCTTATAATTGGTAAATGAAAGGAGGATATAAATAATGAGTAGATCTATAAAAAAAGGGCCATATGTTGCACCTAAGCTTCTTTTGAGAATTGAAGAAATGAATGAAAAAAATGAAAAGAAAGTGCTTAAAACTTGGTCAAGAGCATCTACAATATTTCCACAGATGGTTGGGCATACAATAGCAGTACATGATGGTAGAAAACATGTACCTGTATATATAACAGAAGATATGGTTGGTCATAAATTGGGAGAGTTTGCTCCTACAAGAATGTTTAGAGGTCATGGGAGTCATACTGAAAGGTCAACAGCGTTAAAGTAAGTAAGTTCATATATGAAAGGAGGAATTCCAGTTGGCAGAGAATAGAGTTTCTAAAAAGGAACTTCTTGAAGACAAGGAAAAGGCCTTAGAAGTTTATAGTAAAAAGTATAGAAAATCAAATAAACTTGCTTCTCTTACTAAGAAAGAAAGAAAGACATTAGGAATTGGTAAGGAGCAGGGGATTGCAAAACTTAAATATGCAAGAATATCTTCGGGAAAAGTTAAGCTTGTTTTGGATTTAATTAAAAACAAGGATATAGATGAAGCATATGCAATTTTAAGATATACACCAAAAGCTGCATCGGAGATATTGTTTAAGCTTTTAAAATCAGCAGAAGCAAATGCAACAAATAATAATGATTTGGATAGAGATGGATTATATGTGGCAGATTGTTTTGCTAATCAAGGTCCTACTTTAAAGAGAATAAGACCGAGGGCTCAAGGGCGAGCAAACAGGATAAGAAAAAGAACAAGTCACATTACACTGATAGTTAAGGAAAGAGATTAACGCAAAAAGGAGGGTGGATAATGGGACAAAAAGTTAATCCACATGGATTAAGAATAGGAGTTATAAAAGACTGGGATACAAAATGGTATGCTAATGACAAAGATTTTAGTGAGTTCCTAGTTGAAGATTTTAAAATAAGAAAATTTATTAAGAAAAAACTTTATACTGCTGGTATTTCTAGAATAGAAATTGAAAGAGCAGCTAGTAAGATTAAGCTTAATGTTCACACTGCAAAACCAGGTCTTGTAATTGGAAAAGGCGGCTCAGGAATTGACGAATTAAGAAGACAGTTAGAAAAGCTTACAAAAAAGAATATTCTTATCAACATAACAGAAGTAAAGACACCGGAGCTTAATTCACAAATAGTATCTGAAAATATAGCGATGCAACTTGAAAGAAGAATTTCTTTTAGAAGAGCTATGAAACAGGCAATGTCAAGAACCATGAAGCTAGGTGCAAAGGGAATAAAAACTCAAGTTTCAGGACGTTTAGGCGGAGCGGAAATAGCAAGAGTTGAGCATTATCATGTTGGAACCATACCACTACAAACCTTAAGGGCAGATGTAGACTATGGGTTTGCAGAGGCGGATACAACATATGGTAAAATAGGTGTTAAAGTGTGGATATATAAGGGAGAAGTTCTTCCAGCTGTTAAGAAGGAGAAAAGGCCGGAAGGAGGAGAAAAAAATGTTAATGCCTAAAAGAGTAAAGTTTAGAAGAGTTCATAGAGGTAGAATGAAAGGGGTTGCAACTAGAGGAAATAAAGTGACCTATGGTGAATATGGATTGACAGCACTGGATTCAGGCTGGATTACAAGTAACCAGATAGAAGCAGCCAGAGTAGCTATGACTCGTTCTATTAAAAGAGGGGGAAGAGTTTGGATAAAGATTTTTCCAGATAAACCTGTAACACAAAAACCAGCTGAAACACGTATGGGTAGTGGTAAAGGTGCCCCTGAGTACTGGGTAGCTGTTGTAAAGCCAGGAAGAGTATTATTTGAAATTGCAGGAGTGCCGGAAGAAGTTGCAAGGGAAGCTCTGAGGCTTGCTACGCATAAACTTCCCATTAGGTGTAAATTTGTAGCACGTGATGATGAAATGGGTGGTGAAGCAGATGAAAGCTAATGAAATAAGAGATAAGTCACATGATGAATTACAAAAAGAATTAGGGGATTTAAAGACTGAATTGTTTAAGTTAAGGTTTCAACATGCGACAAATCAGCTTGATAATCCAATGAAGTTAAAAGAGGTTAAAAGGTCAATTGCTCGTGTTAAGACCATATTAAGGGAAAGAGAACTTAAGGGTATTAAGGTGTAATACCTTGAAAGGAGGTAGGCTTAGTTGTCAGATAGAGGTTTAAGAAAATCAAGAACAGGCAAAGTAACAAGTGATAAGATGGATAAAACTATAGTTGTAAATATAGTGGGATCAGAAAAGCATCCTCTATATAAAAAGTTTGTTAAAAAGACATATAAGCTCAAAGCCCATGATGAGAATAACGAATGCAATGTAGGCGATGTTGTAAGAGTTATGGAAACACGTCCTTTGAGTAAAGATAAAAGATGGAGACTTGCTGAAATTATCGAAAGAGCTCGTTAGAGTAGTTGAAAGGAGGTTTAAACATGATTCAAGCAGAATCGATGCTTAAGGTTGCTGATAACACTGGGGCAAAGAGGGTAATGTGTATAAAGGTTCTTGGAGGATCCAAAAGGAAATATGCAAATATCGGAGATATAGTAGTAGCTTCAGTTAAACATGCAACACCAGGTGGCGTTGTGAAAAAAGGTGAAATCGTAAGGTGTGTTATTGTCCGTACTAAAAAGGGAATTAGAAGACCTGACGGTTCATATATTAGGTTTGATGAAAATGCAGCGGTAGTAATAAAAGAGGATAAGAATCCTACAGGAACACGTATATTTGGTCCTGTAGCAAGAGAATTGAGAGATAGAGAATATATGAAAATATTATCACTTGCGCCAGAAGTTTTATAAGAGAGGAGGCGACTTAGATGAAAAATAAAATCCATGTAAAACAAGGTGATACTGTTATAGTTTTAAATGGCAAGGATAAAGATAAAAAAGGTAAAGTTATTGATACGATGCCTGATAGAAGTATGATTGTAGTTGAAGGAGTTAACATGACCAAAAAAAATGTAAAGCCCAGACCACCGAGACAGCAAGGGGGAATTGTAAATCAGGAGTCACCAATACACAGTTCAAAAGTGATGTTGGTTTGCTCAAGATGCGGTAAACCTTCAAAGACTAAAATAACTGTATATGAAAATGGTTCAAAAGATAGAGAGTGCAAAAAATGCGGAGAAACTATAGATTCAATAAGAGGACCAAAAAAGTAAGTACTCTCGTTAAGGAAGGAGGTTGTTTAAATGCCAAGATTAAAGGATAAATATTTTAACGAAATAACAGCGGCTATGCAGTCAAAGTTTAATTATAAAAGTCCAATGGAAATTCCTAAACTTGAAAAAGTTATATTAAATATGGGAGTTGGAGATGTAAAGGAAAATGCTAAAGCATTAGATGCTGCAGTAAATGATATGACATTAATCGCAGGACAAAAGCCTGTGGTAACAAAGGCAAAAAAGTCTGTTGCAGCTTTTAAGCTTAGAGAAGGTATGAGCATTGGTTGTAAGGTTACATTAAGAGGAAAAAGAATGTATGATTTTGCTGATAAACTTTTAAATGTAACACTTCCAAGGGTTCGTGACTTTAGAGGAGTACCTGTAAACTCATTTGATGGAAGAGGAAATTATTCAATGGGTGTTAAAGAGCAACTTATATTTCCTGAAATTGAATATGATAAAGTTGAGAAAGTAAGAGGAATGGATATAACTTTTGTAACAACGGCTAAAACTGATGAAGAAGCTAAAGAGTTATTAAAGTTAATGGGAATGCCGTTCGGCCAAAGCTAAAAAGGAGGGATTTTTGCGTGGCAAAAAAGGCTATGATACTGAAGCAGAAGAAAACACAAAGGTATAAGACAAGAGAGTATAATCGTTGTAAACTATGTGGGAGACCTCATGCTTACATTAGAAAATTTGGAATATGCCGTTTGTGCTTTAGAGAACTGGCTTATAAAGGCCAGATACCAGGTGTAAAAAAAGCAAGTTGGTAGATATCTTGTGAAAGGAGGTTAAGCATATGCAGGCAACAGATGTAATAGCAGATATGTTGACCAGAATAAGAAATGCTAGTTCTGCAAAACATGAAACAGTTGATATACCAGCTTCTAGTTTAAAGAAGTCAGTAGCGGCTATTTTATTAGAAGAGGGTTATATAAAAGCAATAGAGGAAATAGAAGATGGAAAGCAAGGAGTAATAAGAGTAAAACTTAAGTATGCTCCTACCAAGCAAAATGTAATTACAGGAATTAAAAGGATTAGTAAGCCTGGATTGAGGGTTTATGCAGGTAAGGGAGAAATACCAAGAGTACTTGGAGGTTTAGGTGTAGCTATAATTTCAACCTCTAAGGGAGTTATGACTGATAAGAAAGCAAGAACTGAAGGTGTTGGAGGAGAAGTTCTAGCTTTTGTATGGTAGTGTAAAATGTATCTGAAAAGAGTTCAAAAGTATAGAACTCACAATGTTAAGAACAGGAGGATTGATTATGTCCAGAATAGGTAGATTACCTGTAAAGTTACCTTCCGGAGTTGATGTTAAACTTGAGGACGATAATACTATTGTTGTAAAAGGTAAAAATGGTACTTTGACAAAAACACTTCATAAGGATATGATTATTGAAGTGGAAGATGGAGTTGTCTCAGTTAAGAGACCTTCAGAACAAAAGAAACATAAGTCCTTGCATGGATTGACAAGAACATTGATAAATAATATGGTGCTTGGAGTAACAGAAGGGTTTACAAAGTCTCTTGAAATAAACGGAGTTGGTTATAGAGCACAAAAGCAGGGAAAAAAGCTAGTACTCACATTAGGGTACTCACATCCAGTTGAGATGGAGGAGCCAGAAGGCATAACAGTTGATGTGCCAGAACCTACAAAACTTACTGTCAAGGGTGTAGATAAACAGGCAGTAGGTCAATTTGCTGCTAAAATAAGAGGCAAGAGATTACCAGAGGTATACAAAGGTAAAGGAATTAAGTATGCTGATGAAATTATAAGAAGAAAAGAAGGCAAAACTGCTAAGTAGAGGGAGAGTGAGACTAGATGATTAAAAAGCATGGTAAAAATGTTGCTAGAGCTAGGAAGCATGTTAGAGTGCGTAAAAAAGTAAAAGGGACACCTGAGAGACCACGCTTAAATGTATATAGAAGCCTTACAAATATTTATGCTCAAATTATAGATGATACTAAGGGAAATACTCTTGTTTCTGCATCTTCACTTGATAGCAGTATAAAAGGCAAGTACAAATTTTCTGGAAACAAGGAAGTAGCCAAAGAAGTGGGTAAACTTGTTGCACAGAAGGCATCTAAAGATGGTATAAAAAAAGTGGTTTTTGATAGAGGTGGATATTTATATCATGGAAGAGTAAAAGAACTTGCAGAAGGTGCAAGAGAAGGCGGATTAGAATTTTAAAAAGGAGGTAGAACAATTGCAAAAAATTGATGCCAGTGTATTGGATTTAAAAGAAAAAGTAGTTAATATTGGGCGTGTAACCAAGGTTGTTAAGGGCGGTAGAAATTTTCGTTTTAGTGCCTTGGTAGTAGTAGGAGATGAAGACGGCCATGTTGGAACTGGTATAGGAAAGGCGACTGAAATACCTGATGCTATTAGAAAAGGCATAGATACTGCCAAAAAAAACCTTGTTAAGGTTCCAATGGTAGAATCAACAATTCCACATGAAATGTTAGGGGTATTTGGTGCTGGAAAAGTGCTTTTAAAGCCAGCTGGGCCAGGTACTGGAGTTATAGCTGGAGGTCCTATAAGAGCGGTCTTGGAGTTGGCAGGCATAAAAGACATAAGAACAAAATCTTTAGGATCAAATAATGCAATGAATATGGTCAATGCAACTATTACAGGTCTCTCTCAGCTAAAAACTGTCGAAGAAGTTGCTAAACTTCGCAATAAAACTGTTGAAGAAGTATTAGGTTAGGAGGGGACTTTGGTGGCAAAGCTTAAAATAACATTAGTAAAAAGTACAAATAAATTAAAAAAACCTCAGGAAGCAACTGTTAAAGCTTTGGGTTTAAAGAAAATTGGTACTTTCGTGGAGCAAAATGATAATCCTCAAGTTAGAGGTATGATAAAGAAAGTTGAACATGTATTAGATGTGGAAGAAATATAAAGGGAGGTGTAATCAATGAAGTTATTTGAATTACAACCTGATAAAGGATCAAAGAAACTGCCCAGAAGAAAAGGAAGAGGTCGTGCAACTGGAAATGGAAAGACAGCAGGCAGAGGTCATGATGGGCAGAATTCTCGTTCAGGTGGTGGAGTAAGGCCTGGATTCGAGGGTGGACAGATGCCTCTTTATAGAAGAGTTCCAAAGAGAGGTTTTAACAATATATTTGCCAAAGTTTATTCAGAAGTAAATGTATCAGATTTAAATATTTTTGATAATGGAACTGTTGTTAATGAAGAATTATTAAAAGAAAAAGGCTTGGTAAATAAAGTAATAGACGGTATTAAAATTTTAGGCGATGGAGAGTTAAGTAAAAAACTTACTGTAAAAGCTACGAAATTTACCAAAACAGCTTCTGAAAAAATTGAGGCTGCAGGAGGAAAGGCCGAGGTGATATAGTATGGGTGCAATAATTGAGACTATAAGAAACGTCTTTAATATACCGGATTTACGCAAAAAAATAGTATTTACGCTGGCTATGTTGGTGATTTTTAGAATAGGAGCGGCTATACCCGTACCTTTTCTAAATCCCGATGCCCTTGAAGAGTTAGTAAGCGGAGCCTCTATATTTAATTTTGCCAATATTATTGGTGGAGGCGCACTAGCGAATGCAACTATATTTGCCATGAGTATACAGCCATACATTACTGCATCTATCATTATGAACTTGTTAACGGTTGCAATACCTAAGCTTGAACGTCTTGCCAAAGAAGGGGAAGAGGGAAAAAAGCTAATGGCTCAGTACACCAGATATGGTACTGTAGTTTTAGCATTTTTACAGGCAACAGGTTTGTATTTTGGAATAAGTGGTGCGGTAATTGAAAGAGGACCATTGGCCTTTATAGTAATAACATTGAGTTTTACAGCGGGAACAGCCTTTTTGATGTGGCTGGGAGAGCAAATAACAGAATATGGTATAGGAAATGGAATTTCATTGATAATTTTTGCAGGTATTCTTTCAAGCGGTCCTGGTGCAGTGGACGCAATAATGCAACAATCAGATCAGATAGGAACAGGCATAATGCTTTATATCGGTGTAGCTGTGATAGCACTGGTATTTCTCTCAATAGTGACAGCCGTTGTGTGGGTTCAACAGGCTGAGAGAAGAATCCCTGTTCAATATGCAAAAAGAGTAATAGGAAGAAAAATGTACGGTGGTCAGAGCACACATATACCACTAAAAGTAAACATGGCAGGAGTTATTCCAATAATATTTGCATCATCATTTGTTATGCTTCCTCCTACTTTAGTTTCGTTTTTTTGGGCTGATTCGAACCATGGACTTGCAGTTTTCTTTAGAGAGAACTTTGTAAATAATATATGGGTTTCTATTTTTACAGGTGTATTAATAATGTTTTTTACTTTTTTCTATACATTTATACAGTTCAATCCAGTTGAACTTGCAAACAATATGAAGAAGAATGGCGGTTTTATACCAGGAATAAGGCCAGGAAAACCAACTTCAGACTATATTTTTAGAGTTGTAAACAGAATAACTTGGTTTTCAGCACTATTCATTGCCATGATACAGGTATTCCCAGCTGTTCTTGGAAGTTTAACAGAATTACAAGGAGTTTGGATTGCTGGAGCTAGTGTATTGATTATGGTAGGTGTTGCATTAGAGACTATGAAGCAGGTACAGTCACAAATGATTACAAGACATTATAAAGGATTTTTAGAATAATTGATATATAGAATTAGTAATACCAAAATGTGGAGGATATTATGCGATTAATTATACTTGGAGCACCAGGTGCTGGTAAGGGAACACAGGCGGTAAATTTATCAAAAAAATATAATGTTCCTCATATATCTACCGGCGATATATTTAGAAGTAATATCAAAAATGGTACAGAGCTTGGAAAAAAGGCTAAAGAATACATTGACAAGGGACTGTTGGTTCCAGACGATGTAACGATAGGAATAGTAGAAGACAGGCTTACACAGTCTGATTGTAAAGATGGCTTTATATTAGATGGATTTCCAAGGACAATTGAGCAGGCAGAAAAATTAGATGCTATCTTAGAAGGAATGAAAGTTAAACTTGATAAAGTATTAAACATACATGTTCCAGATAGTCAAATAGTAAAAAGAATGTCCGGTAGAAGGGTTTGTCCTAAATGTGGAATAAGTTATCATACAAAATACAAGCCTACGACTACAGAAGGTGTGTGTGACAGTTGTAAGTCAGATGTAATACAAAGGGAAGATGACAAGGAAGAAACCGTTAAACAAAGACTTGAAACCTATCACAAACAGACAGAACCTTTAATAGAGTATTATACTAAAAAGGGAAGTCTTGTTACAGTTACAGGGCAAGAAAAAATTGAGGATACAACTAATGAAGTAATCAAAGCTTTGGGTGAAGGTTAATGATAACAAAAAAGACAAAAAATGAAATAGACCGTATGAGAGTAGCAGGAGAAATAGTGGCGTTATCTCTCAAAAAAGTTGAAGAAAATATCAGCCCTGGAGTTACAACTATTGAACTTGACAGAATTGTTGAGGAATTTATTAGAAGCAAAGGGGCGGTACCTTCCTTTAAAGGATATAAAGCGGCCTATTTTGACATCGATGATTTCCCGGGAAGTATATGTTCATCAATAAATAACGAAGTAGTTCATGGAATACCTTGTTTAAGAGAGTTAAAAGATGGCGATATTATAAGTGTTGACATTGGTGCGTATATAAATGGGTTTCATGGAGATGCAGCAAGAACTTTTTCTGTAGGAAATATATCATCTGAAGCTCAAAGGCTGATTGATGTTACAAAAAAGAGTTTTTTTGAAGGAATAAAGTATGCTACATCAGGAAAGAGAATAATTGATATTTCAGGAGCAATTGAGGACTGTGTTGTAAAATCAGGATTTTCTGCTGTCCGTGAATTTGTTGGACACGGTATTGGAAGAGAAATGCACGAGGAGCCACAGATACCAAATTATCGTAGCAAATTTCAAAGAGCCAGGTTGGATAAGGGAATGACCCTTGCCATTGAGCCAATGGTAAATGAGGGAACCCATGAAATTGAGGTTTTGGATAATGGATGGACGGTAGTTACTCTTGACAAAAAACTATCAGCTCACTATGAAAATACCATTGTCGTTACTGAAAAAGAGCCTTTAATATTAACTATGATTGATTAGGCTTATTATATAAAGAAGACTTTAATTTAAAATGCTGGTTTGGGAATTTTAATAGAGGTGATATAATGGATCTGAGCTTGGGGCAGGTAGTGCATTCAATTGCAGGTAGAGATGCAGGGAGAATATTTGTTGTAGTTGGAAAAATAGATGGAGACAATGTTTTGGTTTCAGATGGTGACTTAAGACGAATTGAAAAGGCAAAGAAGAAGAAAACAAAGCATCTAAAAGTTACCGAAAAAGTTATTTTACCTTTGAATGAAAAGTTTAAAACTGGAGAGAGGGTTTCAAATTCAGAAATCAGAAAGGCAATAGCACAGTTAGAGGTTAATGATAATGAGGTTTAAGTCTTTTAGATGGATGATATTTGATAATAGAAATAAGGAGGGTTTTTAATCTTGTCTAAAGAAGATGTGATTGAAGTTGAAGGAAAAGTTATAGAGGCATTGCCAAATGCAATGTTTGAAGTTGAATTGGATAATGGGCACAAGGTTTTAGCTCATATTTCGGGAAAGCTCAGGATGAATTTTATCAGAATTTTACCGGGAGATAAGGTTACGATAGAACTTTCTCCTTATGACCTGACTCGAGGTAGAATAACATGGAGGGCTAAGTAATTTAAGGAGGTAATGAAAATGAAAGTAAAACCATCTGTAAAAGTTATGTGTGAAAAGTGTAAAATCATTAGAAGAAAAGGCAGAGTAATGGTTATCTGTCAAAATCCCAAGCATAAACAAAGACAGGGCTAAAACAGGGATTTTATGAGTTGTAAATTATATATATAAAAATAGCATACAGGAGCGGCTGCGTGGGTAGTAAAATTAGCATATTTATATTACTCATGTCCTGGGGTGTTTATTTTATAAATTAAAAAATAATGTAGAAATTATCAGAAGTAATATTATGGAGGTGTTAAAAGAGATGGCACGTATTGCCGGAGTTGACTTACCTAGAGAAAAAAAGGTGGAAATTGGATTAACCTATATCTTTGGTATTGGAAGAAGTCTAGCAAGTAGGATAATAAAAGAGACAGGGATTAGTCCAGATACAAGAGTAAGAGATTTGACAGATGATGAAGTTAACAAACTTAGGGCAACTATAGATAAGCAACATACTGTTGAGGGAGACCTTAGAAGAGAAGTATCTCTTAACATAAAGAGATTGATGGAGATTGGATGCTATAGAGGAAGAAGACATAAGCAAGGGTTACCTGTAAGAGGTCAGCAGACAAAGACAAATGCAAGGACAAGAAAAGGTCCAAAGAGAACAGCAGGTGCTCAAAGGAAAAAATAGTAAAAGGAGGTTAGCGGTCTAATGGCAATTAAATCATCTGGTGGAAGAAGAACCACTAGAAAGAGAAGAGAAAGAAAAAATATTGAGCGTGGAGCAGCACATATTCGTTCTACGTTTAACAATACAATAGTTACCTTAACTGATGTGACAGGTAATTCACTTTCATGGTCAAGTGCGGGAAGTCTTGGGTTTAGAGGCTCAAGAAAAAGTACTCCATATGCAGCTCAAATGGCGGCTGAAACTGCTGCTAAGGGTGCGATGGATCATGGTCTAAAAACTGTAGAAGTATATGTAAAGGGACCAGGGTCAGGAAGAGAAGCTGCTATAAGAGCACTTCAGGCTGCGGGACTTGAAGTTAGTCTTATTAAAGACGTAACTCCTATTCCTCATAATGGATGTAGACCGCCAAAAAGAAGAAGGGTGTAAACCTGTCTTGCTTTATGTTGCAGTAAAGTTAATATATATATTTTAATAAAAAATTGCTGGAGGTGTAAAATTAAATGGCAAGATATACTGATGCATCTTGTAGACTTTGCCGCAGAGAAGGCGAAAAGCTTTTCCTTAAGGGAGAAAGATGCACTACAAATAAATGTGCGATTTCAAGAAGAGCATATGCTCCTGGACAGCACGGACAGGGTAGAAAAAAGTTATCTGAGTATGGTATTCAGCTTAGAGAAAAGCAAAAAGCAAGAAGATACTATGGTATTTTAGAAAGCCAATTTAGAAAATACTTTAATATGGCTGTTAAGAAAGAGGGAATTACAGGTGATAATTTGCTTCAAATACTTGAACTAAGGCTTGATAATGTTGTTTATAGAATGGGGCTTGGAATGTCAAGAAAAGAAGCCAGACAATTGGTTAGACATGGTCACTTTACTGTAAATGGCAAAAAGGTTAATATACCATCATACCTAGTTAAGGTTGGAGACATTGTAGCTGTAAATGAAAAGAGTAGAAATTCTTCTAAACTAAAGGATAATGCAGAGGCTGCTTCTGCAAAGCCGGATAATGAATGGATTTCATACGATGCGGACAATTTAACTGGTAAAATAACAGCCCTTCCTTCAAGGGATGACATAGATTTACCAATAAAAGAAAGCCTTATAGTTGAGTTATACTCCAAATAATTATAAACATATTTTTAAGTGTATTTGTTTGGTTCAGCAACTGAGGATCTATGCCAGGGATGAAAGTTTAAAGCGGTATTGTATATAGAATAGAGAATTTTGAATCAGTTGCCCTCAAAAAAATCAAATAGTTATTAATAAGGGAGGGTTTTTGATGATAGAAATTGAAAAGCCGAGAATTGAAAGTGTAATATCCAGTGAAGATGATGTATATGGTAAGTTTGTAATAGACCCATTAGAAAGAGGATATGGTATAACTCTTGGCAATTCGCTAAGAAGAATATTACTTTCATCTTTGCCCGGTGTAGCTGTAACGTCAATAAAAATAGACGGAGTATTGCATGAGTTTTCAACTATACCAGGTGTAGTTGAAGATGTGACAGAAATAATTCTTAATATCAAAGGATTATCACTAGATATACACAGTGAAGGTCCAAAAGTTGTGTATATTGATGCTGATGGGGAAGGTGAAGTAACAGCAGCAGATATCAAAGCTGATGCTGATGTAGAAATCCTAAACCCTGAGCATAAGATTGCAACGTTAAGTGGTGAAAACAGGTTGTATATGGAGCTGACATTAGACAGAGGCAGAGGATATGTATCTGCTGAAAGAAATAAACATCAGACACAGCCTATAGGAGTTATACCTGTTGATTCAATTTTTACTCCGGTGAGGAAGGTTAATTATTCAGTTGAAAATACCCGTATTGGCCAAGTTACAGACTACGATAAGCTGACGTTGGAAGTATGGACTAACGGAAGTATAAAACCGGACGAAGCAATTAGTTTAGGTGCAAAAGTAATGAGTGAACATTTAAACCTCTTTATAGATTTATCAGACAATGCTAAGAATGCTGAAATAATGGTAGAAAAAGAAGAGACAAAGAAAGAAAAGGTTCTAGAAATGACAATTGAAGAGCTGGATCTTTCAGTAAGGTCTTATAACTGCCTTAAGAGAGCAGGAATTAACACTGTTGAGGATCTTACAAACAGGACAGAAGAAGACATGATGAAGGTTAGAAACTTAGGAAGAAAATCACTAGAAGAGGTTTTAAATAAGATGAAGGCATTAGGTCTTGAACTTGCACCAAGTGACGAATAGGATTTAGGCTGTTTTTAAGGTGAAGTAATAAGAGTAGTTAAACCTTTAGATTTTAAGGTAAAGGAGGTATAAAGATGCCAGCACAAAGAAAGTTAGGGCGTGCTACAGATCAAAGAAGAGCAATGCTTAAAGGTTTGGTGACGTCCCTTTTTGAAAATGGAAAAATTAAGACGACTGAGGCAAGAGCCAAGGAAGTTAAGAATATTGCAGAAAAGCTTATATCAAGTGCTGTAAAAGAATGTGACAACTATACATCTAAACAGGGAAAGATGAGTGCTGTTAAATTAGATGCAAAGGAAAATAAAATTACAACTTCAAAGAAGTCAAAAAATGATCGTGAATATGATGTTGTTGAAAGAGAATTAAAAACTGATATGGTAACGGTAGATAATCCATCAAGACTTAATGCAAGAAGAAAAGCTATGAATTGGCTATATAGAACAAAAGACAACGATGGAAAACAAGTAAACCTTACAAATAAGTTATTTGATGAAATTGCACCTAAGTACAAAGATGTAAGCGGTGGTTACACAAGACTTTACAGAATTGGGCCTAGAAGAGGCGACGCTGCTGAAGTGGTTATTTTAGAATTAGTATAAATTCAAAAAATTTTAAACAGACAGGGGTCAGGTAGACTATTATTGTCAACTTGATCCCTTAAGTAGTATAATAAGGTCTATATATTAAAGGTGAAGAACTGATATTTCAGAAACTAAAATTGCACAGCTTAGAGCATGTAACATGCACCTAGTATAATAGACTTTATTGATGTTAAGGATTAAATAAATGGATAATATGTTTATACAAATAGAAAATGCTAAATATGAATACAAGCCAAATAAACCTGCAATACACAATGTAAATGTAAAAATAGATAAAGGTGAATTTATATCTGTAATAGGCAGAAATGGTTCAGGAAAATCTACATTTGCAAAACTTTTAAATGCTATTCTTTTTCCTACAAAAGGCAGTGTTTATATAAATGGAGCTAAAACTACAGATGAAAGCCAGTTATGGGAAATAAGGCAATCTATAGGAATGGTCTTTCAAAACCCCGATAATCAAATAGTTGCAACTTCCGTAGAAGAAGATGTGGCCTTTGGTCCTGAAAACTTGGGGCTTTCAAGGAAGGAAATAGTCAAAAGAGTCAAAAAGGCTTTGGAAGATGTACAATTGCAAAAATATTCTGAAGTATGTATACAAAATTTATCTCAAGGAGAAAAACAAAAAGTTGCAATAGCCGGAGTTCTTGCAATGAAGCCTGAATGTATAGTTTTAGATGAAGCAACTTCCATGTTAGATCCTTTAGGGAGAAATGATGTAATATCTATTATAAAGAAGTTGAATAGAGAAGAAGGAATTACTATAATTCATATAACTCATCATATGCAAGAGGCAATTTGGGCAGATAGAATTTTGCTTTTTAATAGAGGAAAAATACAAATGGACGGAAAACCACAGGATATATTGACTAAAGTTGATGATATAAAAAAAGCTGGGCTAGATGTTCCGCAAATTACCCAGTTGTTTTATGAGTTAGCCCAAGAAGGCTATATAAAAACCCAAAATGTTTTAACAATAGAAGATGGTATAAAAGCTTTTAAGAAGATTTTGTGCTCTTGATTATCCAATATCCCTTATCTTTAGCTATAACTTCACAATTACCATATATAGAATTGAGTTTTTCAATGGTCGATAGTGCACCCTGTTTTTTTTGTACTACAAGATAAATTGAGCCTCCAGTGTTTAAAAAATTAATGCTGCTTTCATAAATAGGATATATTACTTTTTTTCCAGTTCGTATAGGTGGATTAGTTACAATAAGGTCAAATTTATCTGATACATTTAAAAATCCATCACTTAAAAAGGCAGAGGCATTCTTTACATTGTTTAATTTAATGTTTTTTAAGGTCAAATCAATTGCCCTGCTATTTATATCAATCATAGAAATAAAAGATTCAGAATTTAAAAGTGCTAAAGATATTCCTAAAATTCCATATCCACATCCTATATCTAAAGCTGTGCCTTTAAAAGGCGGAACTGACTTTATCAATAAATCGCTTCCAAAATCAACTTTGTTTTTAGAGAAAACTCCTGCATCTGTTATTAGTTCTATCAAGTGGTCATTTACCTTGTAGTTTATTTTACCCAAATCATGTTTAATGTCGGGATTTTTTGAGTAATAGTGATTCATGTATAATTCTCCTCTAAAAGATAGTGTATATTTGTTTATTATACCATAAGAGTTGATAATTAAACCAATGAGTTTGTACATATGGGTGTATATATTAGGTTATTTTTCTTCACTTTTATCTTATTCTAAGAATTTACCTGAAGACTCAATGTTTAGCTTTAGCTAAACGAGTTCACTAATATGTTCTGCTTCACAGTATGTTGTAAGTTTTTAATATCTAATGCTATAATCAATATATAATAATTTAAAAGCATCTTGGAGGAGTAATGTCAATACAAATAAACAAATTAACGCATATTTACATGAGGGGTACAATTTTTGAAAAAAAGGCTCTTGATGAAATAAGTCTTACTATTGAAGATGGAGAGTTTGTAGGGATAATTGGCCATACTGGTTCGGGGAAATCAACATTAATTCAACATTTAAAAGGTATTTTAAAACCTTCATTGGGAGAAGTCATAATTGATGGAAATAACGCAACAGTAAAAAACAGTGTGGGTATTTTGTTTCAAAATCCGGAGCATCAACTTTTTGAAGATACGGTATATGATGATATAGCATATGGACTAAAAAAAAGCGGCAGGGATAAAAAGTTAATAGATGAAAAAGTTAAGGAATTTGCAGATTATTTAGGTATTGACGATGAAATTTTATATAAATCTCCTTTTGAGCTTTCATGGGGTCAGAAAAAATTAGTTGCAATGGCAGGTGTTTTAGTGCTAGAACCTAAAATACTTGTGTTGGATGAACCATTTGCTGGCTTAGATGCAAGGGGAAGAGATATGTTTTTTAAGCTGATATTAAAATTTTTTAAGAGTAGAAATTTAACTGTTATTTTGGTTTCTCATTCTATGGAAGAGGTAATAAGATTTGCAGATAGAGTTATTGTGATGGACAGAGGTAAAATAAAAATGGATGGCTGGGCAAAGGAAATTTTTAACTACACTAAAGAACTTAAAAGCATAGGGCTTGATGTGCCTGAAATTACACATTTTATGGAGAGGTTAAAAGAGATTATTCCTGATTTAAAGGAAAATATACTTACTGTGAAAGAAGCAAAGAAAGAGCTTAAAAATTTTTTAGAAAAGTAAGAAGAAATCGTATAGGGAGAGAAGATAAATGCTTAGGGATATAACGTTGGGAAGATATTATCCAGGTAGTTCCCTGTTACACAAAATTGACCCGAGAATTAAAATTGTTTTGGCAGCATCACTTATGATTACCATATTACTTACAAATTCATATATGGCTTTTATCATTCTTGCCTGTTTAATTTTATTTGCAATAAAGTGCTCTAAAATTCCAGTGTTGTATACTTTAAAGGGACTGAAACCTGTTATATTTATTGTTGTTTTTACAGCCTTAATTAATATTTTTTTTACACCAGGAAGAGTATTGTTTGAATATTGGTTTGTTGAAATAACCCTTGAGGGATTGGACAGAGGCTTAAAGCTTGCGTTTAGAATTTTGCTTCTTGTGGCAGGTATGTCTTTATTACCTCTTACTACTACGCCAACAACTCTTACAGATGGTATAGAAAAAATTTGTAGTCCATTAAAGCGTATAGGCGTTCCGGTACACGATTTAGCAATGATTACATCTATTGCATTAAGATTTGTACCTGTACTTTTAGATGAGACAAACAGGATAATAAAGGCTCAGGCATCAAGGGGAGCTGATTTTGAAACAGGTAATATAATAGAGAAAGTAAAAAATTATATTCCTGTAATGGTTCCTCTATTTATGAATACATTTAAAAGAGCAGATGAACTCTCCTTAGCAATGGAAACAAGGTGTTATAGAGGAGGTGATAAAAGGGTTAGAATGAAGCAACTAAAGGTAGGGACAGCTGATTTGAGAATTTTATTTTTTGTTTTATCATTTGAAATTGTACTATTATATGTACAATTTCTTAAAATACTAGTATAATAGGTTTTATAATCATCTGAATTTATAGAGGGTATATTATTAATTATCAAAATGTTTTGCAAAGATTTAAATATTATGAAGTCATAAAAAACTTAATAGATAGTGTACATGTTGTTTTGAGTTTTTATCATAATATGTTTTTGCTAAGTAATTGCTAAGATATAACATCCCATTCTCATCGTCTAAAACTCGCTGAATCATCGAGATTTTGTCTTTGAGGATAGGAGTTTATTTTTAAGGCATTTCTAGGCATTTACTTAAAAACTATTGGGTGCAAAATATTTAATATTTGTTGCATTCAATATAGAAATAATATTTGGGAGGAAAGAAATGTATTTCGTAGGAATTGATCTTGGGGGAACAAATATTGCATCAGGACTGGTTAGTTCAGATGGTGGTACTATTATCTGTAAAGATAGTGTGCCTACTCAAAAGGAAAGACCATATCAGGAAATTATAAAGGATATGGCTATGTTAACTTCAGAAGTTATCAAAAAATCTGGAGTGTCAATGGATGAGATTAAGAGCATTGGAATTGGAAGCCCTGGAACACCGGACTGCAAAAATGGTATTATTGTGTACAACAACAATTTAAATTTTAGAAATGTTCCAATAAGAAAAGAAATGCAAGAATATTTAGATTTACCTGTTTTTGTAGACAATGATGCTAATTGTGCAGCTTTAGCAGAGAGTGTAGCAGGTGCAGCAAAGGGTACAAAATGCTCTGTCACAATTACATTAGGAACAGGTATTGGAAGCGGAATAATAATTGATGGTAAAGCTTATAGTGGATTTAATTACGCTGGGGCAGAAATAGGTCATACAGTTATAGAAATGGATGGAGAACAGTGTACCTGTGGCAGAAAGGGATGCTGGGAGACCTATGCAGCAGCAACTGCATTGATAAGGCAGACAAAAAAGGCAGCAGAGCAAAATCCAGACTCAATTATAAATAAACTTGTTGATGGAGATATGTATAAAGTTGATGCTAAAACTGCATTTGATGCTGCAAAGCTTGGCGATAAAACAGGAAAAATGGTTGTTGAGCGGTACATTAGATATATTGCAGAGGGCATTATAAACGTTATAAATATCTTTATGCCAGAAGTTTTAGTTATTGGAGGGGGAGTTTGTAAAGAAGGTGATTACCTACTAGATCCTCTAAAAGATATTGTGAAAAAAGGAGTCTACAGCCAGGAAGGACTACCTCAAACACAAATAAAGACTGCACAAATGGGAAATGCTGCTGGAATTGTGGGGGCAGCAATGCTTGGAATGTAAAGTATTAGGACAATATAAAGGGGGCACATTCATAGGTGTCCTCTTTATAGTTGAAAGAGGAATGTAATATGAAAAATATAAAACTTATAATAGAGTATGATGGAACTAATTATCATGGGTGGCAGATACAAAAAAATGCAGACACAATTCAGGGAATACTGAAAGATACTATAAAGACTCTTACAGGGGAAGAAGTTACATTAAATGGATCTGGAAGAACTGATTCTAAAGTTCACGCATATGAACAAGTTGCTAATTTTAAAACAAGCTCAAATATTCCAGCACAAAAGTTTTCTTATGCTTTAAACAGTATGCTTCCTAAGGACATAGTAATAAAGAAATCAGAAAGAGTAGAAATGGATTTTCATGCAAGATTTAATGTACAGGGTAAAATGTACAGATATCTAATATACAATTCAAAATTTCCTTCAGCTATTTTAAGAGATAGAGCTTGGCATATTTCTTATAATCTAAATTTTGAAGATATGAAAAGGGCAACAGCTTTTTTTATGGGGACTCATGATTTTTCTGCATTCAAAGCAAGTGGAAGCAGTGTTAAATCTTCGATAAGAACAATTACCTACATATCTCTTGATAAAAATGATGACATAATAAGCTTGGAGATAGCAGGTGATGGGTTTTTGTACAATATGGTTCGTATTATTACAGGAACATTAATTGATGTTGGAATGGGAAAAATCAAACCTGAAAACATAAAGGATATAATAGAGGGACTTGATAGGAAAAGGGCTGGGAAGACAGCAGTGCCAGAGGGTCTATACCTTGTTAAGGTATATTATTAATCTTATTTATTCTAAAATTTTTTTTTATACCTTATAAAAGGTTAAAATTACCGTTGACACAGCCTTAATCAAATGCTAAAATAAAAAGTTTTTGACATTCATTTCTCCTTGTAGTATACTTAAATTATAGAAATCATTAACGGCATTTAATTTTAGCAGTTCTTTTTCATATAAATGTAATTTTGATATGCCTTGTTAAAGTATAATTTTAAAAAATTTTAATAATAAAAAATAATTATGTTTTCATGTTTGTGGAGGAGTTTTATATGTATAATATTGGTGACAAGATTGTGTATCCTATGCACGGTGCAGGTGTTATAGAGTCAATTGAAGAAAAGGAAATCTTGGGAAACAGGAAAAATTATTATGTTGTAAAAATCCCAATAGGTGAAATGAGGGTGCTAATTCCAACTGAAAACGTAAGGCATATAGGAATTAGAGAAATAATAAGTGAGACAGATGCAGACAAAGTTTTCATGATGCTTGGGAATAAGAGCGACATGGAAGGTGGTAACTGGAATAAGAGGTATAGGGAAAATATGGACAAAATAAAAAGCGGAAATATTTATGACGTTGTTGAAGTTGTAAATGCTTTAATGCAAAGAGATAGAGAAAAAGGGCTTTCTACAGGCGAGAAAAAAATGCTCAGCAGTGCAAAACAAATTTTGATAAGTGAACTTGTATTGGTAAAGAATATGGATCCTTTTGAAATTGAAAATATTATTGATGGATTTTTAAATCATTAAAGTTTTATAATACTATATATAAAAAAGCTGTTTTCAAAACAGCTTTTTTTATGTAATATTATAATTGGAGATACTGTATTTTAAGATAAAAATGGGAGAGTTTATATGAAAAAAAATAAATCTTTTGTAAGTGTAGTTGTGGTTGCAGGAGGCAAAGGTACTAGAATGAACATGGATATAAACAAACAATATGTTTGCATTGGTGAAAAACCTGTTCTTGCTAGAACTCTTAGTGTATTTGAGGAGAACGATATTATAAATGAAATTATTTTAGTGGTAAGTAAAGATGAAATGTTTTATTGTAAAGAAAATATTATTGATAAATTTGATTTTAAAAAAATTAAACATCTGGTAACTGGGGGAGCAGAAAGGCAAAACTCAGTATTTAAGGGTCTTATGGAAGTGAGTAAACAATCTGATATTGTGGTGATACATGATGGAGCAAGACCTTTTGTCAATGATGAAATAATTAAAAATTCCATTGAGGAAGTATTAAAATTTGGAGCTGTAACAGCAGCTGTTCCTGTAAAGGATACAATAAAGTCGGCGTATGATGGCTTTGTAGAAAAGACATACGATAGAAAAACACTCTGGTCAATTCAGACTCCACAAGTCTTTTTATATGATACAATTATGAAAGCCCATGAAAAAGCAAACAAAGAAAATATTACATCTACTGATGATACAAGTCTTACAGAGATGATGGGAGTTAAAACTCGAATTGTTAAAGGCAGTTATGATAATATCAAAATAACAACAAGAGAAGATTTGACATTTGCAAAGGCTGTAATACAACAATAGTTGAGCTTATCAATTAATAAAAGAGGAATTTTAGCTTTAATATAGAATATAGTATATACTACAACTTGGAGGATACCTTATGATTTTCCTGCAAATTATCTTAAAAGACGTTTTTTTAACTTTATTTATTTTGAATAATAAAATATTAACTCCTATAGTCTTTATTGCCTTAGGAGCTGTTATTATGTTTGTAATTATCCAGTTTAAAAAAGAATATAAATTAAAAGATGATGTAATTCTAGAAAGGGAAAGATTAGCCCATTTAGGAGAGGTTACAGCAGGGGTGGTTCACAACTTGAAAACTCCTGTAATGTCTATATCGGGAAGTTTAGAAGCGTTAAAAGAGCTTGTAGATGAGTATGAGAGATCTATAGGAGATGGTGATGTTACAGATGAAGATCATTATGAAATAGCACGTGAGATGCGAGACTATATTTTAAAATCAAAGCCATATTGTTCGTATATATCAGATATTATAACGACAGTTAAAGATCAGGCAGCTAAAAGAAACAGTTCTGAAAATGAAAGTTTTACAATTGAAGATATGATGAAGAGAGTAGAAATACTTATGGGATATGTATTAAAAAAATCCTCTTGTAGAATAAATATAAAAATGGATAAAACATTTCAAATAAAAGGAGATATAAATGAGCTTGTTCAAGCTATGAACAATTTTATTTCCAATTCAATTGAGTCATATAAGGGTGATGCTGGAAAGATTGACATATTGATAGACAAAGAAGATGATATGGTAAAGTTCAAAATAACTGATTATGGCAGTGGAATACCTGAAAATATACGAAAAAAACTTTTAAAAAATGTTATAACAACAAAAGGAAAAAAAGGCACAGGGATTGGTGTTTACATGTCTTATTATATAATAAGACATAAATTTAATGGCTCAATGAAAATTGAAAGCAGCGAAGGAAAAGGGACAACTATTTATATTAATATTCCAGCAAAATAGTATTACTCAATGGTTGCACAACAAAAAGCCTGTATGCCTTTACCCTGCCCAAACATTGTTAAACCTTCTCCTGTAGTTGCAGTTATTCCTATGCAATTCTCAGGTATTGAGAGGATGCTAGAAAGACTGCTTCTTATTTCGGGAATTTTAGGACTTATTTTTGGCGTTAGACATTCTATAGAAATTGATATATGTACAATTTTCTTGCCATCTAAATATTTTAGAGATTCCTTAAGATAGACGCGACTGTCTTTAATACCCTTTTCAAGACAAATCTCATCACTTATCTTTCCTAATATATTAACACAGGTAACTCCCGAAATAGCGTTAGTTATAGCGTGGAGTATAACATCTGCATCGCTGTTGCCTTTTAATGGAGGGTGGTCTTCAAAAACAACTCCACCTAAAACAAGTTTTTTGGATTCATCATTAAAATCAAATTTATGGCTGTCCTGCCCAATACCAACTCTCATATCATCATCCCTATAAATAAATTTAATACAAACATTATATATTACTTATTGATAGGATGCAACAAAACTGAAAAACAGGGAAGAGGTCTCTTTTCAGTAACGATGTGTCTCCTTTCCACTTAAAGGGGTGGTAATATATTTATTCAGCTTCTTTGCTATAAGTCTTGTCTACCTTAAAAGTTCTTTGTTTCAGTAATTACAAATCAACACTTATGGGCAAAACATTATTAGTATTTTTGATTGAGTATAAATAATCCAATTCTAAAATCAAATAACTACTACTAGAGCTCTACAGTTCTGAAATTTCATCTCTAATCTCATTAGATAAGGTCATCAATCCATAGAGTTCTTTATATTGTTTTTTGTTGCTTGCTTATTTTAGACTTACTTTAAAAGAATAGAACTCTTTGTAGATTATACGTTTATTACATAGTCTGGGGAATAAATTCAAGTTTGAATTTATTTTTTAATTAACACATATTTTTATTACTTGCTTAACAATATCATTAATATCTTCTTTATTTAATCGCTGTACAGCACTTAATAGGTTAA
>NZ_JAVDDS010000049.1 GCF_030848475.1 Herbivorax alkaliphila
GGGAGAGGAGAATGTCAAATATTTATCATGAAAAGGAGTTGGTTTGCAAATATGCATAAAATAAAAGATTTTTGTATTGATTACATTGATTCTCCTATAGGATTGCTTGAAATTAAAGGAACAAAAAAAGAAGTTTTTTCTATTTTGTTTACTGATAAAAAAGTTAATATTCCTTGCTATTCAGAAGAAATAGAAAAATGTAAAAAAGAATTAAAAGAATATTTTGAGGGGAAAAGATGTTATTTTAGATGCAAAATGCATTTTGAGGGGACTGATTTTCAAAAAAAAGTATGGGAAGAATTATTTAATATAGGTTTTGGAGAAGTTTCTTCGTACAAAAAAATTGCTTGTAATATAGGTAAAGATAATGCTTTTAGGGCAGTGGGAAATGCGAATAATAAAAATAAAATATGCATAATAGTTCCATGTCATAGAGTTATAAGTGCAAAAGGAGAGCTGACTGGATATGCAGGGGGATTGTGGAGAAAAAAATGGTTGCTTGAACACGAAAAAAGATTTAAAGGAGTTTTTAACAAAACAAGTTAGAGAAAAAAATCATTGTTGTGCATAATTTTTTCACAAAAAACTGGGGCTTTGTAATTTTCTGTAATTACAAAAACAGATATTTCGTCAGATTAATGTATTTTATAAATTATTGCAGCGGTTTCTGCTCTTGTTATGTTTTTCAAAGGAGAAAGTTCTTTATTAGCATTTCCTGTTATTATTTCTTCTTTAACTAGGGAAGCTATACTCTCTATGGCATAGTCAGAAATATCAGAAGCACCCTTAAATTTTTCTAATTCTGATGTATTGCTATCTTCAATAGTTAAGCCAGCAGTTTTAAGTGCATTGTGTACAATTACCATCAAATCCTGTCTCTTTATAGGAGTTTCAGGATTGAATTTATTATCTCCAACCCCAGATATAATGTTGAGCTTTTTTGCAATTCCCACAGCTTCATAATAATATTTTTCCTTTGAAACATCTGAAAAATTTTCATAAAAATCCGCTTCTAATCCCAAAGCCTTTATTATTAGTACAACTGCATCTGCCCTTTTTATTTTTTCACTAGGGCTATAAGTATTAGTTGATGTTCCGTTGATTATGCCTTTAGATGCAAGGGTATTTATTTGATTTTTAGCCCATTCATAGTCTGCTATGTCTTTAAATTTTATAGTGTTATCAATGGCAGGAGAATCTTTAGTTATAGTTATCCTCCATTTAATTTGTCATAGTAATATTTGCATAACTATGACTTTCCACTGTCAAAAGTTAAAGGGAGTTCGTCTATAAGCCCTAACAAATACCTTTTTAATATGGTAAGATCAGTAATGTCAACTTTGCCATCTAAATTAAAATCAGCTACATCTAATTTGTTGCGTACAGGTATTTCACTTGTTATTTCTAAAATGTATTTTTTAAGAATTGAATATAAAATTTGAGTTTATAGTTATATGAATTTTTAACTTTAGCGAAATTATATCATATATTTTAAATTGTCACAACTTTCTAAAACTAACTTTTAGGGGTTCATACATTTTTTTAATTAGATGTACACATTAAAATACTCTGGTTTTTCGAATTAGTGTACTAAATTATATAATATAAATTTCAAACATTATTGGGAGGGTATTAATTATGAAATGTCGGAAGAGCTTGAAAAAAATAGTGGCAATATTGTCGCTAATGACACTTTTAGCAACATCATTTGTTATGCCAAGTATTTTAGGTGCATCATCTGTATTTGATGAAAAAACAGCCAGTGAAACAGTTGATGATATGGGAATTGGTTGGAATCTGGGAAACACATTAGAGGCTTGTGGTGATTGGATTAATGGAAACTCTGTAAGAGACTATGAAACAGCATGGGGAAATCCAATTACAACACAGGAAATGATTGATGGTATAAAAGATGCAGGCTTTAGTTCGGTTAGAATTCCAGTGGCTTGGTCAAATCTTATTGAAGATGATTATACTATAAATGAAGAACTAATGAATAGAGTAGAAGAAGTGGTAGATTATTGCTCAAACAATGATATGTATGCTGTTGTTAATATTCATTGGGATGGAGGTTGGTTTGAAAAGTTTTCAACTGAGTATGATGAATCTATGAAAAAATACACTTCTATTTGGACTCAAATAAGCAACCATTTCAAAGATTATCCACACAACCTGATGTTTGAATCTCTTAATGAAGAAGGCGTCTGGGATGATGTCTGGAACAGATGGAGTGGGGAAGGAGATAAAACACGTGCATATAATATACTCAATGACATGAATCAGGAGTTTGTTGATATTGTTAGAGAATCTGGAGGGAACAATGCATCACGCTGTCTTTTAATTGCAGGATATGCAACGGATATTGACCTTACAATTGATGATGCATTTAGAATGCCTAATGACACTATTAGTGATAGATTAATAATTAAGGTACATTATTACAATCCTTCTACTTTTACAATTCTTACTGAGGATGCTGACTGGGGTGAGGCTGCATACACTTGGGGAACAGAAGAAGAAATTAATCAGCTTGTAATGGATATGGAGAAAATGAAAAAGTTTTCTGACAATGGTTATCCTGTAGTTATAGGGGAATATGGCTGTTACATAGAAAATAAAGATCCTGAAAGTGTAAGACGTTATATTTCAATGGTTACTCAAGTTGCCTACGATATGGGATACTGTCCTATGCTTTGGGATAATGGTACTCATTATTCAAGAAATGAAAGAAGTTTTAGAGATCCTGAATTGGCAGAAATATTTTTAGAATATAAAGATGATAGTGATGATGATACTTCTACCGTGCTTCTTGGGGATATTAATGGTGATGGCAATATAGACAGCACAGACTATACATTATTGAGAAGGCATATTTTAGGTTCAACTGAATTAACTGGTGATGCACTAATTGCTGCAGATGTAAACGGTGATGGTGTGATAAATTCTGATGATTGTGTATTATTAACAAGATATCTTTTAGAGATAATAAATGAATTTCCACAAACAAACTAAGGTAGGTAAGCAAAGTGGTAGGATTGGTTTTAATTCTACCACTTTTTTTATTGAAATCGTTTAGCTAAAGCTAAACGTCGAGGCTTCAGGTGGAGACTCAACTCCACCTTATAGAAGGTGGAGTCTTAGAATAAGATAAACTATATGAATTTAAATTACTTATTTGAAAATAAGTAATTTAAGAAGGGGCTATAATTATGAAAAAGTTTTTGTTTATTAATCTAGTAACGGCTATTTTTTCGTAACTATTTTAAAGATATCAGAGCCTTGTATTGTCGCTTTTTACGACGGTGATTTTGGTTGGCCTAAAATATATGGTATTGAGTTTTCTGATATTAAAATATCCTGGCAAGTATTATTAATTATTATGATAGCATTAATGATTGTTTATTTAATAACTCTATTTAAAATATTATTTACAATAGTTAAATTAAAGAATTTGTCTTTAAAATTGCCAAAAAGTCAGCGTATATTAATATTTTTAGTCCTAGTTATAGTAATTGCCTCAATTACTATAACTGCTTTTGAAAGAGAAGAATCTATAGTTGTTGGGTATATGGTAGGATGTGCAATTTCCCGTGGGGATTATAAGTCTATAACTGTTGATGAGTATAATTAAGGTTATGTAATTTTAAAAGGATTTAACGAAGAGACAACTAGAATGAAAGCTTCACCAAAGGCAATAGAGTTTATAAATAGAGCAAATATGAAAAGGCGTAATATAGCTGTTTATTATAGAAAGAATATATTGCTACAAACAGAATATGAAATTTCTGGAATGGTCCTTGCTTGGCAAATGCATGCTAAGGATAATGAAACACGCTATTATATGTCATATTTTAGAAGCCCTAGCGATCAGGGAACTGTGAATCCATCTCACGAAAAAATATATTATAAATATCGTAGAATATATTTAGAGAAAATGGAAAGAGAGTCAGAGAGATAATTCTATGAAGTGCTATAAGGGTATATAAGTAATTAATATTTTTAAATAAGATTGTTTTTAACTGCATAAACTGCAATTTGAGTACGATCTTTTACATTAAGCTTAGATTTTATTTTTGAAATTATATTTCTTACAGTTCCATTACTTATATAAAGCTTTTCAGCAATTTGACTGTTGTTCATACCTTTAGCAATAAGCATAAATATTTGGTACTCTCTTTTTGTGAGGCTTAAATGAAGGTTTGATATATCGTTAGAAGTTAATGAAAAAATATTGTTAAAAACTTCATTTGGCATAATATTAAAACCTTTTACTGTATTTTTGATTACGCCTATAATATCTTCATTGCTGATATCTTTTAAAATATATCCATCAGCACCATTTTTTAATGAATCATGAATTGAAGTAGAGTCTTCAAAAACAGTAAGCATAATAATTTTTATATTTTTATTTGAAGATTTTATTAGCTTTGTTGCTTCAATGCCATTACATAAAGGCATATTAATGTCCATTAAAATAATATCAGGTTTTAGTTTTTTTGAAAGCTCTATTGCCTTATTTCCGTTTGTAGCAAGTCCCACTATTTTAATTTCTTTATCCTGTTCAATTATTAATTTTAAACCATTTCTGATAATATTACAGTCATCTACTATTAAAACATTAATCATTAAATCATCTCCAGAGTTATTTTATACAGGGATTTTAATCAATATTAAAAAACCTTTATTTTTACTTGATTTTATAATTAAATTTCCTTTTAACTCATTTATTCTCTGTTCAATTGCTATTAAGCCAAATCCTTTATTTATCTTTTCACAACCAGACCCATTATCTTTTACCTTTAAAATTATATTGTTAACGTTAAATATTAAAGTTACATTTATAAAGTCAGCATTACTGTGTTTTAAAGCATTTGTAAGGGATTCCTGGCAACATCTAAATAAGGCAATGGAGACTAATGAATTAATCTTAGGTTCAGTGCCTTTAGAGACAAAATTAATATTTAAGTTTGGTGTATTAAATGAGAGGGTAAGACTTTTAAGTGAACTTGTCAAATTGTCATTTTCAAATTTTGAAGGCATAAGTCCTTTAATTGAACGTCTAAGCTCTTTAACTCCTTCTGAAGCTACTTTTATAGCTTCATCAAGATTACTCTCGCCTTCATCAAAATCCTTTTTATACATTATTTTTGAGACTTTCATAAGGGTAAGAAGTGCAGAAAAGCTATGTCCTAAGCTATCGTGCATGTCCTTTGCAAATCGATTTCTTTCATTTGCAATAGCCAATTCTTCTGTTGTATGTGCGAATGCTTCTAGTTGCAAATTTAAATTTAACAATTCTTTATTTTTAATACTTATTTCTTCTAATAGGATAGTGTCATAGGTTACATCTGTAAAAGAAATTACTCTTCCTACTATATGTTTTCCAATATCTTTTACAGGATTAATATTTACTAAGAAATATTTTGTAGTAGAATGTGAAATTTTAATTTTACCATTAAAAGAAAAAGTCTTTTTGTTCATTAATGCATTTGTAAAAGACTCGGAGTCGTTGTCAGCATAAATTTTTAAACCTTCAATGAAAGCTGATATTTGTGTTGAAGATTTCAAATTAAATATATTTTTAAAGTTTTTTTCAAATGAATCATTATAAATAACTATTCTGTTTAGAGAATCCAATACAACTATTGACTCAGACATGTTTTTTACAATGCTGCGAAAAGCTTCAGGCACAATATTTATGAAATTATATTTATATGTAGCAAATATAAATAATAACAAACAAAGAGAGAAAGCCAAAGGAGTAAGATCAATATTAATATTTAAAAATACAGTAAAAATATTGGCTGTTTGTGGTATCATTGTTGCAAAAACTATAAAAGATAGCTCCTTTTTTGACTGTCTAAAAGTTTTTAAAGAATATTTTATAATCACTAATGTTCCAATAGTTACCAATAGTTGGTTGAATATTAAATTAAACCAGAAAAACAATCCATATACTTTATAATCCATATGAAATTCTTTGTAAAATAAATGGTGATAGTTATTTGTAAGCAGTAAAAAGTAAAAAATTACTGGAAAAATAAAAAGAATTTTATAAAGAAATTTCGATTTTTTGTTAAAACTATAGTCAGAGTAAACTAGTGAAAAAGTCAACCAGCATAGACCAATAAGAGAAATGCCTATGTATTGAAAAGCATTTAGTGCCCATTTAGCAGTAATAGATAAAGTATAAATTTCAAATAATTGTCCAGATGTCCAAACTAAAATAATTCCTTGAAGCCATAAAAAACAATAAATTAATATTGTTTTTCTTGCATGCGTAATTAAATAAAATGTACTCCCAAGACATATTGTAAGACTTAGTATATGTAAAACCAATATAATAAAATTGAAATTCATTTTTATGCACCCAAGTAAGCATTATTAAAAACTAAATCTAATTTGTTTTCTATGATTAAGTTTAACATTTAAATACCTTATAGTCAAAGTATTATCTTTATATAATAAGTGGTTTTTTATAAATAAAGCTACATAAAAAATGCGAATTGTCATATAAATTAAAGCTAAAATAGTGACAAACGTTTATTTACAAGAGACTTAAAGTTTTAATATAATAAGCTCTTAAGGAGATATTGGCAATATAACAAAAAAATATTAGGAGGAATTAGATGTTAAAAAAATTTTTATTTGCATTTGTTTTTGTATTTATAGTATCAACATCTGCGTCAACAATTTTTGCTGAAGATATGTTAGGCGATTGGGAACTTGTGGTTTGTTCTGATTCAGATGCGTCGGCTGAGTTTGAAGAAATAGAAAATGGACTAAAAGTAAAAATAGAAAAAGGAGGAAGTGAGGAAAGCTCTATTCAATTTCGCAATAGAGGAACAAGCAATGAAGGTTTTACTCTAGAAGAAGGACGAAGATATAGATTTGGTAATACATTAAAGTCTAATCAAGACTGTACTATTTATTACTATATTAGAAGCATTGCTGATGGTGAGGAGCATTTAGAATCAGATCCAGTTGAAATTTCTGAAGGTCTTATAAGAACTGAAGGGACTAATTTCCCAGTTGGTACTAATTGGGAAAATGTGGAAGTGGTTTTTTATATAGGCGGAGAGGAGATAAGTCCAGATACAGAAATCTCATTTACACGTATGAGCCTTAAAGATATTTCTGAACCTAATCAACCCATAAGTATTAAAGACATTAAAGAAATATATGAAATTGATGATGACGGAAATGAAACTCTTATAGATAAAACAGATGAGGGCTATGTAATAACCACTCAAAGAGCAAAAATAATCCCTGACATTGAAGATAATTCAAACATAATGGATTTTTGGATGTACTACTTAACAGACGATCTTCAAACAAGGCAAGATTATTTATTTACATTGCCTGGTGCTGTTGAGGCTCAAGATGGAGATGGAGAGCAATATGCTATTATTGAATTTGATGAAGATGCCCAATCTGGAACATATTGTATTAGTTTTCAAGCTAAGGGATCTGATGAAAGTTTTACGGAAGTGGCTGATTTCCATATCATTTATAAAAATTACATACCATCAGAGCCTAATGTAATTAGTGACACTCACCAGGAAGTAAGTAATAACTTTAAAGCAGATAGTAGTAATAATCCAGAATTTAGAATAGAGGTATCTCAAAATGATGATATAGACATTATTGATGTTTTGAATTGGGAGTTATATGAATTAGAAGAAGGTTCAGAAACTAAAATAGAAGATGTTGATTTTCAGTTAAGTGATAGAATGGAAGAAGATAACATATACTATTATGAGCTTTCAATAGAAAACCTTCAAGATAGTGAAAAAAATCAATCATATCTTTTAAAATCATGGTTTACAAGTGTAACAGAAAAAGAAGGACAGCTTAATTCTTACAGATTTAGAGTAGATACAACACCACCAGTAATAGAATTTACATATGAAGGTGATAAAAATGAAGATAGTTGGTTAAGTGGACAGGCTGTAGTAGAGTGGTCAGTGTCTGATAATTCAGGGTTAAATGAATACAAGTACGAAATACGTATAAATGATGAGGTTATACATACAGGTGAATTATCCAATGAGGCATTAAGTTTTGGGAAAGATATAGATGAAGGTGAATATATCTTTGAACTCTTAGCAGAGGACAAAGCAGGAAATATTGGTATTGCTACAAGAAACCTTCTAGTAGATAACACACCACCATATTTCAGCGAGTTTTTCGAAAAGCCTGAGGGAGATCAGGGAGATTATGACAAAGAAGTATCTCTTGAAACAATCATAGAAGAAGACGAATTTAATGCTACTTTCAATTGGCATGAAATAGTGGATGACCTTTCAGGAGTAAAAGAAATAACTATAATTCTTACTGATAAGTCAGACTCGTCTGAGACTAAAGTAATACTTGATGATATTTCAACTGTTAATTATACATTTGAAGGCTTAGATAATAACAAAGAATATTCACTTAATCTAGAAATAAAAGATAATGCTGGAAATAAAAAAGTATCTAATATTTACAATTTTAACAAAGATGAAATTACATCAGTAGAAAGTGTTTTGGAAGTCTCACTAACAATTTGTGATTTTACAGTCAATGGTTCTTACAATGTGACTAAACAAGAATTTGTAGATATTAAAATCCAAAGTCCTATGGGGATATCAATTACTGCAGACGAAGAATGGATAGATCTTAGTGCAGAATTTGAAAATGGTGAGATAAAATCATTTAACGGGTCTTTTCCAGCAGGAGCAATTAATCTTGCTGGCTTTAGCCTTTCAAATAATTCACTTTTGACCCTTACATATGAAAATGGAAATGGAGAAGCTAAATTTCAAGGGGATGCAATTTTGGAAGTATCTAACAATGCAAAGATTACCATTAGTGATTTAAGTATTATAGGATTTGGAGACAATAAGCTAGATGTAACATTTGAAGATGCAGAAATAGAAATAGCAAACAATGTCTATAATATTAACCAAATCCAAGAGAACTTCTCTTTTAGTTTTTTAAGTAATGGATTAAAGTTTAAATCATTAGAGGAATTTAGCTTGTTTGAAACTTCTGACTTTTTAGGCTTTAATATTTTAGATAGCCATGATATTGATTTTGGGGTAAGCTCCTTTAAAATAATGAATAATGAAATAACAGTTGAGATAGAAAAAAGTATAGATATGCCTGAAAATTCATTCATTAGCGGTGAAGGGGATATAAGGGGAAGTATTTCATATAATTTAGATAGTAATGATTTGAGCATTAATGATGTAAAACTTGAAGGAAGTTTTGATATTAATTTAAAGGATTTAGCCAACATTTCTTTTGACAATATATCAATAGACCAAAATGGATATCATGTGGAAAACTGTACTTTAACAATCAGCGAAAGTTTCCCTATTAGTGGACTTAGTGGAAAGTACACAGAGATTACGTCTTTAAAAATAGATAAAACAATTACAGAAAATATATTTGACAGCATTACTGAATTGGAAATGGATTCTCCTATAAAATTAAATGAGAACATAGACATGTTTAATGGAATCCAAATTAAAAAAGATTCAAGTATAAATTTACAAAAAGATGAAATATGGGAATTTGTATTTAGTGGCAGTGTTGTTTTGCCAGAACTATTTGATTCCAAAGAGGCTGGAGTGAATAATTTTTCAATAGATACACATGGGAATATAAGTCTCGATGCAACAATTGACATTACTGATATAAATCTTGTCAATTTAGATGTAATTTCAGGAGAACATGGTCCAAGTGCATTTTTAAATATTTTGTACGAAGAAAATTTAGAACTTGAATTTGTTAATGCAGTATTTGCAATTTCAGATTTTATAGATGTCACATTGCATCCTGAGCTAATAAGTCTTAATGAAGACGGAATTCTCAATACTTTAAATGCATCCCTTCGTACAGGTGGTCAAAAGAATGCTTTTGGTGATTGGGTAATTGGTATTACTACTGATGGAGAAATTAATTTTCAAATCAGTGAAGATGATTCTACAATTACCTTCACTGATGGAGTTGTAAAAAACCTAGGAGACGGAATTTTCAGAGAATTCGAAGCAGATATAGAGGAACTTAAAGTTGTAAATGGTCAGCTTGAGGATTTTACTATTAGTGTTCCTATTCGTGAAAAAGAAATTTTAGATGGAAGAATTAAATTTACAGATGGAACTTTGCAGTTTGGAAAAACTGAAAATTCATACAGCATAGGCGTAGAGGATGCAGAGGTAGAACTTGATTTTGCAAACCTTAACGGTGAGTATCCTGTTACAATAGTTTTTAATGAAGGTTCATTAAATACATTTAGTATAAATAATTTGAACACGGAATTACCTATGTTTGGCGATCAATTAAGTGTCGTTGCACAAGGTCTTGAATATGAAAAAGAAAACGGAAATGATATTTTTACAGTATCTACAACACTGGAATTTTCAAATGTCTCACTTGATGCTACATTAAAAATAGACGCTTCAAATGCTAGAATAATAAGCTTTGAAGGGTCAAGTGACAATGCTTCTTTTGACATAAATATAGGAAGTGGTTTTGAGGCTAATGCAACAGGTATAAGTGTTAACTGGGAAAGTGGAAAAGCCAAAATTACTTTTGGATCTGCAAGTTTTAAATTTTTAAAAAGAACTATAATTGTTAGCAATCTTTCTATAGATCATAATGGAAATGTAACATACGATGGTATTGAGGCAGAAGAATCTTTTGAATATGAGGTTGCTGGATGTAAATTTACTTTGAGAAATCCTTCATTAGAAGATGGCAGAATAAAATTTCTAGATGCAGAAGTGAGTGTTTTTGGTTCACTTTCTCAAAGAGTTGATGGAGTATCTATAACAAGAGATGGAGATATTCATATAGATGGAGGAGCAATTAAACTTCCTAGTTTTTCTATAGGAGGAATGGAATTAGAAGACTTAATGGTTGAGTTTGGAAAACATGGCAATGATAGATACTATGGGGGAAGTGGACATGTAACTCTTCCTGGAATGGGTGGAATGAGCTGTGGAATAAGATTTCAGGAAAATGCAACATTTTTTAATAACAGAGTACAAAGTGCAAACTTTGAATTAACTCTTAATAAACCAATACCTTTAGGTAGTACAGGATTGGAATTAAAAAGCATCAAAGGTGGTTTGTATGGGGCAGGAACAGTTCCAAGTGGATTTCCTATGGATTACAGAGGAATGTTTGGAGAGGACTGGAGACTTGCAGAATTAGGAATTGGAGTTGTTGATGCCACTGGAGGAAGCATTTTAAGTGCAGATGCTACAATATGGGTTGAACTGAAAGACTGGGATTTGGCTTTTCAAGGTAACGCTACAATTTTAGAAGGTCTAGTATCAGGTCAGGTAAATGCAGCATATGCAAGCAGCATATTTGCAGCGGATGCTACAATACGAATAGTATTTGTTGAAGGTAATGTTAACTTTTATGTATTTAAAGTTAACGATAGACCTTCAATAAGTGGAGATGGAAGTGTTAGCGTTAAGATTCCAAGAGGTCAAATAACTAATAGAAGATTTTTAAAAATACCTAGAAAAGATAGATGGTTTGGAGAAATTGAAGCAAAGTTTGGACTTTTTACAAACAATAAAAAAGGTGTTCAAGGTTCAGTGAGGATTCCAGTACTTGGAAGGGTCTCTGCCTTTGCTGGAACGGGAGGTATAAAACTTCGTTCTAATTATAACATTTATAATCCACTTGATCATTTAGAAGCACAGAATCAAGAAATGGGAATTGTACTTGCAATGTCTGAATTTGAACCTGTATTTTCTGCTCTAGATGAAGGTAGTGGAACGCAAAACAATAATAATATGGAAAGGACTTTTAATATTGAAGGTGAAAAAGAGAGAATTGTATTTGCAATTTTTCATAAAACAGAAGATGAATTATTATATGTTCCTTCAATCGAAATAATTGCGCCAAATGGAGAAATACTTAAACTTGATAATGATAATATTGAGTACTCTTTATGTGATGAATTATTCTTAGGTGCTGTACTAAACCCTGACGAATATGAGGGAACACAATGGACTATAAATATTTCAGGTAATGATCATGAGGTTGTACTACTTGCAAAAGATCACCCAACAGAATTAAGTCATGGAAATGTCTCAGGAAATAATGTGGATATTAATGTGTCAAATGCTCCGGAAGAAGAAAGTAATCTATCTGTATTTCTTGCCGAGATAATTGATGGAGAAGAAGGTGAGCAAATTGGATTTGAATACTTAGTAAGTGAAACAATTTCAGTACTAGAAGATGGCTCTTATACTATTTCAATTGATACTTCTAAAGTGCCAGGTGGAAAATATAGAATACTATCTCATCTAGAGTGGGATATGGATGAAGATAGTGTTGATTTTGTAAGGATTATATCAGATGAAATAATTGAAATAGAGAATCTTGACGAAATGGTTAAAGTGGAAAATGTAAATGTTCTTGTTTACAGTTATGAAAATAACATTTCAAATGTATACGATTATGAAGGAGATATTTCAAAAGATACTGTATCAGGATATGGATTAGCAGTTGAATTCGAAGATATTCCAACAAATCCATCAAAAGGATATATTATATCTTTAACATATGATATTGATGGAGAAGAGAGTTATACATCAGAAATAAATGTTGGTAATTTAAAATATGTAAGAATTCCAGGTTTTGAAAGACAAATTATAATTGATGAATTTGGAAATAAAACAAAAGAAGACTTACATATTGAATTAAGTGTTAAGCCATATGTTTATCATGAAGATAGTACATACTATGAGCCAATATACGTTTATGGTCCTGAATCTGACATTGTTGAAGTTGTTATAAAGGAAGAGCTACAACCTTATAACATAATAACAGATGCTTATGTTTCTGATGAACTAGATGAAATAACATTAGAAACAATAGGAACAAAAGAAACAGGAACAGCTTATGATTATGCATTGATTGAAATAATTTCAGTTCCTATGTTAGAAGAAGATAATCTTGTAACGCTTATTTTTGAAAATGACAAGATTAATATTTCAAAAGGTGAAACGTTCAAATTTAACACGATTTTTAATGAAATTATTGATCAACCTATCTTATATGAACTACAAAACAATAATGAAGTGACTCTTAAAGTTGTAAATATGGGGGATCCTAAAAATGCACAGGAAATAACTTTTGAAGTAAGATATGATATTCCAAATGCAGAAATAGACATAAAAGGTGCCATATATCCTGGAATTGTAATAAGTGAAGAAAATCCTGATTACAATACAATTCAAAAATTATGGCAAGAGCTAGTAGAGATTTATCCTGAAACCATTATTGACAATGAAGAATTCGATGAAATAGATGGATATTACGAAACAATTAATTCAATGTCAGGTGGAAGAATAAGAATTTACGGAAGTAACTTACAAAACGCTAGGGTATTTTTAAAAACGGTTGAAAACTCATATGAACCTCTTTCAATTGTAAGAGATGAAAGTAGTAAATATGTATTGACAGTTGATATTCCTGCAGGTCTTTCTCCTGGTCTTTACAAAATTAAAGTTTTAGGCAACAGTGATAGTTTTGACAACACAGAAAATGTTTTCTATGTTGCTATTGTAGAGCCATCAGTTTCCATTACAGAGTATAAAACTACTGGAAATATTAACCCGGGAGAAAGCAGTGATTTTTACATAGCTATAAATGCCCAGGAAGGATACTTAGGCTATGTTGATTTAAGTCTTGAGAACGTACCACAAGGATGGGAAGTTTCTTTCGACAAGACAAGTGCTATGGACGGACAAGTTGTTAAAATAACTGTAAATGTTCCAGAAGGTGAAGCTTTAGGTGAGTATAATTTAAAAATAAATTCAGAAGATTTAGAGCTTGGAACACTTGATATTAATGTTACAGATAGTTATATTAATCCATTTATACAGTCACTTTCTAAAACTTCAGCTTATACAGAAGAAAGAATAATTGTATATGGAGAAGGCTTTGGTGAAAGTGGTTCATTAGAACTTAATGGAACAGAACTTATCATTGAAAGTTATGATAATTCAAAAATACAAGCATCAATTCCTGATGGAGTTGCTTCAGGAGAATTAAATGTAATCACAGATAATGACAGTCAATCTAACAGTGTGAATTTATACATATTAAAATATGGCTTCAGGATTATCCCTTCAAGAGATTCTATAATACTATATCCTGGTGAGACTGTTACACTACCATTTAATTTTGGAGGAGCTGATAATCAAAATATTACAGGACTTGAAGCAGTTTCTGACAGCATATTTGTTGATGCTTTTACAGAGGATGATAATGTTACAGTTTCAGTATTAAATGAAGCAGAGCTAGGTGTTTACAGAGTTAGTCTAAGGGGATGGAACAACAATGGATATACAGAAGATACATTTAAGGTATATGTTGTTGAGCCTGAACATTCAAGTGAAGATTATTCTAGAGGTATTACTGTAAATCCTGATAGAACAGTTGATTTGTGGTTTGAAGGAAAAGAAGATAAAAATATAGAGGATGTTTCACTTGAGACTTTAAAAATTAATGGACAGTCAGTAGAAGGTTTAAATCTTAATAGAGATGAAAATACATGGTGGTATAGCTTTGAAATACTTCCAGAAGACACTTTGCTAACTTACAAGTACATCTATACTAGAAATGGAATTGAATACGAAACAGATACATTTGATTATTTGTTAAAAATGCCTGACTGGTTAACTAACGAAACACTATTTGATATATCACTTGAAGGTAGTTTTACTAGTGATGAAGTAAATGTTGCAGTTAAAGTTAATAATAGTTTTAGTCCATCATTTATGGAACTAATATATGAGGGCAACAGCATTCCAATGGTAAGAGAAGATAATGTTTTTAGAGCAAATGTTGGAGTTTTAGAAGAAGGATCATTTATAACTTTAGCACTAAAATATGGAGACTCTTTTGAAATAACAACTGATACTTACACTCTTCAATATAGAAAAAGTGAGTTTAGAGATGTATCTTTTGATAATGAAGTTGTAAGGGAAGCTAACAGTGGAAATGTTATTTTCAGAATAACCAACGAATCATTTACATGTGTTGAAGAAGGAGAAGAATTTGTACCTCAAAATGTAAAAATCATTTACAATTTAGATGGTACCCATATTGGAGAGGGCATATTTGAAAAGAAAGACTCAGTATGGGAATATAATATGGGTGCTATTAGTTCAGGTACAGAAATAGAGTACAAACTTCTTTATCAAAAAGACAACAAAATATATGAGACATTATTGAGAAGTTATCAGTTTAAAGATGAAGGATATGAAAATCACTTAAGAGGACTTTTGGGAGAATATTTTACAGATACTGTTTTCACAGATTTAAAAATGGCTTTGATTGACAAAACAATTGATTTTGGTGATGATGGAGTCAAAATGATTGATGATGACTGTAATTCTGTAAGATGGACAGGAAAGCTTCAAACAGAACATTCAGGAACCCATACTTTTTATGTTACAACAGATGGTGGCGTAAAAGTTTGGATTAATAACGACCTTGTTATTAATAGTGTAACTTCTAGTGGAATTAGTGAATTTACTGCTGATGTGGAGCTTATAGCTGGAGTTATGAATGATATAGTTATTGAATTTCAAAAGGTTGTGGGAAATGGTAATATAAAACTTGAATGGTCTAATGAGAATATTTCAAGGATGGTTATACCACAAGAAAGATTTTTAAGTATTATAGAAATATCTGATCCAGTAACTCCAATAATTGAAGATATGAAATTATTGTATAAATATAATTTGGGTGATCAATATAGTGAGCATATTCAACCAGAAATCCAAATAATTAATACTAGTAATGAACCAATCAATCTTTCTGAAGTTAAAGCAAGGTACTGGCTAATGCATGAAACTGGTGTAGATAGCAATCTAATTGTGTACTGGACAAATTGTCAGGGTGGAGAAGATAATGTGCAATTATCTTCAGTGATGATAAGCGCTGAAAGAGTAAATTCAAATCAATATGTGGAAATAGCCTTTAATGAACAGGCAGGATATTTAGAACCAGGTGAGTCAGTTAATGTATTGTTTGGTTTTAATGCAAATGATTGGTCTACTTTTAACCAACACAATGATCATTCTTTTGACCAAAATGCAAGTTCATTTATTGAAAATGAAAGAATTACAATATATAGTAACAATAGTCTTATATGGGGTGAAGAGCCTTTACCTAAAGATGCTCCAGAAGATTTAATAGACATAAAAGTTCTTCAAAATCAGCAAAAACCTGATATTATATCAAATTCAATAAGCTTAAATGTAAGGCTTTTAAATGAAGACCAATATGGAATTGACCTATCAAAACTTACTTTAAGGTATTATTATACAAAAGATAGTGAACTTGATGATATAGTTGAAAAATACTGGGCTTCATTTGGAATTGATAATTTGACTGTTGAATTTAAAGAAGACGCAAATGGACATACTTACATTGAGATTGGGTTTTCAGAAGAATCTGGAGCAATAGCACCTACAGAGTTTGCAGAGTTTAACTTCAATGTAAGAGATGAAAACTGGAGTCAAAGTTTTAATCAAGGAAATGACTATTCTTTTGACAACAGTAGTCCCCATAACTTTATTGAAAATGATAAAATAATATGCTATTACAATGGATATAAAGTATATGGTATAGAGCCTTAAGGTTAACTCGTTTAGCTTTGCTAAATATCGGAGGTTTAGGTGGGGATTCTACTCCGCCTGAACCTTATAAGAAAACATCCCATTGTAGAAAGCAGAGTCTTAGAGTGAACTCGTTTAGTTAAAGCTAAACATTGAGGCTTTAGGTGGAGACTCAACTCCACCTGAAGATTTATAAGAGCAACTCCAGAAGACCCTGGTTCAGATGTAGCTGGTAATGCAGCTGCAGCATTGGCACTAATGTACTTAAATTACAAGGACAGAGACTTAGAATATGCAGAAAAATGTCTTTCCTATGCTAAAGATCTTTACGAATTTGGAATGACATATAGAGGGAACAGTAAGGGACAGACCTACTATCGACCCAGCGACTATTTAGATGAACTCATGTGGGGATCTATCTGGCTTTATGTTGCCACAGATGAACAGAAATATATGGACAATGTTGAATCGTTAATGGTTGAAAAAAACATTACCGAAGGCAATATGTTTAGTGACCACTGGACTCAGTGTTGGGATTATGTTTTAACTGGTGTGTTTATAAAACTTGCTACACTTTCTCCTAATCCAATGTATAAAGAAATTGCTGAAGACCATCTTGATTACTGGCAAAATCGTATAAGATCAATTTCCTGAAGATAGAAGCTGAACCACCACAATACTACACTGAAGCAAAAATATATGAAGAAACTTCAACTGGAATTACTATTGACATTAATATGTATAATATAATTACATCGCCACCCCAATATGAAAGTGGATTATCATTTAAATATTTTGTTGACCTATCAGAGTATGCCAGTGAAGAAATAGATATCTCAAAATTCACAACAGACATATATAGCTCACCAGCTAAGGCTCAAATATCTGAACTTAAGCCTTGGGAAGAGGATGAAAATATTTATTATGTTGAGGTAACTTTTCCTGATGATGAATTGTATGCAAGAACTTATGTGCAATTTGCTGTAAACTTTTACGAAAATAATCTTTGGGATTCTTCCAATGATTTTTCCGCAAAGGAAATAACCGATGCTTATTCAAAAACAGAAAATATCCCTATATACAAAAACGGTGTCCAAGTATTTGGAAAAATCCTTCAGGAGATGAGCCACCTTTAGTAACTCCAACACCTTCAGAATATATTTTAGGAGATTTAAATGGCGATGGGGTGGTGGATTCAACAGACTGTGTTTTATTAACAAGATATTTGTTAGAGATTATAGATGAGTTTCCTTGTGAAAATGGCTTGAAGGCTGGGGATGTTGACGGTAATGGTATTATTGACAGTATAGATTATGTTTATATGAGTAGATATGTATTAGATATCATATCTGAGTTTCCTAAGGAAAAATGAAATTAATTATTTAGGAAGGTCATTTGATTTGCAAGATTTAAAAATTATTTTCATTCCTTCCTTGTGCATGTAGCACAAGGAAGGAATGATACTTGAAATGAATACTAATTTAAGTAAATGATATTATGTCAGTTGATGATGAAGGAAACTATACTGGATTTATAAAAAGAATAATACCAGAAACATACAGTGCCAATACTTGGTATAATTCATGGGTTCACTTTTGGGATGCAGTATGGGGAGGAGTATTTTTGAAACTGAACCAGCTATTTCCCGAAAATGAACTTTATAAATTTATTGCCCGCTGGAATGTGGAATTTTTATCAGGAGGTGCAACAAAACATGAAGACTCTGATGATGTCAATTATATTATAACATCTCCCGCTGGATATACTATGATAAATGTAACCAATTTCTTGTTTCTTATGGCATAGCGAGCTTAACTGAAAGAACTCTAATAAATCCATTTCTTTTTAATGTTGTGTGTGCTTATGGCAAATAACACCATGCCAAATGTAATAAGGACAAGTAAGCTGCTCCAGGAGGCAATTGTATAATCTCCATTTATTGCACCTTTTAAAAGGTCAGCACCGTAAGTAAGTGGCAATATGTATGAAAGTGGTTGAATAATAGTTGGAAGATTACTAATTGGAATAAACAATCCACACAAAAACATCATAGGAAATCTGAAAAAATTTGAAAATGTCTGTGCCTCAAATACCTCACTTACAGAGACCGCAATAAAAAGTCCCAAAAAAGTAGAGGTAATTGCAATAAGTATAATACTAACTAAAACCAGTAACCAATTTGTACCTGATAAATCTACAATAAATGAGGCTAAAATAACTGGAACAAAGGCATTTGCAATTCCAAAAAGAATTGCTCCTGTAGTTTTTGCAAGCATTAATAGATTTAATGAGATTGGAGACAATAATAAACGTTCAAATGATCGACTTTTTCTTTCAAAAGTAATAGTTACTGCAAGCATAGATGTTGTACCAAACAGGATTGATAGAGCTATGACCCCAGGTAATATAGAACGAATATCAACATCTGCTTCTGATCTCATAAAAAACATCAGAGTCCATGAAATTGGAAATATAATGCCCCAGCTAATATTAGGTGGCTTAAGATAATAGTTTTTCATGTCTTTTTTTAAGATATTCCAAAAAGCAGTTGTATTTTTCATTTTTTACTCTCCTTCTCTTTTTTTAGCTTTTCAATTTCTAACCCGGTTATTTTTAGAAAGATTTCTTCAAGCGAAGGTCTTAATCGTTTTGCTTCATAGACTTCTACACCGTGTTTTTCAAATAAATCAATAATTGGCATTAATGAAATTTGTCTTTTAGATGAAATTTTGATATTTTCTTTTGAAATACTTCTAATAGTGAGTTCAGGAAAAGTATTTACAATAACCTCTTTTAATGGTGTACAATCTTTATCTGTTGCAAATTCTAAAATATGCTCCTTCTCAGAATTCATCATGAGAGATTGTTTGTCACTAACTTTGATTACTTTGCCGTCAACAATAAAGCCAATTCGATGACAAAGTCTTTCAGCATCTTCAATGTAATGGGTGGTAAGAAAAATAGTTGTGCCATTTTGGTTAAGTGTTTGAATGAGCTTTCTTATTTGTCTTGCACTTTCTACGTCAATGCCAGTGGTAGGTTCGTCAAGAAAAAGTATTTCAGGATTATGAATAATACCGGCGGCAATAGTAAGTTTGCGTTTCATACCTTTTGAATATGCTTTAAATGGGCGATTTCCAGTATCGGAAAGGCTAAATTGTTTAAGTAGTTCTTTTGCCCGTGTCTCTCGAGTTGTTTTATCTATCCCATAAAGGGAAGCACAAAAAACTAAATTATCAAAACCACTCATTTCATCATATAAGTTACTTTCATCAGGAACAATACCGATTTTTCCCTGTACCTTTTTTGTGTTTTTAATACCGTCAATTCCTGATATCACTATTGAACCTTCTGTTGGTTTTGCAAGTCCTGTGAGCATATTGATAGTTGAAGTTTTTCCTGCACCATTAGGACCTAAAAAGCCAAAGATTTCTCCTTTATGTACATTAAAATCAATCTTTTTAACAGCTTTAAAACCATTATATTCTTTTGAAAGTTTTGAAACTTCAATAATATTCAACTTAAAGCCACCCTTCCTAACTGAATATTTACAATTACTTGTACAATTTCACAAAAGATATTTTCTTAATTTGATTAAGACACCACTAAAACAAATAATAATACAACAAAATGAATAAGTCAATATTAAAATTATATTTATAATATATTAAATCCATTACTTAATAGTGTAATTTAAATTAGCAAAAACTTATTTAAATTAGCTATTGACAAATTATTTTTAGTAAATTAAAATGGCTTTGATATGATTTTTTAGGGAGATGGTTTTAAATGGAGATAAAGCATTATTATGAAATATTAAAAGCAATATCAGATGAATCAAGGTTTAAAATTATAAATATATTGTTAAAACATGATCTTTGTGTCGGTGGTTTAGCAAAGAATCTTCAAATATCAAAACCTGCTGTTTCACAACATTTGCAGGTACTAAGAAAGATTGGTTTAGTTTCTGGGGAAAAGAGAGGTTATTATACACATTATGCAGTTAATCGTTCTCTTTTGAAATTTGTTGGTGAAAAGACTATTGAAATTGCATCTAAAACATATGATGGAAGATGTCAACGAGAAAAAACTAACGATTGTGAATGCAAGTGTAATAAAGAGTAGAAATTATAATTTACGTCTATAAAGGCGTTATATTGTACCAATTACTATTGTAAATATTATACTCGAAATGAACCATTTCATTAGCCATCACCTCATATATTAATAGAATGATTTATCAACCAATTTATATAACTCTAAAACTTCATATTTTACAGGTGGAGTTACCTTCTAAACTTCAAGTGGAGTGGGCTTCAAATTGAAGCTCTATTGTTCAGCTTTTGCTAAACAGTTCACATTCTTATTATTAATTACAATTACTTATTTTTATTCTCTTAAATTGATTAAAATGCCTTTTGTAGATAAAAATCATTTAAGTTTATTTCAAAAGGGTGATGAATTGAGCATTGCCATAAAAAATGAATTCGTACATATGGAAGTAAATGAAAAAGGAAATAATCTTTATAACAAACATCTACCACATTTCTAAACCTGTTACCTCTTTTTCAGAGCTAAAATCATCGTTATAATTTACAACTAAAAATAGGCTTTCATAATCTTTTGCATTTTCTATATCAGTTGCGTTTAATTGAAATTTGTTTTTTCCTGAAGAATCAATTTTATTAAGCTGCCAGTTTTTAAGTTCTTCATTATTAAAGTCTCTGGCTTCTAAAAAAACTTCCTGTACTTTATATTTTGGATTAACTTGAGATTGAATTTCAATAAAATTTATAAATATATCGTTTTCTCCAATGCGTACATTAGCGTGCAGAGGATTAAATAAGCCTAAGTTTGAGCTTGATAAATATATGTTATGAAGTTCTCCTGTTCGAAGAGTTCCTTCGTGTTCTGTAGATATATAGTATTGATGTCTAAGATTGTTATCTGAATAATATACTTCTTTTGACTCTTCTACCTTAGCAATATGTCTATCAGCCTGATTTCTACCATGGTCAGATGTAGTTTTGCTTAAATAAATATCCCATACAGGCTCTTTAGGTACAGAAGTAGAAAAAACAGCAGAAAAATAACCATTCCCCATATCCGTTGCTTCTACTTGGTGAAAGTCATCTTTATCTAGCTTTCTATAATTTAAATAAACATTACTTCCTGTTTTGTATTCATTTAGTATCCAATCTAATTTTATTAAGGTTTCTTCTTCATTAAATTTCTTAATCTCATAATTACCAGGAGTCCACCACCTAGTATCATTCCTCATTTCTTGAACTGTACCCCGGATACTTGATACCTCATTAGACAATTGAGAGCGTACGCCAGATAATTCACTTTGCAGACGAGATATTTGATTGTTCAAATTGTTAGTATTTTTGTAGGTCTGCCAAACTAGCAACAACATTACTGCAACTATGATAATTGATAAAAAATCTTTTCTTTTAATCATTTTTTAGCCTCCGTAAACTTTTTAATAATTTTTATATTAATACAGACGCATTTTAGAAATATAAAGTTCCACACCAATTATTGCAAGGTTATTATATACATCCACCTCTTAAGATTTATTTGATATGTCATAAAAATAAAGGTATTATATAAATAGATACATTAAAATACAAAAGGATTTAGAAAGGAATGCTATTTATGAAAGTCAAAGTGGATATAATATCTGGATTTTTAGGGGCAGGCAAGACAACTCTAATAAAAAAGCTTTTAGAAGAAAAACTAAACACTGAAAAACTTGTAATTATAGAAAATGAATTTGGAGAAATAGGAATAGATGGAACCTTACTTAAAAAATCAGGAATAGAAATAAAAGAGATAAATTCAGGATGTATTTGCTGTAGCTTGGTAGGAGACTTTGAGAAGTCTATATCTGAGGTGATAGAAAAATTTAAACCTGAAAGAATAATTATTGAACCATCGGGAGTCGGGAAATTATCAGAAGTCATAAAAGCATGTAGTTCTAAAAATCTTGAAAAATTACTAGAGCCCAATATGACAATAACAGTGGTAGATGTTAATAAATATGATATGTATATTACTAACTTTAGTGAATTCTATAAAAACCAAATCAAAAATGCAAAAACAGTTGTTTTAAGCAGAACTCAAAAAGTTCAACTAGAAAAGATTGAAGATGCTGTGGCTTCTATTAGAAAAATAAACAAAGAGGCAAATATAGTGACTACACCATGGGATGAAATTAAAGCAGATAATATAATAGCAGTAGCAGAAAAAGACATGAGCATTTCTTTAGAGAAAAAATTAATTGAGCCTAAAAAAATAGTATTAAAAAAACATGTACATGGTAAATCGTGCAATTGTAATAGCTCAAAAAATCACTCTCATAATGAAGGTTGTGGGTGCGGGGATAATCATAGCGCAAATGAAGTTTTTGAGGTTTGGGGAATAGAAACTCCAAGAAGGTTTGAAAAAATTCAACTTGATAATATTTTAGAAGACTTAAAAAATGAAAAGATTTATGGTATTATATTAAGGGGAAAGGGTATAATTCAAAGCCTTAAAGACAAAAAATGGATAGAGTTTGACTTTGTTCCTGGAGAATATCAATTTAGAGATAGCGATGCTGATTATACAGGCAGAGTGTGCTTTATTGGTAAAAATCTTAACAAAATTGAGCTGGAAAAGTTATTTGGTATTAACTGAACTATCTAAAGCTAAATCTAAAGGTTAGGGCTTTAATTTATCTTAAGTTAAAGTTATATCATCATTTATAGAAGATGGTGGAGTCGAGTTTAAGGTAAAATCAGTTTTTTATATGTGGATGGGGAAAAATATGAAAACACAAATTGATATTATAACCGGGTTTTTAGACTCTGGTAAAACAACTTATATAAATGGGCTAATTAAAGAAAGCAAATATTTAAAAGAAAAAATAGTCATTATTCAATGTGAAAATGGAGAAATTGAGATAGACAAGCATGACAGTAATATATATGTAACTAAATGTAGCAATGAAGAAAGCATTAATGATAAATTATTGATGGAAGTAATAAAAAATCAATCTCCTGATCGTATTATCATTGAATATAATGGCACATGGAATATACAGCTTTTATTAGATTCACTAGACTATTCTATTCTTAGAAAGCATTGTTTGTTAGACAAAATTATTCATGTAATTGACGTTAATACTTTTGAAATATTTATAAATAATATGGGGGCTATGTTTACCCAGCAAATTTCTCAGAGCGATACTATTGTTCTTAACAAGACAGATAAATTTTCACATGAAAAGTTAGAGGGTATAAAAAAGTCTTTGAAGACTTTAAATAAATCTGCAAAAATTTTTAAATGTGTTAAGACTAAAGAATCTAATAATAAATTAGTTTGTGAATCTTTCAACAGGTTAACTGATTTTCCTAAAACTAAATTTGATAAACTTTTTTTAGCATTTACCATGTTTATAATTGGATATGTTGTATTCTCCCTTATAAAAGGAGAAGTGCTGGATTTATCAAATTTAGATTTGTCAAGATATCAGGCTTTTAGCACAGTATTCATAAGCATACTTATGCAGGCATTTCCCTTTATTTTGATAGGTGTATTTATATCAGCAATTTTTCAGGTTCTTGTTCCAGAAGAGCTTATTTTTAAAGTATTTCCCAAAAATCCTTTTTTAGCATTCTTTGTTTCTATTATAGCAGGAGTATTTTTTCCTATATGTGATTGTGCTATAATACCTATAGCAGGTAAACTTGTAAAAAAGGGTGTTCCTATTTATTGTGCAGTTACCTTTTTGCTGGCGGCACCTATTGTAGATCCAGTTGTTATAGCATCAACATTGTATGCTTTTCCAGGCAATCCAAGAATTGCTATCTATAGGGTGATTATTGGAATTACAGTGGCAGTTTCGGTAGGAATTATAACCTTAATATTTGGACAAAGAGATAATGTACTTTTAGATAAAATAAATAATAAATGGTGTGGATGTGAAGCATGTAACGTTAAGAATATAAAAAATAAAAGTGTTTTTAACAAAATTTATTTGATTTTTAATCATGCAGGTTCAGAATTTTTGATGGTTGGAAGGTTTTTAATTGTTGGTGCCTTTTTGTCCGTTCTAGCTCAGACTTATCTTCCTCATGGCATATTAGAGAGGATAAGTTCAGAAGGGTTGGGCTCAATAATGATAATGATGGGAGCCGCATTCTTTTTATCAATATGTTCAACTTCCGATGCTTTTATAGCGAGGAGTTTTACAAATCATTTTCCTATGAGTTCTGTTATGGGATTTATGGTAATGGGAGCAATGATTGATATTAAAAATGTATTTTTGCTACTGGGGACTTTTAAAAAGAGATTTGTAATTGAACTACTTATTACTATTTTAGCACTTTCTTTTTCTATCATAACTATTTTTACTTTATTACTATTTTAGTGGGTGGTGCAATATGAGAATTTTAAAGTATTATGAAATTAACGTTGATGCAATTTTAAAAAGTCTAATTTTGCTGGGGTTTGCAGCATTTTTCCTCATATCTGTTTTTAATGAAAATTATATATTTTACGTTAATCCAAGGTATGTAACATATATTATATATGCATCAATAGCTAAGATATTAATATCAATATTTTTTTTAAAAGATATTTTTAGGCCTGTAAGAAGACAAAAGCCTAATAAGTTAAATTATTTAATATTTTTCATTCCCCTTTTAATGGCTTTTCTTATTCCAGGTGGAACCATAGAGACTAACTCTTTGCACAGTTTTCAAATGTCTACTCATGCAGGCGCAGGTTCTGGTGATAATGAGGTGGAGGTAAATAAAGAGTATTCAGAAAGTACGAACTCAAAACAACAGAATATAATGCTTCAAGATGGAAAAATAATAATGGATGACCAAAGCTTCATGTATTGGTATGATGAGTTATATATTAATCAAAGAAGGTATATAGGAAAAGAAATTGAGGTTGTAGGTTTTGTTTTTAGAATGGACGATTTTAATGAAAGTGAATTTGTTCCAGCACGTTTTATAATGACTTGCTGTGCAGCTGATATGCAGCCAGGAGGGTTTTTGTGCCGATATGAAAATGCATCACAATTCGAAGATGCCGAGTGGGTTAAAGTTATTGGAACAGTGGAGCAAATAACTTTTAGGGACCAACCAATGCCTGTTATTGTGGCACATTCAGTAGAGCATACAGAAAAACCTGACAATGAGTACGTATATCCATTTTAAGTATATATAATTAT